>JAQVSS010000260.1 GCA_028700415.1 Kiritimatiellia bacterium
TGGTGTCGTACACGGCCCGCATCATTGAGATGATGGCGGAGAAAGGGATTGAACTGCCGGATCTCAAGATCGGCATCTTCGGCGCGGAATCGTTTTCCGACGAGATGCGGCGCAGGGTCGAAGCGCAGCTCGGGATCAAAGCCTTCGACATTTACGGCATGACCGAAACCGGCGGCGTGGGCACGACGGGGATGGACTGCGCCGCGCGCTGCGGCATCCACGTGTGGGAAGACCAGTACATCACCGAGATCGTGGATCCCGAAACGGGTGCCCCGGTGCCGGACGGCGCGGTGGGCGAGGTGATCTTCACGTCGCTGACGCGCGAGGCGATCCCGGTGATCCGTTACCGCACGCGCGACCTGACGCGCGTTGTGAGCCGCGAGCGCTGCGCGTGCGGACGTACCAGCCTGCGCATCGACCGGATCGCGGGACGGTGCGACGACATGCTGATCGTCAAAGGTGTGAACTTCTTCCCGAAGCAGGTGGAGCAGGCGCTGATGGAGATCCCCGGCGTGCTGCAGGAATACCAGATCATTCTGGAAGACGACCACGGCGTGACAGACGTGCGCGTCAACGTCGAGGCGCAGGAAGGGGTCACCGGCTACATGGTTGAAAAGCAGCTGAAAGAGAAGCTGGGCTTCAGCCCCAAGGGCGACATCTTCAAGCCCGGCACGCTCCCGCGCGGCGAAGGTAAGGCCAAACGCGTCTTCTATACGAAGAAGGCATAAGGGACGCATCCCCGAGGAGTCAGCGGCGGCGGGGAGAAGAGAAGATGTCTCACGCGGAGGCGCGGAGATCGCGGAGGAGATTCTTGGGCAGGGTGAGCATGATTGGAGGGCTGGGGAGCGGACTGTGGAAAGTGCTGACGGCGGAGATGAAAAGGTTCGAGTACCAGATCGGGCCGACCGGGCAGCCCCCGGCTTCAAAACGGTTCTGTTTCTTGCTGTCCATGTCAACGGGCCGATGAAAACACGTTGGGATTGGCAGACGCGATCTCTAGCAGACGCAAAGCCGCGCCGCAGGGCGAACGGCGGCCGGTCTCCCAGCTTTTCGCCGTCATGGGCGAGACGTTAAGAAGATGCGCGAAGACCGTCTGCGACACATTCAGCGTTTGCCGCAATGCGACGACTTTCGCGGGCGGCATAGGTGCCGCCTTTTTGGGCAGAGGCACGCGGGTTGTGCGCAGGGTGATTTTGCCGCGTGCGTGCTGCAACGTCTCATCGAGAGCGCCAATCAGCTCGTTGACATCGAAGTCATATTCTTTACGTTTTGCTCTCATTTCCGGAACTCCTTTTTGATTTGTGTGATACGTTGGCGCAAGGCTTTCTTTGCGTCGGGTGGCAGGTTCTCAAAATCGTTTTTCGTGTAAACCAGAAGGAAGACGATGATTTCCGCACGCGTGAAAATCAGGTACAGCGTCCTTGCCGAACCGCGCTTGCCACGTCCTGGAAGCGCAATCCGAATCTTGCGCAAGCCGTCCAGACCGGGTATCACGGCTCCGGCATCGGGGTTGGCGGCAAGTTCATTCTGCAAGGCCCGGTAGGACTCCTCCGCACCGAGTTCGACGATCCGTCGCGTGAAAAGCGTGGTCTCTATGAACGTCAGCATGTCCGTCCTTTCAATCGGTTTACAATGTAACCCATTTCAAGCACCCCGTCAAGTGGGCGCAAGTGCTTTTAACGGGTCGTTAGCGTGCCGTTCCCTTGTGTACAGGCGAAGGGAGATTACGCTGGCGTGAGGGCTAGCGAACCGCCAAATAGATTGGCGATAACACCAATGAGGTTGGTGATGCGCAATAGCGGTTGCGGGGATTGGGAAGTGCCGGCGGCGGGGAGAAGAGAAGATGTCTCACGCGGAGGCACGGAGATCGCGGAGGAGATTCTTGGGCAGGGTGAGCATGATTGGAGGGCTGGGGAGCGGACTGTGGAAAGTGCTGACGGAGGAGATGAAAAGGTGCGAGTACCAGATCGGGCCGACCGGGCAGGTGAGCTATGCCGCGCCAAGCGGGTATCATGATGACTGCGTGATGGCGGTGGCGCTCGGCGTGTGGGGCTGCCGCACGTTCGGCGTGGGGCCGGGAAGGATGCTGCGGCTGGGCGGGAGATTGAGAGCGGAGGTCAGAGGGCGGAGGGCGCTGACGCTGGCGTGAACGTCCGAACTACTTCATTCTGTGGCTTTCAGAAAGATAAAGTTTTGTTGGGCAAACAAGATATTCATTTGAAGGGTTTTTTTTGAGTGCCAAGATCTCGTGAAGAGTTAAAGGGAGTTTGCATTCTGAGGTCATGTTTTTTTGAGGTTCGTCAACAAAATGAAGCTGCGCCGATATTCTGTCATGCTGTTTCTTTACAAGCAGGGTTGCCATACCCGAGAACTCGTGGCCGTCATCAAAAAGAATGCCGGGCATTTGAACTTTTTCACCGTCTAATTTGAGCAGCGTTTCACTGGTTTCGATGTCTGTGCTGAAAGAGGTGTCGTTATTCATTGGCTGTGGTCCATGTCGTTAGCGTTGGGTTGCGGGAATACGGTTTTGTTACGGGTCGTATCACAGAAATCAAGGTAAGGAGACCTTCACACGGAAGAATCGCGAGGCTTCATTTGTCGGTGACCAGCTGGCGTCAGTCAAATTAGTCTTGCCCTCAATGCAGTAGATGCGTTCGCTCCCCAGATTGGGCTCCCATGTGACATACGTGGTATCATTTGACAAATTAATGTGCGCTATGAACAGGCTGTTGGCGTTAGTCGGGATCAGCCCCGCCAAATAGGATCCCCAAATAGGCAGACCGTTTGCACCGATCTGATAAGCTTTCGCTTCATGGTTTTCCACTTCGAGAGGAAAATAGAGATCCAACCAAGAAAACGGAACCGGTACGGGTGTAGATGTGGTTGCCAGCGGGATCCACTTCGCATAGAGGGTATGGCTTATTTTGCCGTTGACGACGGTATTGGTTGTGACTTCTGTGCCCGACCCATCCGCATCAAGCCACCATCCGGAAAATTGATTACCCGCTTTCACTGGAAATGGAAGATCGTCATAAAGCTCGTATACGTAGACCATTTTTTGTGTCGTCACGCATGATCCCCCTTGAGGATCGAATATTACGGATATGCCTCGGGCAAGGGTGACACTGTCGAGCCAAGCCGTGTCGTAACCGCTTTTGTCCGCGAAATCTTTGGTGTAAGTCCATCTAACCGTGTTTGCGCCCGCAGGGAGTTCAAGCGTCTGCTGTGTCCAACCGATGGATTGCTGTGGGTTATCCATGTTGAATCCAGATATCCGCGCTTGCTCCTCATTGTTCGTCGTACAGCAAAGGTAATCGTAACTTGTTTCCGACGAAATGTTCCACCAATAACGTAGGCGGCAAGGGCCGTTGACAGTTGCTTCTATCCATGTTGACTGGTTGTGTGAGATTGTTCCGCTACGCATTCCCAACAGACTGTTTTTCACGGTTTTCGTTTGCGGAAACCAGAAAGCGGTGCCGTCGGTTGTCCAAGGAAGATCTGATGACTCGACGACGCTGTTGATGTCCCATTGCGCATAAAGCGTGTGCGCCGCAGATGAGATAACGTTCGAATCGCATGTGACGATTTGCCCGCGGGCATTCGGTTGCGTCCACCAGTTTAAGAATATTGCATCGGCAAACGACGGTTCGGGCAACGCACCATAGGGTTGATAACGCGTCACGGTTTTTGTTGTCGGCGAAACAACCCCACCCTGACTATCGAATGTGATTGAGTACTGAGACAGCCACTTCGCGTAAAGCGTTTTGTTGCTCAGCGAAAGGTACAATGAGCTCGTGGTTATCTTTGTTTCTGTGCCGTTTACACCAGTCCACCATCCATCAAACACG
Organism: Kiritimatiellia bacterium; assembly: GCA_028700415.1. GTDB lineage: Bacteria > Verrucomicrobiota > Kiritimatiellia > RFP12 > UBA1067 > JALHET01. The sequence goes on from JAQVSS010000260.1 coordinate 3,849, forward strand.
TAGTCCGCGCGTGCGGGCTCAGGGAGTTCACCATATGGCATATTGTAGTAAACTGTGAACGAAGACGGTGCGACGGATCCACCCTGCGCGTTTAATGTGACCGTGAAAGCTTTATTTGTCCAGACCGCGTAGAGATTGTGGTTTGAGGCTGTTGCTACTATTGAGGTGGGCACGACTATGTTATCGCTGTTTGTCTGCTCGGGCGACCACCCGAGCAACGTATAACCTGACCAGGTCGGATTTGGTAACGCCCCATATTGCGAACCGTATGTCACGTTCATTGATGAAGGACTAACCAATCCGCTTGATGAGACAAAAAAGACGGTGTAGTTGTTCGCTAACCATTTGGCATATAGCGAATGGTTTGTTGACGGGCTAACATAGGATGACGGTGTGATTTGAGTGCTTGTGGCGTTGGTTGTCGTCCACCAGCCACTGAAGGTATAGCCAGTGCGTGTTGCAGCGGGCAACTCGCCATAAAGGCTTCCCGAAGTGACGGTTTTTGACGCGGGATCCACAATGCCCTCCTGCGGAATAAAGGTCACTGTGCAGTTGACGCCATATGTGGAAATGTTTCTGCCACTCGTGCCTGCGGGCCAAAGGGCAGGGAGAAGTGACGAAGTCGGTGTCCCGTCCCAACCGAGAGTTTCCGGCATTACATAGGTGGTGAGTGTGGTCGGTGTTCCGGTAAAAATATTTTCACAGACTGCCGGTTCGTTGCCAAGCAATCTGACGGAGTTCAGAGTCTCGCACATATAGAACACATTTGATCCGATGTGTGTGATTGATGACGGCAATTCTACTGAGGTCAGTGCCGCGCATGACGAAAAAGCATTCTCCCCTAAAGCAGTGACCGGGCACCCGCCCAAGGTGGTCGGAACGGTCAATGCGCCATCGGGGAGCGGAGTAATTGCGGCCGCATCCGCATTGAAGATTGTGGATTTACCCTCATTGACAAAATAGAGATAGGTGTATGTGTCGACTGTTTCGGAACGTCCCCAGAGTGCGTATAACGTTTGACTGCTGTCTGGGGGGACAATAAAGTGCTTTTAATCCGTTCCCCATCCCCCATTGGTTGGGTGTGCCACCCGAGAAAAAGGTATCCGTTTTTCACAGGCTGTGGAAGGGTGCCGTACGGTTTGCCGCAAGGAAAATACTGAGGTGAAATGAAGGTGCCCCCCTGCGAATCGAAAGAAACCAGAGGACAGTTCTCAAGATCGGTCGTTATCGTTCCGCCGCGCCAAGTCGGTATTGTATATCCTGACGCGCTTGACAGGACATGTATTTGAGGCGAGCTCGTAAAGATATTGCCCGTTCCGCCGGGCGCAACAGAGGGGAAGCAATACACTTGTTTCAGTTTGGTGCAATTTGAAAATGCGGAAGACGCGATGCTTGCGACGGAAGCAGGCAAGGAAATAAAAGACAGGTTTGCGCAATTATAGAAAGCGCTTCCTTCAATCACGGCGACATTGGCACCTATTTCGGCCAGAGACAGACTAGTACACCCAGAAAAAGCAGAGCTTGAGAGCGTGGTAACGCTGTCAGAAATTTTAACCGAGCGCAAAAGCGAGCAATCTTGAAAGGCTGAAACGCCTATTTGTGTGACGCCGTTCGGAAGTATCAGGTCATTGGTCAGCGCTGTACAGCCGTAAAAAGCGCTGCCACCCAGGGTCTTAAGGCTGCTCGGAAGCACTAACGATTGAATTCTGGAACAACCTGAAAAAGCAGAAGCGGAGATTATTTTAATATTATCCGGCAGACTTATTGAAGGGATTCCGCTACAACCGGAGAAAGCACTACTTCCTATATATTTCAAGCTCTGCGGCAACTCAACCGCGGTGATCGTCGGGTGACCTGAGAAAACCGATTTTTCAATCCCGAGGGTGTCGTTCAACACAGATATGTTAGCTGGTGGCGTTCCATTATACTCGACCAGTACTTTTCCAAGATAAACATATCCGCTCGGCCGATTTTTATACCATTCTGAATAGGTTAAAAATGTGAGGTTTGCGATTGAAATAACGGTTGACGGGATGACGAAGGAAGTTACATCGAACATGGAGAAACCGCTACCACTACCCCCGGTAATGGCAAGGTAGACAACAGGGTAGCCGCCCAATGTAGCGGGAACTGTGAACGTCGTATGTGCATTCTGAACCGCATAATGCGTTATCGTCGCTTCGTTATCGGAAACCGTATAAGTGAAAGTGAAATCGCCTATTGTTTCTTCGAGCGCAAACGCGTTTAGGCTTATCGACGCCAATACGAGGCCGAAAAAAAGCAGTTTACGTAACATTGTCGTCTCTCCTCTCGCCAGTACATCGAAAGTGTTATACAACTTTGTAGATCGCAGAAA
>JAQVSS010000261.1:0-1554 GCA_028700415.1 Kiritimatiellia bacterium
ACCAAGCGCGTCAAGGCCGTGTCCGTCCGCGTCGTTGTTGTCGATTGCACCGGAACAGTCTGGGCTACCGACCTGCAACTGCAAAGTGGGCCGGCCGCTACTGGCTGGTCAGGGCACGTTTCCGAGCTGAAATGGAGTGTTGACGAATGATCTGGAATCGCACGGCAGGCATGATTACGACCAACCCGGCAAAGCGTGTGGCCAGCGTTTCCGTCAAGATCGTCGCGGAGGATTTCAGCGGCACGATCTGGGTTTCAGACCTGCAATTGCAAGACGGCAACGCCATCACCGGCTATGCAGCAGCGCCTGTTGAAATGCTGCTCAAGCGCCGGGAGGACGGTGTCATTATCGGCCCGAAACACTACAACGCCCTGATCCGGTCGGAGGCAACGGTTATCATCCCGAATCAGGGGCCGCTTCCGGCCGGCATCGACTATACGATCAAGCCACAGGCTAATATGGCTGCCGACTCGGTCGTGCTGGGGCAGGCGCTTGGCGCACACCGCATTACGGTTACCGAAGCTCTGTCTGCAGGCGATACGGTCGTGATCGCGGCCAGTACAAGAACCAAAACCCGAAACGGCGGCCCTCTGGCAACAGACGGCCCATACCAGTACGCGGCAGCCGCCGACTCGAAGCATGTGATCAAAGTCGAGCAGAGCAAGGCGGCCGTTATACTGGCACAAATACAGGAAATGGAACGCGGAAAGGGAGCGGCAAAGTTATGACGAATTATACTGACCATCGGAAAACAATGGTCTGGACATTTTTGAATAACGCACGCATGTTTCAAGCCCTTGACCAGTTCGGCGACCGGCTGGACTCGGTCGGCATCTTCTCTTTCCGTGTCGCTTCCACCGGTCTTATCGACGAGTTCGTTTCGGCAGAGACTATGAATCCATATCGCACCAAGTGGCCACATATCAAATGGTATCTGACAGTCATGAACGACGGCGTCAGCAGTATCTTTGATGCCTTACGGTATAACACGACCGCACAGGATACTTTCATATCCGAGATCATCCGGATTATCGACGAGCATCCGTGGGCGGCCGGCGTGGACATCGACTTGGAAATGGGCGGCGGTCTGGAACACCGGGCCGCTTCAAACGCGCTGTTTTCCAGAATCTACAACACGGTCAAGGCCAAGGGCAAGCTCATGAATGTCTGTCTTCCGGCCATGTCCAGCATGGGCGGTTCCGTCGGTGGCGAGAACTGGTGTGTATATCCGGACATCGACAACTACTGCGACACGGCTGCGATCATGTCTTACGGCATGGCTTGGGCAGGCTCCGCTCCCGGGCCTGTATCGCCCAAGTCGTGGCTGGATGAGGTCTACGACTACGCGGCAACGGCTATGACACCGAGCAAGGTCTTTCTGGGCATGCCCGGGTACGGCTGGCGCTGGCAGATCGATCATACACCGGCTCCCGGTGAATACAGGGGCACTTCCCAGACCTACTACGGTGCGCTTTACTGGCTGGACGGCATATACAACCACACCGGCGATGCACCGCCGCAGCCATTCATACCGTTCGCGGCTTATTGGGACGA
>JAQVSS010000261.1:1654-6190 GCA_028700415.1 Kiritimatiellia bacterium
CAGGCGGCTTTGTCCTGACGGTCGAGACGCTACGCAGGGATCCGGACAGCGCCTTGGCGTTCTATGACGACTTTAGAGATACGGCCGTGATCAACACCAATTTCTACTCGATCGTCAGCGGTTCATGGGCGATCTGGCGACCGGAAACAGAGCTGTCGCGGCCATACTCACAACTGGAAGGCTCCGGCGATTTTGCCTTGGCAGGCGGCGGCTATGGCGATGTAAACCTACGCGCACGCTTCGCCTTTGTCGGCGGCGCAGGCGGCAAGACGGGCATCTACCGGGGTGATGTATCTCTGGTGCTAAACCACGCCACACAGGCGCTGGAACTGTATCAGGGCAGCACGCTCAAGGGCAGCTTTGCCATGGATATAAATATCACGCCGGACGATCAGATACGCACCGCGCCTTTGCAGCACACGATCGAGATGCGGATACGCGGAAGCTCTGTCCGGGTTTATTCCGGCTCTGCCAGAACTCTGCGGTTTCAAGCGACGATCACTCCGGGTACAGGTGGGATCGGGATTCGGTCGGAGCGGCATTGTAAATGCGACCTGCTGCGCTTGGGTGACGCGTGGTACTACGAACCAAGCGAGCGGCTGGAGATCACCTTGCCGGACAGCACAACGCTCGATGTTGGCCGGATATCCAGAACCGGCGTCACGTGGGACAGCGAATTTCAAATGTTCCGTGTGGACAGCGACATTGAGGAAAGCGAAACACGAACAGAGTCGATTTCGGCTGAGTTCGACTTTATGCACTCAAACGAGTTGAACCTTGTCTGCGGCGGCGATTATACCGTTACAGTCAAGGCTCATGACATCAATATTTGGCTTGGCAGGCTGTTCTTGGGCGATGCAGACGGCTTTTCGCTCCTGTACTACACCGATGTGGACAGTCTGGTCTACTTTGCCAATCAGGCGGCGTATCGCTGGGGTCTGCGCGGTTTGGCGATCTGGTCGCTGGGGCAAGAGGATCTTCGGATATGGGAAGCCCTGCCGCGACTGGCTTAACGCTTGAGGTCGGGCGGGATCAGATGCGATACATCCGGCAACGTGCCTGACGTCAGCTCATAGGTCTCGGGATCCTCAAACTGGGAGAAGCCGATCGGCATGGTCAGCTCCTGCCACTCGGTAATCATTAGAACAGGAGGTGTGCCGATCCGATCATTGAAGTAATTAAAATCAACGTCCACCAGATAGCCGCTCAGGATATAGGAAGCGCCAAGTAAATACGGCACCGCCTTGCCCTCAGAATAGACTTCCGATGACATGACGCCCCAAGTATTTTTCGCCCGGTCGTATCCGGTGAAAAAATTCAGTACCGTCTTGCCATCGGTGCCCGGAGCGATGCCACGGCCGGCACCGGGCTGGCCATAGTACCAGATGGTCAGCTTCTTGCCTTCATACTTCGCCGGATTGTTAAGGATGTCATTGTAGTCCAGCGTGGGCGGCTCCGTAAAGGTTGGTCGTGGCTTCGGTGTCGCAGGCGGCTCAGTTGGCGCTTTGGTAATGATCACCGTCGGGACTGGCGAGGGGCTTGCTATTGCAGTCTCTGTTGGCTTTGCCGTTGGCGCTGGCGGCATGCTCTCCGATGTGGTTTGGCGCGTGCTCGTTGTCGGCGCGGATTCTATCAGCTTATCTAAGCCCTTTGTAATGATGGTGCCTATTGCGATCGCTGCAATGATGACAGCTGCAACGGCTACAAAAGATGTAACAGCTTTTCTCATACAACTATCCCTCCCAGATAGTATTTTTATATTCACGTCACGTATACCGTGTAAAAGAAGACATGTCAAGTCTCTGACAACCACAAAAACAAACTAAGAGGCAAGAGCGGCCGCTCAAAACATATGCCTTAAAAACAACAGGAGGTGCCCTATGGCATACACGAACAACGCCCATGTAAACAAGAACAGCTTTCAAATCCCGGTCTACAACGACGAGTTTAACCCAACGATTCAGATCGGCCGGATTTATCCGCGAGAGGTTTTTATCCTGTACTCCGGGCAGGAACCGCCCTTGAGGTCAGTCGCGATCCGCAATTCCGCAGGCAATCTGGTCTGGGGCGCGATACGCGATACGGTCAACGGTGTTTCTATCTGGCCCAACATAAAACGGATCGACGAGTATCCGTATCAGGAAAATGTCTGGATGCCAAACTTCGGTGGCTATACTGACACGCTGTATGCCAGAAGCACCAGAACAATCTACACGCATACCGGCCGGCAATGGGGAGCTGTAGCAGCTGGCCGCAGGGTCGGTATCAGCATGATGGATCGCTCTCTTTGCGGCGACAACCACCCGGACTGGCTCCTGATCCGCTATGTTGAGAGCTCGTCCGGCCAATGGGTCAAGGTAAGCGGCGATGGCGAGGATTACGGTTTTGTCAACATGGGGCTTGCCGGATCCGGTGGCGGTTCCGGTTATCCATACATCCCCTTGTATGGCAGCTGGTAAATTGACGAAGAGAGCTCGGACTTCCGGGCTCTCTTCTTTCTAACAAAGAAAGGAGGCAGAAAATGATCGAAATTCCGTCGTGGGTCTTGGGTCTTGTTGTATCGCTCATCGCGCTGCTTTTCACGGCATCCGGCTTCTTTGTCGCAAGAATCAAGGCAGCGTCGGAAAAAGCACACTCAGAAGGTTCCCTGATGACCGAGGTCAAGTATATCAGTAAAACGCTGGATTCAATGAACAGCTCATTTACAAAGCAGTTCGCGGAAATAGAATGCCGCGTCCGTCAACACGAGGCCGATAACATGCGCCTTGTCGAATCAATAACCATCGCTACAGCTTCAGTGAAGCAGGCGCATCACCGTCTGGACGAACACGCCCAGCGGATCGCTGTGCTGGAACAGCGCGAACCGAAAGGATGATCCGGGCTGTGGCAATCGAAAAAGAAAGAAGGTTGATGAAAATGAAAACAAAGATTGATTGGAAACGCAAACTGACCTCGCGTAAGTTCTGGGCCTTACTGGCCGCCCTCGCTGTGGCCATCCTGACCGGTGTGGTTTCCGAAGCTACCATCACGCAAATTACCGGGATCATAACAGCCGTGGGCGCTTGTGTGGCCTATATGGGCGCAGAAGCGAAGATTGACGCTGCCCAGACAGGGTATCACTTGCCGGAGCTGATCGAAGAGGAAACAAAGGAAAATACGGAGGATTGATTATGGCACAGTTACTTGATCGCCAGACATTCCTGCAACGCATAAAGGCTCGTGTCGGCCAAGGCTATATATACGGCGCTTATTTTGACCGGAAAATAACCGAGGCGTACATTCAGTCAAAGGCCAAGCAGTATCCGGATCAATATTCCAGCGACTACATTCGGCGCTCCCGGAAATGGATCGGGCAGTATGCCGGCGACTGTGTCGGTTTGATAAAAGGGGCTTATTGGGCTGACGAAGGCGGCAAGATCACCTATAAGTATCTCGGCCGGGCTGATGTCTCCGCAAACGGCATGCTGAATCTTGCCACCGTCAAAGGCAAGATCGCAACCATGCCTGATACGCCCGGTCTGTTTGTGCATTTTTCCGGCCACATTGGCGTTTATATCGGCGGCGGCGAGGTCATTGAAGCAAGGGGCGTCGATTTTGGCGTCGTGAAAACAAAGCTGAAAGACCGACCATGGACGAGTTGGGGGCAGGTGCCTTATGTCGATTATTCAAAGCAAAGCGAGGATGAATTTATGGAGAAAATATATCAAGGTGTGGCTAAAGGACTGGTCGCGACCGGTCTTTGGCAAACAATCCTTGTTGCGCTCGGATATGATCTGGGCGAGTATGGGCCAAACAAGGATGGCGTGGACGAGTCGTTCGGCCCTGCTACTGCAAAGCAGACCGTCCAGTTCAAAAAGGAACATGGGATTGCTTATACCGCCGCAAACGAAACGGTGGTCGATTCTGGCGTCTACAAGGCGGCTGTGGCCGCCCTGAAAGCGAAGCAGGGAAATGTATCTACCGACGCGCTCAAGGCCGCACAAGCGGAAGCAGCGCAGTTAAAACAGGAAAAGATATCGCTTACCGCGCAGGTCAATCAATTGTCTGCCCGGCTAAATGATATGACCAGCACCAAGGACGGCCTTTTGCGAGAGCTAAAACAGGTCGCGGCCGCATTGAAAGTCATGCAGGGTGTCCGGGTTTCCATAATTGATCGTATCAACAACGTCCATCAGCCCGGATTTCCAGAGAAACGCGTTGAGAAAGAACACATCCCCAAAGTCTACAGATATTCTTGTGTTTTTTCGTTTGTCTGGGATATCTGGAGGTATGAAGGATGAATCTACCTCATTGTACTGCCCGGTCGTTGGATCAAAAGCAAAGATTCCACGTTCTTTGTTGTGATAGATACCTTTTTCTCTGTCGAGTACTGTGCCAAGGTAAGTGTAAGTTATGGATGTCTTAGCGCCATCCCGTTTGGAGACAGCTGCAGAGGCATACTGACCAGCAGAGCCAGAATAAATAATATACATAAATAATCACCTGCACAATACTGTGCTTATAAATATTGTTTTATAAGCACAGTATATATTACAT
>JAQVSS010000262.1 GCA_028700415.1 Kiritimatiellia bacterium
GCGCGATGAGGTCGTCGGGCTGCCATCCCGAATCGAGGATCTGGCGGGCGAGCCGGAAACTGTCCAGCAGATAATCGTTGGCGGAGAGGTATGATTTTTTGGTCATAGGCACGTCCCTTCACGCACGGTAAAATAACATGCGGTGTCCCTGTCTGCAAACATCATGCGGGTGTCGGGCATCTTTTTATTCTGCTTTTCGCGGGGGAAAACAGCGGATATACTATGAGGCTCATTCGGGTAATTTTTTGAAACGGAGTGTGTGATGAATGAGGCGGCGTGGAAGGCGGTTGAGACTGAGATTGCGGCGACGCGGGCACTGCACATGCGGGATCTGTTTGCAAAGGATCCGAAGCGGACAGAACGGTTCACGGCTGACGCAGCCGGTTGGACGCTTGATTATTCAAAGAACCGGATCACGCCGGCCTTGATGCGGAGGCTCGTTGAGCTGGCTGAGGCGAGTGAGCTTAGGAAATGGATCGACGCCATGTTCGCCGGGGAGGCGATCAACGCGACCGAGAACCGTGCGGTGCTGCACACGGCGTTGCGCAACCGCCCTGACCGCCCCGTGTACGTCAAGGGTACGGACGTGATGCCGGATGTCAAGGCCGTGTTGGATGCGATGGCGGTTTTTGCGGACCGTGTGCGCAAAGGCAAGTGGCTGGGGCATACGGGCAAGCGCATCAAATATATCGTGAATATCGGCATCGGCGGATCGGACTTGGGCCCCGCCATGGCCTGTCAGGCACTGATGCCGTATGCGAAACGTTCACTCTCGATGCGTTTTGTGTCAAATGTGGATGCGACGCACCTTGCGGAGACGCTGAACGGGATCAAAGCCGAACAGACGCTCTTCATTGTGGCTTCGAAGACGTTCACGACGCAGGAGACCATGACCAACGCGATGAGCGCGCGGGCGTGGCTGATTGAAAAGCTGGGCGATCCGGCGGCGGTCGCGAAGCATTTTGTCGCGGTTTCGACCAATGCCGAGAAGGTGGCGGCCTTCGGCATCGATACGGTCAACATGTTCGGCTTCTGGGATTGGGTGGGCGGACGGTATTCGTTGCCGTCGGCCATCGGACTGCCGCTGATGCTTTCGATCGGGCCGCGCAACTTCCAGAAAATGCTCAAAGGGTACTTCAAGATGGACCGTCATTTCGCGACGGCGCCATTCAGCCGCAACCTGCCGGTCATCATGGGGCTGTTAGGCATCCTTTACGCCAACGGGTACGGGGCGGAGAGCTATGCGGTTCTTCCGTATGACCAATACCTTGCGCGACTGGCAGCCTATTTGCAGCAACTCGACATGGAAAGCAACGGCAAGTCGGTGGACCGGCAGGGTAAACGCGTGGGGTATTCCACCGGGCCGATCGTCTGGGGGGAACCGGGCACCAACGGGCAACACGCCTTCTACCAGCTCATTCATCAAGGCACGCGGCTGATTCCCTGCGACTTCATCGGGTTCTGCAAGTCGCACAACCCGGTCGGTGACCATCACGACAAACTGATGGCAAACTTTTTCGCGCAGACCGAAGCGCTGGCGTTCGGTAAGACGGCGGAACAGTGCCGAGAGGAAGGTGTGTCCGAGAAACTGGTGCCGCATAAGACCTTTGAAGGCAACCGTCCGACGAACACGCTGCTCGCGGACGAGTTGAAGCCTGAGACGTTCGGGGCGCTGATTGCGCTCTATGAGCACAAGATTTTTACGCAGGGCATTATCTGGAATATTTTTTCGTTCGACCAGTGGGGGGTTGAGTTGGGCAAGGTGTTGGCCTCCAAAGTGCTGATCGAGTTGACGGCTTGTGAGCGGCCGGTGTTGCGCCATGACGCATCGACCAACGCGCTGATCACACGGTACCGCGAGGTGAGGGGCCGGGCGTAGTCGGGAAGCCCCTTGAGGCAAGCATGGAAGGGAGTCGTTATGCCGGTGTGTTTTGGTCAGACTGAATTGGAAGGCGTGGTCCTGTGCGTCCCGGAGGTGTTCCGTGATTCGCGCGGTTTTTTTGTGGAGACTTATCATGCCGCCAAATACATGGACGGGGGTGTCCGGGCGGTGTTTGTGCAGGACAACCGCTCCTGCTCCTCTCGCGGGGTGCTGCGGGGGTTGCATTATCAGCTCCACAAACCGCAGGCCAAACTGGTGTCGTGTATTCGCGGCGAGATCTACGATGTGGCGGTTGATATCCGCAAAGGGTCGCCGACGTTCGGCCAGTGGTCGGCCGCGGTCCTTTCGGAGGCCAATCACCATCAGCTCTTCATCCCCGGCAGTTTTGCGCACGGTTTCTGCGTGCTTTCCGAGAGCGCGGAAATCATGTACAAATGTTCGGAGTTCTACGATCCGCGTGATGACCGCGGCATCCGGTGGAATGACCCTGAACTGAAGATCGGGTGGCCGGTCGCTGAGCCGGCGCTTTCCGACAAAGACGCGAAACAGCCGTTTCTGAAGGATGCCGAGCTGCCGATATACCCGGGGTGTTTCTGATGAGCGAAGTAATCAAGCGGGAATTCGGGGAGCAGCCCATTGCCCGCATTTTGGCTGAAGCCAAGCTCAAACCGCACGATTTGGTGACGGCCTCGGCTGTCCAGATGACGCACAAAATGATTGCGCGGGCGTGCAAAGGCCGATGGCTTACGCCTAATACCCGCGCCATTGTCCTTGCGGCACTCAACTCCGCCACGGGGAAACAGTATACGCAGGCGGATCTTTTCACCTACGGATAATCCCGTTTTGCGGGGGTGATCAAAGCCGCGCTTGGACGAAATCGCGCAACGCAGCGACCGAGATGAAATTCCGCACGTCAAAGTCGCTGTCTTCGATGACAATCCCAAACGCCTCTTCCAGCCCGACCACGAGTTCGAGCAGGCAGACGGAGTCCACGCCATAGGTGGCGATCAATGATGCGCCGGTGTCAATGTCCGCAGGCGCCACATTGAGAAACAGGCGCCCGACAATCATCTCTTTCAGTTTGGCTTCAATGGTTACGGAATCCATACGTATTCCCATTTTGGTTCAGAAGTCTGGGCAGACACAAAGGCTGCCCGGACGGGAAACGGATACTATTTGACGAGCGCAGGGATCTTCGCCTCGAGGTGGGTTATGCGGTTGGCGAGGTCGACGTAGTTTTTCTGCGCCGTCTTCTTGCTCATCACCTGCATGATGATCGAGAGAACCAGCAGGCCGATGATGACCATGATATGCAGGAAGGATACGCCGCTGTGGTGGATCACGGGCTCCGCTTCGGCGGTGGGCAGGTCGGTCGCGGCGGGTTTGGCTGTCGCTGGAGTGGGTGAAGAGGCGGGACGCGCTGCCGGTTTCTTGAGCGCAATCTCTTTGGGTGCCTCCGCCGGCGTTGATGTGGCTGCCGGGGGTTGGGCGGTCTGAGCGGTTGGGGCAGGGGCGGGCCCCGGGGCCGGGGCAGGAACGGGAGCTGGAGCCGGGGTAGTAGGGGCGGGCGCCGCGGTGGCCGGAACGGGAGCGGGTGCGACGGTAGGTGTGGGCGCCGCTTGAGTGGCGGGAACTGTAGGTGGAATTGGAGCCGGAGCGGCGGGGGTCGCGGGTGCGGGAGCGGTGGCGGTTCCTTCGGGTTCGATCACAAAGGCGTTCCCGCATTTCGGGCACTTCTGGTTGATCGGTTTACCGAGATCGAAAACCGACAGTTTGGATTGACATTTTGGGCACTGTACAACGCGTTTCATAAATCGGTTCCTTTACAGTTTTCAGTAGTGTAATAAAAAAACGGGTTTCAGGGCAAGCCGGAGATTGGGAGGATCAGGCAAGATTTTTACGCTGTCCGGAAGGATATTACCGCAGCGGCTCGGGGGGGGCATTTTTCAGGCGCGGAGGTGTTGGATAGACGCCTTTGAGGGCGTTCTCACAGATCAGCCGCGTGTCTTGCGGGAAATCGTTCTTGATGATCCATTTCAGGAAACCGGGATCCTCACTGGCAAGGTCTTTGAGTTTTGCCCCCTTTTTCTTCCCGAAATTGATGATGACCTCATTGTCCAACCAACGTAACCGGCCGGAACGGTCCGCGTTAAAGGGATCGATCGGGTTGAACGTCCTGTCCAGTGTATCCATATCCCGCGGCAGGTCGGGGTAACGCTTGAACTGTCCGAGGATCACGTCGAGAGTGGCCTGCACGTCGGCTTCCGCGCCGTGCGCGTCGCTGTGCGGGCGGCCGCAGTAAAACCCGAGTGCGGCGGAAAGGTCACGCGGTTCGCGGGAGTGAAAGATGCGTTGCGCGTCCAATAAACGACGCCGGTCGGGATCGAAAGGGATGCCGGCGCGGGCGAATTCTTCGGCCAGCATGGGGATGTCGAAACGTCCGGCGTTGAAGCCTGCGAAGTCGGACTCGCCAAAAAAGGTCAGGATTTCCAAGGCTTTCTCTTTGAAGGTCGGCTGGTCGCGGACAATCTCGTCCGTGATGCCGTGGATCGCGGTGGTCTCGATGGGAATGGGCACGCCGGGATTGAGCAGCCAGTATCCTTTCTTCTCGGTGCCGTCCGGCTCGATACGGATGGCGGCGAGTTCGATGATGCGGTCGGCACGCGGACTGGTGCCTGTGGCTTCTATATCAAAAACGATTAAAGGGCGGTCTAACTTGATGGGAAACATGGGAAACCTTTCGGAAAAGGGCAGGCGTGTCGGTCTGCCTGCACAGGGTGTGTTAATACGCGGTTGCCGGGGCAGGTCCCGGTGTCAGCCTTTCTGGGTTGAATGCGGTGTCGAAATCGACAAGGACCGGACGGTGGGGCAGGAGGTCCCCGGAGGATAGGGCGGCTTTGAGTTCGGCCGCCGAGTCGGCGTCGTACCACCAGTAGCCGATGAGGGTACGCTCGTCGCCATATTTGCCGAGCACCGTCGCCGGCATGCCGAATGTGTTCCAGTAGAGCAACCGGGTCGTGTTGATGTTCCAGAGGAGGACGTAAGGTACGGCGGAGGCAACGAGGGCGTCTAGTTCGCGGTTGACCGCATTCCGTTCGGTGATGCTGAAAATCGTTTTTTGCTGTTCGATCAGCGCGTCGACCCGCGGGTTTCTGAAGCCGGTGATGTTGTTGCCGGAGGGACGGTCGGCCTCTTTCGAGAGCCACATGCTTTCGGGATCACGGAAAAGTGATCCGCTCCATGAAGCCCAGGTCATGTCAAAGTTATACGCGTCCATGTCGCGCATCCAGGCGGCGAAGTCTTTCCGCTCAATCTTCATCTGGATGCCGACCTCCTTGAACGAGTTGGCGCACATGACGAGAAATTTGTCCGCGCCGCTGTCGCGGGTCAAGAAACTGAAGCTGAGCGGGCGTCCCGCTTTCTCAAGGATACCGGTTTGCGGGTTGGGCGCGTAGCCTGCCTCGCGCAGGAGCCGCTTCGCGCGCGGAATGTCGAAGGCGAACGTCTCGTTGGTGCACGGGTGGCCGGCATCGTAAAGGTCCTCAAAATACGACCGGTGCAAAAAATAGGCGTTGAACATCATCGTCCGGTTCATGGTTTCGCGGTCCACCAGATGCGCGACCGCTTTGCGCACGCGGAGGTCATCGAACGGCGGGCGGCGCATGTTCATGGCGAACCCCTGAAACCCGATGGGGTTATGGTTGCGCACGCGGCATTTTGCGATCCAGTTTTTGTCAAACTTTTCGCCTATGGTTTCATTGGCCCAGATGCGTGCCGAGTAAATGGCGTAGACATCCACAAGCCCTTTCTTGAAGGCCTCGAACGCATTCTCATTATCGGTGTAGTAGCGGAAGATCAGGGCGTCAAAATTCATCGTGTTGCGCATGGAGGGGCGCGCGCCCGCCCACCAGTTGCGGCGGCGGCGCATGCGGATTTCGATCTGTTCTTTGACCGCGTCGAGCACGTAAGGCCCCGAGACCACAGGGGTGTCGAAGTCGAGACGGTTGAAATCCTGCCCCTTGAAGGCGTGGCTGGGCATGATCTCGAATGTGCCGAGCGCGAGCAGGTTGCGCCAGTGGGACTCTTTGGCGCGGAAGCGGATCGTGCGCGGCCCGAGGATCTCGGGCGAGTCGAAAACGCCGAGCATCACTTTGGCGGCGCCGGTCGTGTGGCGCGGATCCATGACCTGGTCGAACGTCCATTTCACGTCGGCGGCCGTGACGGGAGCGCCGTCGCTCCATGAGGCGGCCGGAT
>JAQVSS010000263.1 GCA_028700415.1 Kiritimatiellia bacterium
AGGCGGGCGCATGGCTGAAGAGCCAGAATCTGGCGCACACGTTGTAAGAAGACAAGGGGTCGTAATTTGACATTAGACATTAATTCCCTTTCCCGAAACCGTGTGCGCGGTAAGATGCCGCCCGCCAACAAAACGACGCCTCCGTTGCCTTACCATGACGCCACCTTATCAAACCGCATCGCGCCCCGCAACGGCGATTCCTCTAATGTCAAAATGCGACCCTTTATCCCGGCGTCTCCCATGCCTGTTTTTCAACGGCGTGAATATCCGCCAGATTCAGGAGCTGCTTGGACACGCGCATGTGGCGACGCTATTTTTTTGCGGATTTGGGGTTGACCCTTTTCATCCCCCCCACGCATAATATTTAATTTCGCTATGGAAATCGGCGTGTTGCGGCCTAAGCCCTAGGACGATAGTGACTCATGAAAAAACGAATGCGCAACGTTGCGATGAAACGAAAGGCAAATGTCGATGAACAAGGTGCTGACTTTGGCGGTGATTCTCATGGCCGCAACGACGGTTTTCGCCGACGGGCTGAAGGTCGGTTTCGGACGCGTTGATGTCACGCCGCCGCTCGGGACTGGGCTTTCCGGGTATTTTCACGAACGGCTCGCGGACGGCATCCTCGATCCGCTCGAGGCGAACGCGGTCGCGTTTTCGGACGGGGAAAAGTCCGCGGTCGTCATCTCGATCGACATTATCAACCTCAGAGCCTACTTCGGGCTTTACCGCGAGGAAATCGCGAAGGCGACGGGACTCGACAAGGACGCCGTGTTCCTCGCCTGCACCCATACGCACACGGGACCCGTGCTCGGCGGAAACTGGTCCTACGGGCAGGTTGCCGCGAACCGCGACCTGATGTCACTCTACGGCAATTTCCTCGGCACGCGCCTCGCCGACGCCGCCAAGCTCGCGCTTGACGATCTCGCGCCTGCGAAACTTTCGATCGGACGCGGCGAGGCGAAGGGCCTCTCCTTCATTCGCCGCTACCGCATGAAGGACGGCAAGGTGCGCACGAATCCGGGGCGCGGCAATCCGGATATCGCTTGCCCGATCGGCTCACCGGACGAGGAGATCCAGCTTGTCCGCATCGACCGCGAAGGCAGGGATACGATCGCGCTCGTCAACTGGCAGTGCCACCCGGACACGATCGGCGGCACCAAGATTTCCGCGGACTGGCCGCGCGTCGTCCGCGACACGGTCGAGCGTGCCATCGACGGCGTCAAATGCGTCTTCATCAACGGCGCACAGGGCGACACCAACCACATCTGTACCGACAAGGACCACGCCGGACCGGCCAGCCGGCTCGTCCACTGGCACATGGGCCGCGCTGTCGCCGGCGCAGCGCTCGGAATCTGGGATTCCTGCCGTCCGGTCGCCGCTGGCAAGGTCGGCTTCGGCGTCGCCATGACGCGCGTCCCCTCGAACCGCGCGAAACCGGAGGAGCTTCCCGAAGCTCACCGGCTCATGGACCTTTACAACGCGAACAACAACGATCCGAAGATTCCGGGCGCAGGCATGGAGCGCACCACCAATCTCGCGGCGGCGAAGCGGATGGTCTCGCTCGAGAATGGACCGGACTTCTTCGAATTCCCGCTCTCGGCGGTCACCGTCGGTGACGCGATCGCGTTCGCCGGTTTTCCCGGAGAACCGTTCACCGCGTACGGCGTTTCGGTGAAGAAGGGTTCACCCTTCAAAATGACGATTCCCGCCTGCCTCGTGAACGGTAACTTTGGGTATCTTCCCGTCGATGAGTCGTTCCGTGAGGGCGGGTATGAGGCGCGCGGCTCACTCTTCAAGGAGGGGCTCGAGGCGGCGATCGTCGATGGTCATCTCAACCAACTCGGGAAACTCTGCGGGAAGCGCCGGTGAAACCTGCGCTGTGATGGTGTGCTTCAGATCCGCGTTGAGGCGCTCGGCACAGTTCAGGTGAAAAACATTGATGCGGCTGAACTTGGCTTCTTGTGAAAAACAACCATGTTTGGACAAGCTGGCCTCGCATCCGATGCGTCGGCGCAACAGTCCGCCTCACAGGCCGTAGCGAAGGGCCTTCGCAGGCAGGCCGCGCCCGCCCCCCCCCCTGGACATGACAAAAGACGACGTCTTTCGTATACTGGACGCATGAAAAAACGGCTCCTCCTCGTGTCGTGTCTCCTCGCCGGCGGCGGGCTGAAGGGGGACGACGCTCCCACCGTTGATCTTTTCGCGGGGTGGGGTTGGTCGCCTTTCTGGTACGACAGCTTCCCCTACCGCTATGGACCTTTCCCATACGGATACCCCTACCCGGCCGTCGGTCTCGGGGTCCCCCTGAACGCCTGGGGAGAACCCCGGTATTCCCCATATGGCTATTATGGCGGCGGGCCGTTCTGGGGCTACGATTATGGCGTTCGTGTCAGGCTCAAGGAACCCCGCTATGCGTCGGCACTCTCCGAAAACCTCTTGCGCCCGCTCCCCGGTTCCGCACCGACGGAGATTCGTGACGCGGAAACCGAACAGAAGTGGGATCAGGTGATCGGGACGGTTCTCAGGCTGCCGGTGGTCGGCGGCACGGGCGGGGTGTCCCGCGCCTCCCCGCCTCTAGGGCAGGTTCCCTGACCGGCACCGGGGCGGGACGGGGAGTCCAGAAATCATCTTTTCCCAGCGTCCGCATTGACTCCCTGCGGGAATTTATGGATAATGCCGCTATTGTTAGTAATTGGCCGTGCCGTAGTGGCACGCGAAGGACATGGACGTATCAGCAGCGGCGGATGATTCCACCGGTGGGGCCGCAAGGCCGGCCTGCATGGGGATAAGCACCGTTGCCGCAAGGAGGATCCGGTCATGAGCGACAAGCAGAAACTGACGACCAACGCGGGGGCTCCGGTTCCCGACAACCAGAACGTGATGACTGCGGGGAAACGCGGCCCGCAGCTTCTGCAGGACACGTGGTTCCTCGAAAAACTCGCGCACTTCGACCGGGAGGTGATCCCCGAGAGGCGCATGCACGCCAAAGGCTCGGGCGCTTTCGGGACGTTCACGGTCACGCATGACATCACGAAGTACACGAAGGCCTCGGTCTTCGCGCAGATGGGCAAGAAGACCGATCTCTTCGTGCGCTTCTCGACCGTGGCGGGCGAACGCGGCGCGGCGGACGCGGAGCGCGACATCCGCGGCTTCGCGGTGAAGTTCTATACCGACCAGGGCAACTGGGACTTGGTGGGCAACAACACGCCGGTCTTCTTCCTGCGCGACCCGCTGAAGTTCCCGGACCTCAACCATGCGGTCAAGCGCGACCCGCGCACCAACCTGCGCAGCGCGCTTAACAACTGGGACTTCTGGACCTCGCTGCCCGAGGCGCTGCACCAGGTGACAGTGGTCATGAGCGACCGCGGCATCCCGGCGAGTTACCGGCACATGCACGGCTTCGGCAGCCACACCTTCAGCTTCATCAACGCGGAAAACGAGCGCTACTGGGTCAAGTTCCACCTGCGCACACAGCAGGGGATCAAGAACCTGACCGACGAGCAGGCGGAGGCGATCATCGGCAAGTGCCGCGAGAGCCACCAGCGCGACCTCTACGAGAGCATCGAAAAGGGCGACTTCCCGCGCTGGACGCTCTTCGTGCAGGTCATGCCGGAGCTGGATGCGGAGAAGCTGCCGTACCACCCGTTCGACCTCACGAAGGTGTGGTACCACAAGGACTACCCGCTGATCGAAGTCGGCGTGATGGAGCTGAACCGCAACCCGGAGAATTACTTCGCCGACGTCGAGCAGGCGGCCTTCAACCCCGCCAACGTCGTGCCGGGCATCGGCTTCTCGCCCGACAAGATGCTGCAGGGGCGGCTCTTCTCGTACGGCGACGCGCAGCGCTACCGCCTGGGCGTCAACCACCACCTGATCCCGGTGAACGCGGCCCGCTGCCCCTTCCACAGCTACCACCGCGACGGCGCGATGCGCGTGGACGGCAACTACGGCAGCACCCGCGGCTACGAGCCGAACAGCTACGGCGACTGGCAGCAGCAGCCGGAGTTCGCCGAGCCGCCGCTCAAAATCAACGGCGACGCCGCGCACTGGGATTACCGCGAGGACGACGATGATTACTTCACGCAGCCGGGCAAGCTCTTCCGACTGATGAAGCCGGACGAGCAGGCCCGCCTCTTCGCGAACACGGCCCGCGCCATGGGCGACGCGCCGAAGATGATCAAGGCGCGCCACATCGGCAACTGCCTCAAGGCCGACCCGGCCTACGGCAAGGGCGTGGCGGACGCGCTCGGCATCCCGCTGAGCGAAGTGCAGCAGGCGTAAGCGGCGGACGCCGTGCGACCACAAACGGGGCGGGGTCAAAAGGCCCCGCCCCGCGTGGTTCACGCAAAATTACTTTTCGGCAGCGGGATTCTTTTCCTCGCTAATATTTGTGCGCGCAATGGAGTTACCTCCACCTGTAAAGTTTGTCGATTCTAAACATTCAGGAGGTTTCGAAGATATCTCCAAAGCGTGAGGTCAGTCATCCTTGCGCTTGCCGAGCGTCTTGTCGGCCATAAACAGGGCGCCTTTCGAATCGGCGCTCATTTCGAGCATCCAAATGGCGTCTGTGCAGTTGGCCTCTTCCTCGATCTGCTCGTTGATGAACCAGACGAGCATGTTTTGCGAGGCGTAGTCCTTTTCGGCGATCGCCAAGGCGTTGAGTTCGTTGATCCAGGCCGTGACCTTCTTCTCGTGCGCCAAAGCGTCCTTGAACATCTCCAGCAGACCCTTCCATTCGGCCTTCGGCGCGGCGAGGTCGTCCAGCTCAACCTTGGTGCCCTGTTCCTGCAGGTATTTGGCGAATCTCAGCGCATGTTCCTGCTCCTCCTTGAACTGGATCGTGAACCAGCCCGCCGTGCCTTTGAACCCCTTGTCCATCGCATCGTTCGCCATGGCGAGGTAAAGGAACGCGGAGTAGAACTCCCGGTTGATCTGGGTGTTGATCGCTTTGGCCATCTTTTTGCTGATCATGCTTTGTCTCTCCTTTAGTCTTCCGCCAGTTTGTGAAAAAACATCCGTGCGTAAACACGTAAATGTGATTGCAGTTTATCAAGAACCCATCATAACGTCATCCGGAATTTGGATGGAGTTCGCGGCGGGAAATTTTTTAAAACTGCTTGCTTGCAACGCCTGAAATAACGTGTTATTTTTTGTTTACTGTATGTTTTAATGCTTGAAACAGGTGGGGTGTTTATGAAGGTGATGCGGTTTTTTCAATGGGGAGCCGGTTCCGCCTCCTTGCGCGCGCATAACCGGATGTGCCATGCCGGGGCGCTGTCGCTCGCGCTGCTGCTGGCTGCGGCCAGCCACGCGCAGGCGCTGCAGTCCGGGGATTTCCTCTATTCCACCAATGCCGTGGGAGAAGCCTCCATCACCGGATATGCCGGCGCGGGGGGAGACCTTGTCATCCCCCCCACCTTAAATGGGGCAAGTGTCGTCGACATCGCCAAAGACGCCTTTTGCTGGAAACCGCTGACGAGCGTGCGGATGGCCGGCAGCATAACCAACATCGGACAGAATGCGTTTATTGGGTGTGCTTCCTTGACAAATGCGGTCATCGGCAATGGTGTCAAGAAAATAGGTGTAGACGCTTTTGGCAGCTGTTACAACCTCTCATGCGTTGTGATTCCCGAGGGAGTTGTCACGTTAGGGGAAGGATGTTTCGCAGCCCTTCATCGCCTGACTTCCATATCCTTCCCAAGCAGTGTCCTCAGCATTGAGAAAAATGCCTTTTATTCTTGCACCAACCTGACCGGGGTTGCCTTGGGAAGCGGGCTGACAAACGTTAACTGCTACGCATTTTATTGTTGTCCTCGCCTAGAGACGATTTCCGTCCACGCGGACAATCCCGTTTTCTGCAGTGACAACGGGGTCTTGTTCAATAAAGACCGGACGGAAGTTTTGATCTGCCCTGAAGGCAAAACCGGGTGCGTGCTCCCGGAGGGCGTCACACGCATTGGGCTCCTGGCTTTTAAACGTTGCGAAAAATTAGCGAGTGTGACCCTTCCGGCCAGCGTCACCAACATCGGCGATTATGCGTTGTGTAACTGTTCTTTGTTGAAAGAGGTTATTTTTCAAGGAAATCTGCCGGCCGCAGGGACAGGCGTGTTTGGAAGCTCTCCGGATGTCA
>JAQVSS010000264.1 GCA_028700415.1 Kiritimatiellia bacterium
TTGAAGAAGGTGTAGCAGAATGTGCCGTCCGGCCCGGCCGTGCGATACAGGGCCTGAATCCCTTTGTCAAAAGTTGCGGGATCCGTGATACCCTCGTCGATCGCCGGTTGGCGCACGCCCTCGATCATCGCCGTGAAAGTCTTTTTCGTGAAGCCCTCGACCAGTTCCGGCTTGCTGGAATCGACATACACCATCCGGGGGGAGACCCTGACCCCGCTGAATCCGGCACGGACCAGCAATGGATACAGCGACCTTCCGATGAGTGCGTTCCCTCCCGTGCGGTGCTGCAATTCCACCTGACAGTGAATCGCGGCACGCGCCGCATCGCTGTCCGGATAAAAGTAGGCGGAGCCGTGGTCGCCCTCGATGACCGTAATCGTACCGCCCGGCCGCAGATAGGTCTTCAATTTCTGCAAGGCCGAGGCCGGTTCTTTCAAGTGCTCCAAGACGAAGCAAACAAAGACATGATCGAACGACGCTGGGGCAAAGGGCAGGTGGAAGAGATCCCCTTGCTGGAATCGGACATTCGTCAGCCCCGCCGCCCGGACAGCCTGCCCGGCCTGTGCGACCGAATCCGCCGAGATGTCAACGGACACGATCGAGGCCCCTGGGCTGTTTCGCGCCAGCGTCACCGTTTGCGCGCCGACTCCGCACCCTGCCTCCAAAACCCGGCTGCCCGCAGGATAAACCGTATCGGAATGCAGCAGGTCGGCTAGGGTCGTGGCCTGATCCTGCAAACGTGTGTTCTCGCGGTGATCGTACCCGTGTACGTATCGGTTTGTCACGGTGCTTCGTTCTCCATGCTAACGTCGGCGGTGCCCCCTGTCCCGCGTGTTTATTCCACAGTCAAATCGATCCGCGCAGGTGCGGTGCGGAAGCCGCGGGTCTTGATCGCAGTGTAGGCGAGGCCAACGGCGCACCAAATGCCCCCCAGGTATTTTGACGGCAGAGGCAAACTGCACCAAATCGCGAGGCAGAACAGGAAAGCCAGTGCCGGAACCAACAGGTCGGCAGCCCACCTGCGCTGGTGGTTGGCGGGGGGCCGAAAATAGAATTCACGGATCACCGCGAGATTGACGCCCATAAAGGCCAGGAACGCGCCAAAGTTGATCAAGGTCGCCGCCTTTTCGTAATTCAACACCAGCGCGCCCACCAGCGAGAGCACCCCGATGAGCCAGATGTTTAGGACCGGGTTGTTGCGATGATCCAGCCGCGCAAAGACTCTCGGCAGTGCATTATCACGCCCCATCCCAAACAGAATCCGCGCCGCGCCAACCTGCCCCGTCAGCGCGCTGCCGAAACACGCCACCGCCAGCACCAGCGCCATGGCGTTGAACAGGAACTCGCCTCCGACGAGCTTGCCAACATCAAAAAACGCCGTATCCAGATTCTTAAACTGCGTGTAGTCCGGCCACACCCGTTGCGCCAGGTACACCTGCAAAAAGGCGCACAGCCCGATGAGCAGGCAAACCAGAACAATCGCCCGAGGCACCGTCCGTTTCGGCTCCTTAACGTCCTCGGCCAGCGTGGTGATACCGTCAAAACCGATATACGTGAGCGCGGCCAGCGAAGTCGCGGTGCCAATCGCCCGCAGATCGAACGTGGCCGGGTTGTAAAAAGGTGTTGTTGAAATCAGTCCGCCCCAACCCTGATGCGACCAAAGATACCGGATGGCCTGAACGACGAAGACGACGATCACCAGGCACATCACGACCGCCAGGAGTTCGTTCGCCCGAGCCGTCCATTTGATCCCGCGCAGGTTTAAAAAAGTCAGCAGCCCCACCAGCAAGATCACACAGAACACGAACTCGGCCCGCTGAACGGCGGCCATTTGCAAGCCTAGGACGGAAGCTAGGCGTTGCGCCACGCCGGGCGCCAGGTTGTCGACCACGTGCTGCAGGCTTAGCGCGCTGTAAATCACGCTGATAATGGGAATCATGAGGTAATCCAGAAACATGACCCAACCTGCCATAAAGCCGAGGTGCGGGTTGCGGATATGTCGAGCTTGTGCCCGTCGGCCAGCCTCTGGATCCGGCATGAATCCATTGGACGAGTTGCCGCAGCGCGGTGTAAACTATCTTCGTTGGCTTCTGAAGCGGGAACCCAAGCAATTGGGGGAGTAACTTTTTTTTGCGCATGTAGGCTACAGGCAAACGCCCCAGAACCGATGCGCAATCGGGCAAGGCTATGCTAGTGAAACCAAGTCATGGAGCAACAATCATGAGATGCACGATGTCCATCCTCTTGACGGCTCTCGTCCATATTGGATCCGCCGCTGAATATTACGTCGATCCGACGGGTGACGATAGCAACGACGGATGCGCCGCAACTCCCGGCGCGCTCGGCGTCGGGCCGAAGAAGACGCTCCAGGGCGCAATGGGGATCACGGGCTTGACTTCGGGTGATATCGTCCATGCAGCGGCCGGCGACTATGATCTCGGCGAAGCATGGGCCAGCTCATCCTCTAACCGCGTGGTCGTCCCGGCGGGAGTAGGTCTTGTCGCTACCAATGCGATTCTGACTCGCATCATCGGCAAGAAGAGCGAGCAGAACGAGAACGGCCTCGGATCGGACGCCGTCCGCTGCGTCTACCTAAACAGCGGCTCTTACGTGCGGAAATTTACGATCACCGGAGGTCGCACGCCAACGGGGACTTCCGTTAATGGCGGAGGAGTGTTGTCGTCCGGTGGCGCCGCGATAGACTGCCTTTTTACGGACAACGGATGCGGCAATCGCGGAACAGCCGTGAACGGCGGCACATACATTCGCTGCACGTTCCGGGGAAATACCCTGTCTGGCACGAAACAGGCGGGGCTGTTCGCGGCTTACTGGACGAGCTATCTGATCGGTTGCGTTTTCCCGAAGGATGGCGGCGATTACGCGTACGGCAACGGCACGATTCTCAATTGTTGGCTCGCTGGCGGCTCGACCTGGGGAACGGAACTGTCACCCGTATACAATTCTTACATCTCTGCCGACAACGGGTATAAAAACTATTTCAACTGCGTTTTCGGAAACACCGAGGCGGCGATCAAGACGAATTCGCTATACGACAAACCGACGTGCGTTTTCGCGAAGGATGTCTCAACCCTGCATATTGACGCCGAATATCGTCCGCTAATGACGGAAGCTGTGTTGCTCGATAAGGGCTCCAATGCAAACTATGAAGCGGCATTTCCAGCCGCCTGGTTGCAGTTCAAAGACCAGGATTATGCAGGCGGAACTCGGTGTGTCGGCGAAATTGACATTGGCCCCGGAGAATTCAACTGGCGCAACTCGATCAGTTCGTCCAACGGCCTCGACATTGTGTTTGCTGATCTTGGAGAGGGAGTCGTGAAAGTGTCCGTTTCCCGTAACTGTGCATGAGATCCGCCTTGCGGAACCCGTGACCGGCACGGTTGAGATCACCTTCGACAATCCCGAGGGCGCGTTCTGGACCGGACGCGGGCTCGTGGATGAGCACGTCTTCGACGTCATCAACCAGAAGGGGCGCTACACGGCCAAAGTCGGCATCATTCGCGAGGATCTGCTGGACGGCAAACTGGTCATCAAGGTCCGCTGCATGTCCGGACCGCATCTCATCATCCGATCCATCCGCGTCACCGGTGAGTGACTGACACATCATCGGTGTTAACGCGCACTAGAGCGTTTTCGCAAAAGGTGTAGCCGCTCCGGGTAGGGACGCCTCCCCGAGGCGTCCGCGGACGGTTCGGGGAACCGTCCCTACCGACAATTGAACCTGCATAGGGACGGGGTGGATCGCCGAACGAGCACTTTGAGGTGCCTGTCCACGGACATGCCTCGCTATCGGAATCGGGATCGTTATCGGGATCGGCTGAACACGGGAACCGCAAAAACCCGCAACGATGGCAGAAAGGCATCGATACCGATCCCGATAGCGGTTGGGATGAGCTCAAGCTCCGTCGGGGATGGTACGTACCACCAGCCGCAGAGCCCGCAAAGACAGCAGAGATGTTAGGATTTTCGTAGTGCCAAGCGACTCTGCGTTCGTTGCGTCCGCCGTGCGAAATGAACACCGATCCAATCGGTCTTGCCCGTATCAATTACTCTTCTGTTTACCAACGTCGTCAACTACCCTCCAAGTGCCCTGCAGGGCGCGGGGTAGCGTTGCGTTGTTCAGTCGAAATAGTTGCCGCCGAAAACCCTGTGCGGTTGGACGGTCAGGGGGCAGGAATCCCTCGCACCCTGAAGAACATCGGGACATCATTCGTCATGACGGTCCCTGTCACGGGGACCGTTGTGAGCGTGTGCCAGTTGGTCCTTCCGGCCTCAGTCAGACTGGCCGCCCATTCGATCACGGCGGTGGTGCCCGTCGCAACCCCCGAGAATGTCATCGTCCCGTTTCCCCGAATCGAGTCGATCATCACTGGACTTTGAACCAGAGACAGAAACTGGTGATCCGGAGCCGCGCCGTTAAATTCGGCTTCGAATGCGATATTATTGTAGTCGTAAATATGATAATAAGTCATGGCACCTGCGGTTCCAAACTGCACTGAGCCAGTGAACCTGAACCCTTGAAAAAAGAACGCCTGCGTCAGGGTTGCCGCATCTGCTGCCGTATAGATCCCCGTCCCGTCTGCTCTGGCGTTCAACGTGCCGTTTATCAGGTCAGGCGCCGACGCCGATGCGCCGACAAACTCGACCACATCCGGGTGCTGTTGAGGAGATAAGCCGCTGCCGACCTGACCGTTTTCAGTGAAATAGAACCCTACACGTAAATTCACGGAAACCGGCGTCGATGTTCCCGGGTCGTAGGAGAACAACATGCCGGGGGGCGCCAGTACCGTGAAAGAATAGGCCTCGCCGGATTGGAAGTCGGCGACGAGCGAGTAGGGCATAGCCCGGACCTCTTCCCTGACGTATAGTCTTTCATCCATCAGCTCGGCCGTTCTGATAACCGTGTTGGAAGTGTAAAGCACATGACTCATGGTTCCCGCTCCTGCGCTCGGAGTAAGTTGAGACATCGCGCCGATCAGAATTGCTGCCATTTCCCTTTTCATGATAGTTCTTTTCTGTTCCTCTTCGTGAATTATGCAGAACGTATTCTTGCCAAAGTTGTCTTTCCCTCGCACCTTGTTCAAAATCGGGCTGACTTTTACATGAAATCGCCGGGCGAATCAAGGAAAACGTGAAAAACATTTGGACAGCGAGTTGCCTTTATGCCGTGGCATGATGTTTATGAACGTTCAACTTTCAACGCTCAAGTTGCCGTTAAGGGCGGATGGTTGTCAAGGTGTACGGCGCGTTGCCGGCGGGGGCGAGGCCGGGCGTAATAGCCGCAGAGAACACAAAGACCGCAAAGAAAAAACCGAAAAAGGTTTTTCAATCTGTTTCCCCCTTCTCCGCGTTCCTTGTTCTTTGCGGCTAATCTTTGCTGCTCTTTTTAGGCTTAGAATATGCAGCCGTTTTCGTGACGCCTTTCCATGGCGTCTGCGGCGGGTTCGGGGAACCCGCCCTGCCCTTGTCAAGCATCGAATACCGATAGCGATTTCGATGCTGCGTTTTAGTTGCGTTTGATCGCGGTCTTCTGCTCTCCGGCCCCAACGTCTTGTTCGGTCTGTTCTGTCAACCCGGAACGGCTTTGAGCTTTAATCCGACCGCATCGAAAACTTTCAGGACAGTGGTAAGCTCTGGGTTTCCATCTCGGGATAAGGTCTTATACAGGCTCTCACGGCCGAGCCCGGTTTTTTTTGCGATCTTCGTCATCCCTTGGGCACGCGCAATATCGCCCAGCGCAGCGGCAATCAGCGAGGAATCGCCTTCTTCGAGCGCACAGGCCATATAGGCGGCCATGTCTTCTTTTGTTTTCAGATGCTCCGCCGCATCCCACAAGGTTGTTTTTGTCTTCATGCCGTCCTCCTAAACCATTTTCGAAAGGGTGATCGCTTTTTGAATATCTCTCGGCTGTGTCCTCTTGTCGCCACCTGCGAGCAACACCACAAGCGTTTTCCCTCTTTGAGTGAAATACACGCGATATCCCGCCCCGTAATCAATACGGAGTTCGGAAACCCCTTCACCCACGGGCTTCACATCGCCGAAATGACCCAGCGATACACGGCGAATACGAATCAGGATACGCGTTTGTGCCATCCTGTCCCGGAGGC
>JAQVSS010000265.1 GCA_028700415.1 Kiritimatiellia bacterium
CTGCAAAGAGCAGCTACCTGATTTCTGGACCCGGTTGATCGATGGGCACATCTGCGACACTGTGCATGTCGAGCTGGGCCAGGACAAGGTTATAGTAGATGCCTTTTTGTGCCATGAGTTCTTCATGTGAACCCATTTCTGCGATCCGATGCTTGTCGATCACCATGATGCGGTCAACCGATTTCAATGTGGAAAGGCGATGGGCGATCATAAAGGTCGTTTTTCCTTTGGTCAGACGGCCAAGCGCCTCCTGTATCAGGTACTCCGTTTCAAGATCAAGGCTTGAGGTTGGCTCGTCAAGAATCAGCATGGCCGGATTATTCAGGATCGCCCTGGCGATCGCCACGCGCTGCTTTTCGCCACCAGACAAACGGTTGCCATGCTCGCCGACATAGGTATCGTAGCCATCAGGGAAATTTACGATGAAATCATGCGCGTTCGCTGTCCGGGCTGCTTCGATGATCTCTTCCGGTGTTGCATTCATTTTTGCATACCGGATGTTCTCGGCGATCGTGCCTGAGAAGAGGAATGATTCCTGAAGCACGACACCCAGCTGCTGGTGATAGGACAGTGATGAGATATCCTGGAGATTTTTCCCGTCAAGATGAATGGATCCTTCGTCCACATGGTACAGCTTCATGAGAATATTGATAAAGGTCGATTTGCCGGCTCCGGATGACCCTACCAGGCCGATCTTCTCACCGGCCTTGATCTGGGCCGTGATATTCTCCAACACAGGCTCATAACTTAAATACCCGAAGCTCATATCGTCTAGCGTGACTTCTCCTTGCACCCGTTCGTCCAACGGCATCTGTGTTGGATCTTCGGTCAGCGGTTCGTCAAGGATGTCATAGATACGCTCGAGTGACGTGTTGACCATGATCAGCTGCCGGGGCAAGCGGGTGAGGAAATTCATCGGGCCATAGAGCATACCCGCATAGGCGATGTACTGGTTGAGCTGTCCTGGTGTCAATGAGCCGTTCAGCACCTCAAAACCGCCGGCGATACTGATCAGGATCGTGCCACTCGTTATCATGAAGGTTACGAGCGGATAAAGTGTTGCCCAAAATAATTCATTGCGGCGTGTCAGGTCGCGCAGGCGATGTGTCGCGGCACGGAACCGTGTCGATTCGCGCGCCTCCTGGCCAAAGCTTTTCACCACCCGAATGCCGGATATAACATCCTGAAGCCTTGAATTGACATCATCCCGGTAGCGCCATTGCTGCCGCCATAAACGCATTTCCTTGTTATGGAACAGCCGGACGATCACAGCGGCCAGCGGGATGAAGACGATGGCCATGAGGCCTATCTTCCAGTTGATAACCAACATCGTGACCAGTGTGCCGATAATCGTCACGACCAGGGTGAACATCTCGGCAAAGACCATCTCGATAAACCGGCGGATCTGATTCGTATCCTGGACAACACGATTCATCAGCTCCCCGGCTTCGAACTTCTCGATATAACCCAAAGCCAGGCTATTCGATTTGTTGTAAACACGGGTTCGCAGGTCCCGGCTGATCCGTGTGCCCAAGCGGTTGGACCACAGGAAACGTGCCACATAGGATACAATCAGAATCACGGTCAGGATCAGCGTCAGGACAAAATAAATCGCGATTCCCTGCCAGCCAGCCTTACCGCCAAGCAGGACAGAGTCGATGAAATAACGTTCGATAAAACGCTGTCCAATCGATATCAGCGTGATCAGCAGGATCGGAACAAGGATCATCAGGAGCTGTTTGCGGTATGATTTGCTCAACTCGAGCAGGCGTTGCCAGGTCTGGTGGCTGCCGCTGCAATGCGGACAAACGCTGGTGCCCGGAAGTGCACGGCCACAGCTTGAGCAATATATCTCTTTTTCTTCACTCGTTACAAGCTTGGTCTCATTTTTGGTTAACAGGTTCAAGCCACGCGCGATGTAGGAGAGGCGAACGAGGTGTCGTTTTGAATAGCGAGCGAGATAGATTTCTTCCCGGGCAACGTTTGCCGGCATCTTTGGCACAGCGTACAGATAACCACCATTCACAGTACTCTCATTTGCCACCCTGTCGAGATCCGCAAAAGCGAGATCTTGGACAATTTTCCCGGACTCGATGATCCACAGCCGTTTTGCCGTTGCGGCAACCCAGCAAAGATCACACAGATAACCCGCCCGATTCAAGTCTACCGGGACCGCATACAAAAGTTCCTCTTGCTTGCAGTGATCCGCCAGGAGCGTCATGATATCAACCGGCATGTCCAGTTTCAGTTTCATATGAACATATCCAACTTTTTCATTTCCTGAGGAGATAAGGTGTGTATGTTTGGGATTTCAAAGCGGTTTCCGTCAACATCGGTCACCATATAGCGCCCGCTGCCAATGTGAATCACCGTACCGCTGCCCATCCGCACCACGAAACGACAATCTCCCCGATCTGTGCCAACATCCCAGTAAGCATAGCCATACTCCTCCCTGACATGCTTGATGCGGGTAATCTTCGGATTGAAATAGCGAAGTTCCAGTTGCTCGCGTAACATGGCCTGTGTATCATGGTCCCAGTCGTCAAGTTTTTGAATCAAACCGATCTCCTGGCTGCTTTCATCAGATTCGCGAATCGAGATATATTCGTCCGGAGCAGAAAAAGGGAAACAACGGTGGACTGCGACGCGAGGATATACGGTGCCGCGAAAATCCAACCGGACAAAACCACCGCTGGTCCGGGTAAAAACACACTCCTCCGGCTTCAGCCAGCGCATCTTTATTTTTTCTTCAAGCGATTGCATGGCGTCAGGACGGTCAATTGCCTTTATCGGAGCGCTTGCTGTTTGCTTGTTTTCCATATCGGTCATTCCTCTTTACACTTCCTTATCTTGTCAATCAACCCCGCGCATTGCCAGGGCTTTGGTTTGCAATTCCATCAGGTTGAAATACGCGCCGCGCTTGGCAATCAGTTCCTGATGGGTTCCCGCCTCAGTCAGCCGGCCGTTTTCCAGAACAATGATTCGGTCAGCACCTTTGAGTGTCGACAGGCGGTGGGCAATCGACAAGGTTGTCCGTCCCTTGACCAGTTCATTGAGCGATGTCTGGATGGCGCGTTCTGTTTCGGTATCGACGGATGCGGTTGCCTCGTCAAGCACCAGGATTTTAGGGTTGGCCAGAATGGCCCGGGCTATTGAAAGCCGTTGCCGTTCACCGCCGGACAGCTGCCGTCCGCCTGTTCCGACCAGCGTATCGTAACCGTCAGGGAGTTTGCAGATAAACTGGTGGGCATGTGCTGCAATGGCTGCATCCACGATATCCTGGCGCGCAGCCTCCGGCCTGGCATAGGCAATGTTCTCAGCGATTGTACCCATGAAAATATAGGTCTCCTGGCTGACCATGGCAACTGCACCGTGCAGTGATTTGAACGAAAGGTCGCGCACATCATGATCGTCCAACAGGACCTGGCCTTCGCTGATGTCATACAAGCGGGCGATCAGATTGACCAGTGTTGATTTTCCTGCACCCGATTTTCCGACAATGCCAAGCATTTCTCCGGCTTTTATCTTGAAATTGATATCCTTCAGGATCGGTTTGTTGATCTCATAGCCAAAGCTGACATGGCGCAGTTCAATAGCGCCGCTCAGGTCTGCGTCGAGCGGATGTTCCTTTTCGACAATATCCGGTCTGGCGTCGATGATTTCAAACATCCGCTGGGCTGCGTTCATGCTTTCACTCCAGATGACAAATATCATCGAGAAGAATTGCATGGGACCCTGCATCATGGCTAAATAGCTGATAAAAGTCAACAACTGGCCATATTCAAGTGTCCCTTCCCTGAAGATGATCAAGATGGCGCCTGTGACCCAGACAAGCAGGTTTGGTATGACGCGGCCGAGATTATAGGGGACCTCATAGCGGATATGAGCCTTCATCACATTGATTTCGGCATCGCGCAGATTTTGATTGACCTTATCAAACTGCTGGTTCTGTTGTTCTTCCTGGCCAAATGCACGAACGACACGCGCGCCGGTATAGGTATCGTTAAGGATGGAGTAGACACGACGCCTTGCCCTGGATCGGCGGCCATGTGCCTGCCAGGTCGTCGGGATCAATCTGAAGCTGATGATAAACAAAGGTGGCAGCAGGAACAGCGCCATGATAGCCAGCAGCGGATTCATGCGGAACATGATGACCGCTGTCACTGAAATCGTCAGGACATTGAAAAGCAGATAGGGGAGGCCATCGATGAAAAAGGACGTTACTTCCTCCGCGTCCCCGTTGATCCGCTGCATCAGGCTGCCGGTCTGCCTTCTGCTGAAAAAACTGAGCGAAAGTTTTTGCAAAGCGTCAAAGGCATCCGATTTGATCGCAGCGATGACGCCCGGCACGATATAGGCGGTCTGGCGTCCGTGCAGGATACCGGTGAGCTGCTGCAGGAGCTTTGTCAGCGCTAGGACAACAGCCAGCAGCAAGAGCAGAACCGTTGCCCGCTGCGGCAGGCCCATTTGCCCGAGTGCCGCCAGCCATTCAGGATCCTGGCCCAGCACCCTGTCATAGAGGATTGTTCCCGTCAGGTAGGGTATAAAGGCGTTAAAGGCGCCTGCAAGACCGATCATCGCCAGGAGAACGAACAATCTCAGGCGATAGGGCTTGAATTTCTGGACCAGACGGATGAAGACTGATTTTCGCTTCAGGCAATGCGGGCAAAAAGCGCGGTTTTCATCAGGATAACGCCGTCCGCATGTCGGGCAAAACCGTTCGACCGCCTTACCATCATCCGCTTCAGCCTCAGAATCCGTCAGCAGGGCCTGAACGTCCTTCGTAAAGGCAGCCATCGCCTTGAAACGGCTTCCAGAGAAGCGCAGCAACCATCGCTCCTCGTCGTTTATCCTGGCAACCATCAGGCCGCCGACCACTTCGTTGAGCAACTCAATCGACTTTAGATCAGCCAGGGCGACGAACGCCAGGTCCTTGATGACCATCGGAGTCCGTTCGCGCATGGATGCTTCTTTAGCCCTGCGTTTGCCGCGCCGAATAAACGATCCGCCTGCCTTGGCAACAGCATTCGAACCGCCAAAATCTGTCAAATCGGCTCGTTCACCACTGATAATCCAGATACCTTCCAGGGTCAGTACAGCGAAAACCTGACCCAGGTAGCCTTCCCGGTCCATATCTGAGCGCACCCAGGCTTTTACATTTAGCTTTAGACCACGTTGCTCGAGTGCTTTATGCACCGGGTCCGGTAATTGATGATCCTTCATGCGTATCTGATCCCGATCCTATCTTGAGATATGAGGCATTTATATGGTTGCACATCCGATGAATCACCGGATTTCATCACCTGTGTCGAAGAATTGCATGGCCTTCTCGATATATGCATCCCAAAAGCGCCATTCATGTTTGCCCGGACCTTCCTCGAAGGTTGCCTTAAGCTTGATGGATTTGGCATACTGCTTGAACTTTATATATTGCGGATAACCAGGGTCTTCCGTGCCCATGGCAAAGTACAACCTGGGCAGGATGTTCCTGCCGGCTGATTCAGCCAGTTTGTCCCAGACATTTTCATAAGAGTTCAGATAGGCTTCCAAAGATCCTGCCTGGTTCATGATGCGTTGCCACTGCTTTTCGTTTTGGACCGGGTCTATTTCGTGCAAGTTTCTGGGTGATGCGGAGAGAATGGCCGCACCGGCGAACTTTTCCGGATAATTGACGGCCAGTTTGATGGCTCCGCCGCCACCCATCGAGAGTCCGGCTACATAATTGTCCGCGCGCTGGTCAGACACCGGATACCAGCCATAGATCAGCGGCATCAGCTCTTCCGTGAGATAGTCCCACATGGAAAAACCCATGGCAAAATGATCCCAGTTGGCGTAACCGCTGTTGCATGCACTGGGCATGACAACGCATAGATCTCTTTCGCGGGCATAAAGTTCGATTTTCGACTTGCGCAGCCAATCGGTATGATCACCGTACGCGCCATGCAGCAGCCACATCACTTTATATTTTCGTTCACCGCCATAAAATTCTTTCGGTAACAGATGGCGCGGACAATCTGGCAGGATGATGCTGATCGCATGATTGCCTTGCAGGTAATAACTGCTAAAATTCATGGAAACAATGGACATTTCAATCCCTCCGCAAAGGCATG
>JAQVSS010000266.1 GCA_028700415.1 Kiritimatiellia bacterium
CGGGCCGACGCCTTTTTACCCGCACGCGAGCCCGAAGGTTACGGCCTGACGTTTGCTGCGCTGGAGCGTTGCAGGCGCGAACACGGCGGGTGGCCCGCGCTGCTGGTGACGGTCGATTGCGGCATCGGCTCCGTGGCGGAGGTGGCGTACCTTAACGCGCAGGGCGTCGAAGTCATCATCACCGACCATCACGAGCCGGGAACCGAACTGCCGCAAGCGGCGGCGCTCGTGAACCCGCAATTGGCCGCGTCGCCCGGCGCGGAACACCTGTGCGGGGCGGGTGTGGCATTCAAGGTGGCGCACGCTATGGCGGAGCTGGGCAAGGCCAACGGCTGGTATGGGGGCGAGCCGTTCTGCGGCGAACTGCTGACGCCGGTCGGGCTGGCCACCGTCGCCGACGTGGTCCCGCTGACCGGCGAGAACCGGCTGTTCGTGACCGCGGCGCTCAAGCACTGGAACCGCTTTGCGGGCGAGGGGCTGCGGGCCTTGCTGTCGCGCGCGGCCGGGCAGGTTCCCGAGGAACTGGACACCCATCTTTTCGGTTTTGTTCTGGGACCCCGCATCAATGCGGCCGGCCGGATGGGTTCGGCGATGGACGCTTACGAGCTGTTGACCACACGGGACCGGCAGCGGGCGGCAGAGTTGGCGACCAAACTCGAAGGGTTCAACGGCGAACGGCGGGGCGTGGAGGCACGCATGCTTGCGGCAGCGCGCATGCAATGCGGCCTGAACGAACAAACGGTGGGCTCGTTCGGCGAGGCCGCCGTGGTGGTGCATGGCGACGAGGGTTGGCACCCCGGCGTGCTCGGGATCGTGGCGGCGCGGCTGAGCGACGCGGCGGCGCGGCCGGCCGCCGTGGTGGCCTTCGGCAAGTCGAAGGCCGGGCGCGGCTCCGTGCGGGCGGGCGAAGGGTACCACGCGGTCGAAGCGCTGGCTGCGGCGAGCGAGGCGCTGGCGGGCTTTGGCGGGCATGCGCGCGCCGCCGGTTTTCAGATCAAGCCCGATTGCTTTGAGCGGTTCAAAGAGCTTTTCTGCGCGGCGTGCGCCGGGCAGGCGGCGGCGAACGGCGGAACCCAGACCCTGCGGGTCGACGGCTGGCTGGAGGCGGAGCAGATATCGCTGGCGCTTTACCGCGAACAGCAGCGGCTGGCCCCTTTCGGCATCGGCAATCCCGCGCCGCGCTGGGGCTTGCGCGGCGTTGCGCTGGAACGCGTCCAGCCCATGGGCCAGTCGGGCGAGCACATGCAGCTGCTCTTCAGGGTGTCCCGCGACTCTACGCTGCGCGGCGTCTGGTTCCGTAACGGCGGCGCGGCGGAAGCGGTGCGAACGGCAGGCGGACGGGTCGACGTGGTGTTCGAGCTGCGCCAGAACGGGTTCGGTGGCGAACCGGCAGCGGAGCTGCGGGTCGTGGATCTCGCCCCCGCCCAACAGGAAGTTCCATGAAATCACCGCTGATTCTCGCCCTGGACCAAGGTACGACCAGTTCACGGGCTTTGCTTTTTGACCAGACGCTCCACCTCGTTGCTTCCGCGCAACAGGAGTTTCCGCAACTCTACCCTCAACCGGGCTGGGTCGAACATGACCCGGAAACACTCTGGCAATCCCAGCGGACGGTCATCACCGACGTGCTGAACCGTGCCGGATGCGAACCCGCCGACGTGGCGGCACTTGCACTCGCCAATCAGCGTGAAACCGTCGTGGTCTGGAACCGCCACACCGGGCGGCCGGTCTACAACGCGATCGTCTGGCAGTGCCGACGTACCGCCGCTTTCTGCGAAGAGCTGAAACGGAAAGGCGCCGACACGGTCATCCGCGAGAAAACGGGTCTTGTCCCCGACGCTTATTTCTCGGCCTCAAAAATCCGGTGGATCCTCGACCACATTGACGGCACGCGTGCGGCCGCCATCCGGGGAGATTTACTCTGCGGCACGGTCGACGCCTGGCTGCTCTGGAAACTCACCGGCGGTGCCACGCACGCCACAGACTTCACCAACGCATCCCGCACTTTGCTTTTCAACATCCATTCTTTGCGCTGGGACGAGGAACTCCTTGCCCTTTTCGACATTCCCGCCTCCATGCTGCCAAACGCCGTCCCCTCTTCCGACGTGGCCGCCGTCTGCCGCCTGCCGGAATTCGGCCCGCATGAGCCCCCCATTTTGAGCGTGGCCGGCGACCAGCAGGCCGCGCTGTTCGGCCAAGGGTGTTTCGAGCCCGGCCAAGTGAAAAACACTTACGGGACCGGCTGTTTCCTGCTGATGAACACCGGGCGCGACGCCGTGCTCTCAAAACACGGCTTGCTCACAACGCTCACCGCTCAGACCCGGACGGGCTCCCCTTGCTACGCGCTGGAAGGCAGCGTGTTCATGGGCGGCGCGGTCATGCAGTGGCTGCGCGATGAGTTGTGCCTGCTGACCCGCTCTTCCGAGGCCGGCCCCATCGCCGTGTCGGTTCCCGACACGGGCGGCGTGTATCTGGTTCCCGCTTTCGCGGGCTTGGGCGCGCCGCATTGGGACATGTACGCGCGCGGCGCACTGGTCGGCATGACACGCGGCACGGGACGCCGTCAGATCATCCGCGCCGCGGAAGAGGCCATCGCTTATCAGTGTTATGATGTCGTGAAGGCCATGGAGGCGGACTATGGCTGCCCGGTCACGGTGTTGCGCGTGGACGGCGGCGCGTCGTCCGACGATTTTCTGATGCAGTTTCAGGCGGATCTGCTGAACGGCCCCGTCGAACGGCCCGTTTGCCGGGAAACGACCGCGTTGGGAGTTGCCGCAATGGCCGCCCTGGCGCTGGGTTGGCAGTCGCTCGACAGTCTCTCCGCCCTCCCAACGGAAAGAAGGTTTGAGCCTGCAATGGCCGACGGGCAGCGTCAGCGGCTGCTCGCCGGCTGGCGGAAAGCGGTTTCGCGGGCCAAACAGTGGGAGACCGGGGATCCGTTGTAGCGCCCGCCGAGGGGTAGAGAAAGGATCACAGGGTTTACTTTTTGGACAAGGCCCACCAGGGAACGTCCATCCGGGGGATCTCGTTATAAAGCGGTTTGATCGCGGCTTCATTCGCCTTGAGAAACGCGGAAAGTTCCGCCGCCGCTTTTTTCCGCGCGTCGGGCGTCTTCGCATGCCTGTGGCGGAACAGCTCTTTCCTCAGGGCGACATATTCGGCCCAAAGCGCGATGCGGTCGAGCCTTTCCCGGACGGCTGGGGATGCCGCACAAAGAGACCGCCCCGCGGCGAGTCCGGCGGCGGCCCGCCTCACCTGCTGCACGCTGTCGGCGGTGTCAAGCTCGGCGTTGAGCGTGTCGGCCACCGACACCAGGCATCTCCGGGCGATATCTGCGCATTCCCCGTAAAAGTGCTGATCGAAATCGCGTTGCAGCCCAGCCATGTCCTGCGACGGATCCCACAGCAGCTTGGCCTTCAGATACTGGTTCCAAACGTTCGGCAGTTTCAGCGGGCAAGGCTCAACGCCTATGGATCCGCTCAGCCCCAGTTTCTGGTAGTAGCGCAGGTCCGCCGCGATCACGCCGGGGCGGGTGTAGAAATACCCGGCACGCAACGCCGCGGCCGCCTGCCCCTCTCCCGACCAGTTGTAGTAATCCAGAACCAGGATCGGCCCCTGAAACACGTCGCGCCACGCAAGCAGGAACGGTTTCCATCCCCCGTCCGTTGCCGGCCAACTCGCTTTGTTGCGGGGAAACTCGAGCTTGGGCCGCTCTGCGGTCGGGGAATCGATCGGCTGCCGGTATGGACGGGAAATCGGTGCGAACCAGAGAATAAGGTTCTCCATGGAAAGATCGGGTTTGACTGTTTTCGGAGGCGGCATGGTGTCGAAATAAGCAATCAGCGACAGTTTCTTACAGGGCCACTTTTCGTGAATTTTCCGGGCAAGCTGATTGATGAAAATCACATAGTCATCGGTCGGCGTTTTCTTCATGCAGGCATCGCATTCGCACCAGTTGTTACACTTGTCGTCCGTGCGCATGTCATAGAGGTAGGTGGCGGGGTTCTTCGCGATGAAGTCGAGCGAAATGGCCATCAGCCTGCCGGCGCCTTCCCGATTCGCCAGGCAGACGTCCACATCATATGTCCAGGAATCTTTTACGGCATTCGCCGGGCCTTTCGGTATCTCCCGTTTCCCGTTGAGCATGGCGACATAGTTGGTGTTCTCCGGATTCTTGAACCAGGTTTCGGGAAGCCCCATTCTTTGTGAAACCCGGTGTGATGTGCCATACATCAGGAGGATGCCGCGCTCTTCGAGTCCTCCATCCTTAACTGGATGAAGGACAAGGTTCATCCGCATCTTCCCCATCCAGTCGATGGTTTCCTTACCCGCTCCCTGATCGTAGATGCGCATGCCGCGCAGGTCGAAGGCGGGCTTGAACGCAAGGTTCATTTCGGGCACCGCGAGGGTCGGTTTCCGCGGCACGATTTCACCGGCCTCGCCCGGTTCAAGCCATACCGCGCCGAGCGTTTCAAGAAAGGCGTAAACCGCATAGAGCACCGCCCGGTCGGTATTCCCCGTCAGCAGCACCCGGCTGCCAGAAGTTTTAACGGTGAAACTGTCGCAGTCTAACCCTTTGCGGGGCGGGTCGAGCTTGGCGGTTTCAAGCATGATCACCGGTTCCGCGTTCCCTATGCCCGTTTCGCGAACCGGCAAGGCTGCGCCCGACATCTTGCCCACATACTTCCGCAACTCGTCTGCCGCGAAATTAATCACCTTGGACGCCTTCGCCGGTTTCACAATCACCGCCTTTGGCTGGCCTTCCTCCGTGATCCGGAGGGTTTCCGGAACAGCGCCGCCCCCAGACGGCAGACATGTCATCGCAAGAACGGCGATGCCAACAATCCCTTTCAGCGCCTTCTTCTTTTTTCTCATTTGTTTTGTCCATCCTTGTCCGGTTCATGGCCCGTCGTTCGGGCAAGGCCAATCCCGTTCGGATGATCGGCACCGGAGCGTTCTTTCAAAGGGTGCCGCCTACGGCTGGCGTATCACAAGCCGGATTCCCTAGTATAAGCCCATATTAGAAGGTTCGGATCCGCTTCTGTACGCAGAGCGGCATAAGTCGTAGGTGTTATACCAACTGGCACCCCTTCGCGCTCGCTTTGTGGCATCATACCAGTCCAAGCACCACTCGTACAGATTGCCGTGCATGTCGTAGAGCCCCCACGCGTTCGGTACTTTCTGCCCGACCGGATGCATCGTACCACCGCTGTTATTTGCCCACCACCCCAACACGTCCATTTGCGCGGAACTGCTTCCCGAAAGGCCGTCGTTGTAGTAGGTCCGGGTCCCGGCCCGGCAGGCGTATTCCCATTCCGCATCCGTGGGCAGGTCGAAGCCATTGAGCCCTGTCAGGTTTCGCAAGCACCCCAAGAAACTGTTGGTCTTCACCGTCGAGCCGGTTCCAGGCCAGTTGATCCCCTCGCCCACAGATCCGCGGAGATCATTGTATGAAACCGAGTACTTCGGCAAATCGGAGTTTGAACCGGTTTTCATGATTTTTTGCCATTGCGCTTCCGTCAGCATGAAAACACTCATGTAGAACGCATTCGACACCGTCACATTCGGAGAGCCTTGTTGGTCGTCACCCATGATAAAGGCCCCAGCCGGAATACGCCGCAGGACGAGTTTGCCGCCGGTCTTATATGTGGTTCCGTTGGTCACGCCGGTCCAAATGGAGGACGTGATGAAGGTTGTCTCGTTCGATACCGGGTTCCGCACCCATGAGCCCCATTTGTTCGTGACCAGCTCCGCCTCGTACACATACTCGATCTGGCCGACCTCACCTACGGTTTTGTTCAGGTCGACGATCATGTAGAGGGGGGCTGGCGAGGGCTGGAGATCCACACGGAAACGCGTCAGGAGGGCATTCGTGTAGGCGGTCTTTGTAGGGTCAAAAACAATCCGTTTCTGTCCGCGTGTCACATCGTGGAGATCGCCGGTCAAGGATGTCCATGGCAGAGTCAAAGCCGTATCCCCGTCGTAGGCGTTGACGAGAACGTCCACCGCTTGTGTGCTGTCACAGCACACCACATAATTGATATCCACCAAGCGGCTCCACGGCCAGCGCTGCCGCACCACCACATCGGTGATCGAGGGCTCAGCCG
>JAQVSS010000267.1 GCA_028700415.1 Kiritimatiellia bacterium
GGCTTGACCTTTTCAGTGACCTTGCAGGAGCTGCGCGGCGGCGCTTTCAGTTGTTCCGTGCAGGCGCGTTGGCGCGGCGGGCAGTTAGCGGGCGAATGGGTGGGAGACTATTCCGGATGGGAAGCCTTTTTAAACAATTTAGATGCGTCAGCCGCGCGTATCGCGGATACTCTGGCGGTTTATGCGGCTAATCGGATATGGCAGGAGGGCAGTATTTATGAACATCCGTAAACCACACATCGCGCTTGGCCAGCCGCGCGCCTTTGGGTGCAGAGGGCGGTCCGTGGCGTTGGTGGCTGGGCTGCTGGTCGTTTTGGCCGGTTGCGTCGCTCCGGCGCCCGAACACGCGGGCGGCCAGATCCACCGGCACAACTGGTGGAATTATTACGCGCGCGGTTTATGGTTCATGAAGGAAGGCCGCACCGGGGAGGCCGCGTCTGATTTTCGCCGCAGTCTGGGAGTGGAACGCGGCGCCAGGCTGCGCAACTCCCGCGACATGTGGCGCGCGCGCACCTACGGCCTGCATTTTGTGGAAGCTTACTTCCCCAACCGCGAGCTGGGGGTCTGCCTTTATGAGCTTGGAAAATATGAGGAGGCCGAGCGTTATCTGGAGATCTCTTTGGGACAGGAGCCTTCAGGGCGCGCCAAACATTACCTCAATCTGGCGCGGCATAAAAAGATGGCGGGTATGCGGCTGCCCCCGCCGGAAATCAAGGTCGTTTCCGGCGACGGGTTTTCATACACGCGCGAGCGCGGCTTGACCGTGAAGGGCGAGGCGTCCGGTCCGGGGCTCATCAGCGGCCTGACGGTCGGCGGCCGGGCGGAGTTCATAGAGCTTGCGGCGCCAGCGATGCCTTTCGAGCGCCGGCTGCGCCTGGCGGCCGGAACCAATACGTTCCGGGTGGTGGCTCGGGATCTTTTGGGTAGGCAGACAGTCCGCGATGTGGTGCGTGTGGCCGACTGGCAGCCGCCGTGTTTTTCTGTGAGGGGCGGCGCGGCTAAAAACGGGGAATGGACGGTGGCAGGGGTCTGCCGCGACGATTTCGGAGTGGCAGAGATCAAGCTGGACGGAAAAATGGTGTTCAGCGGAGAGGGCGGGGGGATTTTCGAGGTTCCGGTCGAACTGCGCGTGCCAGCGGCCGGCGCGACGCTTTCGGCCGTTGACAGGGCCGGCAACCGGCTGGAGTGCCGGATCGACGCCGCCGCGTTGGCCCAGGTCGAGGCCGAAAGTTACATGCTGGCGCGGGCTGCCGCTGTCCGGGCCGGTCAGTCCTCCGGCTGGAGCTATATGGAGCGCGTCGAGTCATGGTCTTGCGGTTTAGGGCGCGGGGGCCGGGGCCATGCGGGGTTCCGCGCAGTGATGGATACCGCTACCGCCGCATCCGGCGACCGCATGCGGCCTGCGCTGTCGCTGAAAGCCTGCCAGAAGCATACGCGCGTTTTCTCCGAAGATTTTTTCGTGGACGGCACGACGTCGGACGGAGGCGGCTTGGCGAGCGTCACGATAAACGGCGAGAACATGCTGCCAGCCGAGGACAAAGGATCGCTGCGGGCATATTTCGCGCGGCGGCTGCCGCTGGAGACAGGCACCAACGAGTTCGAGATCGTGGCCACGGACCTCAGCGGCAACCGCACGTCGCGGGCTTTCACGGTGGTCCGCGCGCTGCCGGAATATCTTGAGGAACGTTACCGCCTGAGCGTCGGCGTGCCGCCGCTCGCGCCTGACGCAGCCGGATCGGTCGGAACCCGTGTCAAACACGCCATGGAGGCCGAGCTGGCGCGTGAGCCGGTGCGTTTTCGCCTGCTGGAACGTGACGAGGGCTGGGATTTCGTGCTGCGCGAGCAGGGGTTGAGCCTGTCGGATCTGGCCGATCCCGCCGCCGCGCTGCGCATCGGCAAGATGGTGCCCGCAGAGATGCTGCTGATGGGCAGGATTTTCCAAGAGCCGAAGGGCGTGACCGTTTACCTCAAGGCGGTCGAAACCGGTAACGGCGAGGTGGTTTTCGCCAGCGACGTCTACAGTCACGATCCCGATGCCGGTCTGGAAGAGACTGTCGGCGGGCTGGTGCTGAAAGTCCAGCAGGGGTTCCCCCTGATAACGGGCGAGGTGCTGCGTTGCCAGGGTTCGCGCGTTACGCTGAATGTCGGCAGGCTGGACGGCGCCAGCGAAAAAAGCCAGTTCATCGTGTACGAGTCCGCGGAAAGCGGCGGTGCGGAAGGCGGCAGGGTTTGCAGAGCCGGTAACAGTCCGGTGCAGGTGAAGATTGAAAAAGTCCAGCAAAACACCAGTACGGCGCGCGTCATACCGTCATCGGCTGACGCTATAGTGAAAGAAGGTCATTATGTCTACACAAGATAACGCGAGTGACAACCGCGGCCTTGATCAGGAAAGCGGCGTGAACGCTTATAAGGTCAACCGAAACGGCCTGGTGCCGCCCGCGCCAGCCGCAGCGCCGCGCGCCGCGGGCAATCCGGCTGCGGGTGCAACTGCGGCGGCCGCGCCGTCTGCGGAAACGCGTAAGGCATCTAAGAACCGGCTCGCGATGGCGGCGGCGGGGTTTGCCGCGCTGCTGGCGGTTGCGGGAGCGGTCTGGATGTCCGTCAGACATGGCGGCGGCCAGAGTGGCGGCGAGATCGGGGCGGCGGTAATGCGCGGCACGGCGCCAGCCGCAGAGCTGCCCGCGTACCGCGCCTTGGTGGTAGGCATCAACCAGTACGGCAAGGGCGGCGGAGACACTTGGCAGCCGCTCAATTCGGCGCGGGGGGACGCCGAGGAGATCGCCAGAACGCTGGCCACTGATTACGGCTTCCATGTGCAGACACTTTTGGACGGCGAGGCTTCGCGTTCCGCTGTTTTAAACGCGCTGGACGAGATGGCGACCTCCGGCAGCGACGGCGCGGACCTGATTTATTTCGCGGGGCACGGGTTCTTTGACGATACTCTCAAAGAGGGCTACTGGATACCCGCTGACGCCCGCAAAACCGTTGACGGTCGCCATGCCAAAGAAGACTGGATATGGAACTCAACCATCACGCGCCTGCTCAACGCCTCCCGGGCGCGCCATGTGCTGGTGATATCCGACGCCTGTTACAGCGGTTCGCTTTTCCGCGGCGACGAGCCCTTGCGCGCGCAGGGCGGCATGTCTTGGTATGAGAAAGCCTTCGCTAAACCCTCGCGCTATCTGATCACCAGCGGCGGCATCGAGCCTGTATTGGACAGCGGCGCGGGTCACAGTGTTTTCGCGCAGCAGGTGATAAATTTCCTCAAGCACACTGATCGCACGGTCTTCTCGGCCAACGATCTGGGTCTTTCCTTGCGCGAAAGGGTCGCGTCGCTGACGGGGCAGATGGTGCAGATGGGGCCGTTGCCGGTCAGCGCGCACGCGGGAGGCGAGTTTGTTTTCGTCAGACAGATGTCCGGCGTCCGGCTCGCTTCGGCGGCGCCTTCCGCAAATGCGGGCGGCGGAAAGCGCGGTATCGACGAAGCCGACAGGGTCAAGGCGCGGCAAGCGGCCGCACGCGACGCGGTGGAGCTGAAACGCGCCGGCGCGGCCAAGGCGGCAGGCGCTCTGGCTGCGTCGCTTTTGCGGGACAACGCGCAGGATCGTCTGGCGCGCAGCGTGGCGGATTATGTCGCGCGCGGGCAGCGGCAGGAGGAGCGCGACGAATTGCGCAAGCTTATCAGCGCGGTCGAGGCCAAGGGCAAGGCGGCCGGTAAATCCGATACAGGCGCGCGGCCGCGCGTGCTGGCGTGCCTTGGCCCCGTCATGCCGTCGTCAGGCACAAATCCCGAGGCCGAGGGCGAGGCGCTGATGTACCGCATCCTGCTGCGTACGGGACTTGAAGAGCGCGCGGGAATCAGGGTCATCGAGCGCGAGGAGATCGAAACGCTGCTGCAGGAGCAGAATTTGGGTGTGTCAGACCTGGCCGACCCGAGGGCGCGGCTGGCGATCGGCAAGCTGCTGCCAGC
Organism: Kiritimatiellia bacterium; assembly: GCA_028700415.1. Taxonomy (GTDB): domain Bacteria; phylum Verrucomicrobiota; class Kiritimatiellia; order RFP12; family UBA1067; genus JALHET01. The sequence goes on from JAQVSS010000267.1 coordinate 3,971, forward strand.
CAGCCTGCTGCTGCTGGGCGACCTGCTGCCGACTGCGCAGGGCGACAAGCTGTTTCTGCGGCTGGTGGATACCGAAACGACCCAAGTGCTGGCGAGTTTCAGCTCCACCCGCAAAGAGGACGAGCTTTACGAGGATGTCTGCACGGAACTGGCGGGACGCGTCTCAGATAAAATTGTTGAATCGCGGCCTCTGCAGGCGCAGGTTACGGCAGTAGAGGGGGATTTGGTTAAAGCCGGCCTGGGACATTTCCACGGTGTGCGCGACGGGCAGGTTTTTGATCTGGTGCACCGTGCCGCGCTTGACAAAAAGAGTCCCGAAGATTACAAAGAAGAGATCAGAGGAACGGCTACCGTCAGTGGCGCGTCTGAATTTTCGTGCGAGTTGACGGCAGTGTGGGGCAAAGATCAGCCGCAGCGGGCGCAGAACATCTGGGTCAGGGAAAAAACGCTGGGGCATGTTTTGCCAAAAAAGAAAGGCCAAGAGGAATGAAAAGACGCGAGTTTTTAAAGTCGGCGGTCGCTACCGGAGCCGGATTGATTATACTGCCGGGCGGTTTGCGCGGAGCACCGGCGGCGAGTAACAAACTTAATATCGCGCTGATTGGGGCGGGCGGCCGTGGCCACGCGCATTTCGATTCGATCGCGGACGAGAACGTGGTGGCGCTTTGCGATGTCTGGGAGCGTAACATGGCAGATGCCGCCAAACGTTTTCCCAAGGCCAAGACTTACAGAGACTGGCGGAAATGTCTGGAACAGAAAGATATTGATGCCGTGGTGGTGTGTACAACCGACTTCACGCACGCTTTTGTCGCCAACTGGGCGTTGAACCGCGACATGCACGTTTATCTGGAGAAGCCTTTGGGCATAACGGTCGAAGAGGCTCGTGTGGTCCGCGCCAACTGGCTGCCAAGAAGGGGCAAGCTGGCGACGCAGGTAGGGATGCAGCGTCACGCGCACGAAAATTTCAATCGTGTCTCCGAGATGCTCCGTGACGGCGCGGTCGGCGAGCTGCAGGCGGCATACGCCTGGGGCAACCGCCAGATACCTAAACCCGGTTATTTGCCGGCGGGCGGAACGCCTCCTACGGACCTGCGCTATGATCTTTGGCTCGGTCCGGTCAAGACCGATCATCCTTATCACCCCGAGTATTTCTCCGGCAAGCCCGGCGCGAACTGCCTGCAGTGGAACATGTATTGGGATTTCGGCATTGGCCAGATCGGCGACATGGGCAGCCATACCATGGACATCGTATGGAACGCTGCGGACTGCCGCCTGCCGACCTCCGCCGAGTCTAAGGGCGAGCCATTTAATCCCGACGTCACGCCGGTCAAGGCCGAGATGCGCTTCGAGCATCCAGCCAACGATTGGCGCGGCCCCGTCAGCATCACTTGGTATCAGGGCGGCGCCATGCCGAACCCGCCCAGCGCCTATGTGGACATCAACAAGATCGGCCACGGCGCGATGTTCAAGGGCAGTGAAGGCATACTGGTGGCGGATTTCACTTCTCGCGCTCTGATTCCTTTGGGCAAGGACGGGAGCCTTACCTACTACAAGCCCCGCAAGAAGGAAGATCTGCTGCCGCCGGTCGGCCATTTCCAGAAGCAGTGGATCAACGCCTGCAAGAATCCGTCGCTGAAGACGGCATGCGACTTCGCATACAGCGCGGACATGATCGAGCAGATGTGTCTAGGACTGGCGTCTTACCGCGTCGGCAGGAAGATCGCTTATGACGGCTCTGTCGGCCGCGTCACGGACTGCGCCGAGGCAGACGCCTTGTTGAAGCGCGAGTACCGCGCGGGCTGGACGCTGAACGGCTAAAACCGCATGGGGCGCATGGTGTTGTCGGATGGACATTTTGCAACGTCCTCATGACTGTCCATGCGCCCTGTATTATGGTTGGACCAGTGGGATTCGAACCCACGACCCCAACATTAAAAGTGTCGTGCTCTACCAACTGAGCTATGGTCCAATGCGGTCAAAAAAGTCCGGCTAGTTAAACAAATAATCCCTCCGGTGTCAATTAAGTGTGAGTAAGATTGCAAAATGTCAAAATGTTGGATTATAGTTGACGGCTCTTGACGGGCAGGGGGTTGCGATATACCATTGAGCCGATTGATAAAGCCGTCGT
>JAQVSS010000268.1 GCA_028700415.1 Kiritimatiellia bacterium
GCTGTGTTGATCGCATATCAAACAGACAACTGCGTCGTTTTGCCTCTAATTTCACTAATCAGCGCATACACTGTCGAGCATGCTATCATATCGCTTGGGTTTCGATATTCCTTTAACCATTCAGAGTGCCTTTTTCTCGCAAAATCTATCGCTTTATTTTCATTGCCGTATTTTGCAAGCACTTCATATATGTCGCTATCCGATTTGCAATATACCTTTTTTGGTGTTTTACTTATCAGTAGTTTTTTGAAGTTGGTACAACACGTCATAGATGAAGTGCATTTTTTCATTTTCCCAAAGTATGCAGACATCCAGATTTCAAAGCACGGATTCGACCACCCAACATTCATATCCAACTGGTTTGCATCGGAAATCAGTTCATCAAAATTTTTCACTTTGTCTCTATCAAATATTATCCACACATTTCTAAAACGGACATCTCTATTTCTTTCACTTTCTGCAAAGTCAATAATCGTTTTCAGATCCTTGCCTGGAAATATTTTAATTTGCAGATCATCTTTGTACTTGCTGGGAATGTTTGATACAAAACCGTTGAAATAATTGGCCTCGGTTTCTTCTGTGTCTGTCACAATCAAATACCCGCCTAAGCGGAGATTTCGCTTTTGCCTTTGCTCTCGCTTTGTTTTCAGTCTGTTTAAACGATTATTCATTGCGTGAATCCCCAAATAGGCTTGAAAGAATGGGAACGGCTCCATAGTGACCAAGCAGATAATTTTTCGCATAGTTTGCGTCTTTTCTGACTTTAGCGCCGTTTGGATCAATGAAGTCACTAAGAGCGTAAAGTTCTGATACATTCTTAATTTTCTCAACAAACCATATTTCGTCTCGTCTTAGCAAACCCATATCAAGATATACTGAGTTATGTGTCGTGAAAATCAGTTGTGCATTATTTGGGTTCTTTTCTGAGTCAGTAAAAGTCAGTAGAATATTTCTCATTAATAGCGGATGGAGCTTGATATCCAATTCATCAACAAAAAGGATGCTTCCTTTCTCGTTTACATCGGATAATATTTGAAATAACGAAAACATTTTTATCGTTCCAGACGACTCGTCACTAAACGGGATCTTAATCAATTCATCAGACCCATTAAATTTATGAAAAGAAAATATCTGGTATGTTTCTCTGCCAAGTTCCTCTGTTTTGGGATTTTTCTTAAATTCAAAATCCACAATTGAATCATCAAAAGAATGCATAAAGTTAAGAAGCCTATTCTTAGCTGTTCCGCCTTCGATAACACCTTTTGCTATCCGTTTAGATAAAAATTCATCATAAATAAAACTGCTGCAATCGATCGGTTCATTTCCTAAAAACCAATCTCTCACATCAACAAGCTCCTTGACTTTGAGTTTTGCGCCTAAAGAAGCCAGAAGCACATGATCGTCTAGAGAAATTTCAAGATTATGCATATACCTGTCAAGAACTGTATCGTGAGCCATGATCTGGTTTCTTTTACGGAAAAATATCGTTTTGTATTCCTTATTGCGAGCGATGCCTGTTTTTGAATTAGTTTTTAGCCATTCTTCGCAAACTCCATTTTTATCAAGGATGAAGCCGTAATTAATGTATCTTTCTCTTCCGTCCTGAGAGATAACATAATTAACCTCAAATTCGCTTGGTTTATCTCTGCTATCGCTCATGGCAAATGGTTTTAGCGGCATGATCGCAGTACTTCTGTCTTTATTATCTTCGCTAAGATAAAAAGACTGGACCACATACAAAGTCATGAACTTAAAAGCAGAAAACACTGTTGACTTTCCGCTTGCGTTAGCACCATAGATAGCGGCAACAGGCAGCACTTTATCATGGCCAACTATCCTGACATGACTGATCAACTCGTTGCTCCCGCCCGCACGCATGTCAAGGGTTGTCGCACCCTCAAACGATCTGTAATTAGAAAAATAGAATTGAAGCAACATATAAATCCCCCAAATCAACCTTTATGGTCCTAACGCAATAATACCGCAATCGGACAAATATAGCAATAAAAATGATAATTATTCTCATTATTAATGCTTTATGGGATTAAAGCGAATGACACACTACAAGCATGACGATCAGGCAGCCTAAAGCCAAACGCTTTAGAGATTTGGGAATAATGGATCTGCTTTCGACAAGCATAGTCCAACATATATGATTGCGATATCACAAACAGGCGGAAGTAAGGAGCCTGAACCGCCTGTTCTGCGAGGAATATTTTCTTGTCAGTGTGCGTTGAAGCCTGCCATCCAATTTCATATAATGGAACAAATGAGCCACAATGTCTTCATGTTTGATCAAGCCCACGTCACGCGGCACCATGCTCCATGCGGCAAGATAGGGGGGAAGATGGATTACACCACACTGATTACGTCACGATTTTCCGTACGCAGCTTTCTAAAAACGCCGATAGCACCAGATCACCTTGCGCTTATTCTCAGGGCTGGCCAGGTTGCACCAACCGCTGGCAACCGCCAGCCCCAGCGAATCCTTGTTGTACAGCAGGCCGATAGGATCAGCCGGCTGGCAGAAGCGACCCCCTATACGTTCGAAGCGCCCTGCATCCTGGCCGTCTGTGCAGAAATGCGAAATTGCTGGCAGCGGTCGGCGGACGGTTTCTGCACCAACCTGGCCGACACCGCAATTGTAACGACCCACATGATGCTGCAGGCCTGGGATATCGGCGTTGGCAGCTGCTGGGTCTGCGTCTTCGATCCATTCAAGGTCCGGGAAATCCTGAACATACCGGATCATTTCCAGATTGATTGCCTGCTGCCGCTTGGCTATCCCGATCCCAATGCCAAGCCAGGTCCCAAACACCTTGACCGCAAGTCCTTGGCGGAGACCGTTTTCTTTGAAACATTCCCAGCCTAATCTGACGGAATATCTGAAAATGAACAAGAGAATGTGAGATGCAAGTCTATGGATATCAATCAATTTTACAGCAGACCAAACGAGAAACCTCTAGATCAGATCCTTGCAGACGGTGGTTTTTGCGGCATTTTTCGAACAATCGGATGTATTGGCGACAGCTTGTCATCCGGTGAGTTCGAATCTTTTGAAAACGGTGTGAAAGGCTACCATGATTATTTTGATTATTCATGGGGACAGTATTTGGCTCGTGCGACAGGAGCCAACGTTTTTAATTTTTCTCGCGGCGGAATGACCGCGAAGCAATACTGGGAGAGCTTTGCGGAACAGAGCGGCTTCTGGGCCGAAGATAAGCTTTGCCAGGCCTACATTATGGCTCTCGGCGTCAATGACCTTTTCGGCCTGAAGCAGGAAATCGGCTCTGCTGCGGATGTCGACCTGGAAAACTACGACAACAATGCGCCGACATTTGCCGGCTATTACGCTAAGATCATCCAGCGTCTGAAATCGATGCAGCCCAAAGCGCGTTTTTTCATCATGTCGATGCCGCATGATGATGATGCAGCCAAAAATGCGCTTAAAGACAAGCACGCCGCTTTGCTCTATGAGTTGGCAGCGCTATTTGATTTCACATATGTTCTTGACTTCGCCCGGTATGCGCCTGTCTACGACAAAGCATTCAAGCGGAATTTTTACCTGGGCGGGCATTTGAACGCGGCCGGGTATCTGCTTACGGGCCGTATGGTTTCTTCCTATATCGACTACATCATCAGGAATAATCCTGAAGATTTTACACAAGTGGGTTTCATAGGGACGCCTTTTCACAACAGCACGGCGAAATGGTAAGCAGCATCCCCGACATGGGTATTCATGGTCATTCAGCCGGTTTTTGGAGCCGCACCCGCACCCCATTGGCGTAAAGATCAATTTGTTTCTTATCAGACTCCTTAGCTGACCGGGATGCCCCGAATGCGTTCGAGGACCATTCTGGCGGTTTGTTCCTCGTCGGTACCAAGGACATAAGCCAGTTCCGGGTACAGGGTTTGTTCGGCTGTCTTAAGCAGTTCGCTGTCCTGGGCGGAGAGCCGTTTGCCGTCCTCGGCGAGCTGTTCCTGATGCAATGTCAGCATGCCGACAGCTCGGGCGGAATCCAGCGGATTGTCAGACTGGAGCAAACGGGTCAGCAGATCACGGCGCTCCGCATCATCCAAAGGCCAGCAGCAGACAAGATCGGGCAGCTGGTTCAGCAGGGCCAGCGCGTCTTCCAGGCTCATGATCCGGCGGAACTTGCCCGCACAGTTGTCTGTTGGCACATAGATGGTCGGCCCTTTTCCATTGATGGGTGTCAGCACATAATAGGCGCGCTTTTCAGCATCTCCGAAAGCCTCCCGGATAATTTCGGAAATCAGACAGACCCCTGTTGTTCCAAACACGACACAATCATCAACCTGGTACATTAGATCCTCCTGTAACACCTAGAAAACGCGCGGGAACAGAGCTGACGGCAGATGCCCGATGACTGTTTCGCGGCGACTTATTTTCTTCTGTGTACCTCTATTATAGCAGATTACACAGGCTTTCCCAAATCATCAAGTTCAATAGAAACCAAGGCGAAACCAAAGCTTAGGACGCAAAGGTTCTTTTATTGCGAACCGGACTGCGGGTCAGGTTCGCCCCGGCGGCGCTTGAGGCTGAAAAGAGAAAGCTGCTGCTCCTTTTCCCTGTCGTATGGAAAAAGCTTCAGCGGCAGCATCCCGACCAGGCAGAAGGCGATCGGGATCAGGGCCGTGGCGGCACGGATGCCCTGGACAGCTCCCGTGGCCTGGACCGACGCCTGTTCGTCGTAGCCGGTAGCCTTTAGAATACCCATGAAGATCATCAGCTGCAAGCCTGAGACCGGTGCCGCCAGGATGGCGCTGACCGCGCCAAACAGGCCCGTCTTGCGTGTGCCGGTCAGCATCTCGTTCTCGTCGATGATCGCCGCGCCCAGCGGCGCTGCGGCGGTTTCAGCCAGGTACTTGCCCACCATGATCGGCGTGTAGGCCAGCAGCGCCTGCCACCAGGTCCGGGCAAAGAAGAGCAGGGCGTAGCCAGCGATGTAGGGCAGCATGCCGCTGAAGATGGCATGCTTGCCCCCGAAGCGCTTGACGAGGCTGCCCAGGAGGGGATAGACGGCGAAGACGACCAGCATCGGGACGGTGTCGGCGACCGTTGTCTGCAGCCCGTCTGCACGGATGACATGGTCCATGTAGTAGAGAAAAGCCGTGAAATAGATGCCGGAGGGCGCCAGGGCTGTCAGGCCATAGAAAAACCAGGTCCAGAAAGCCCGCATCCTGAGGATCGAGCGCACGTCCTGCCACAGCGTCTGCAGGTTGATCGACTGCAGCGCGCCGTTGCCCTTTTCGTACATCTCCGGCGTTTCCCGAAGCTTCGTGACCGCCACCAGGTAGACGACGGCGTTGAGTGCGATCACGCCCATCAGGATGGCGACGATCTGCGGCCGGTTGCTGGTCTGGTTGCCGACCAGCAGGAAAGAGGGCACCAGGGTGGCGAAGAAACTGACGAAATTGGCGACATAGCCGCGCAGCACATTGACATCGACCCGCTCCTCCTTGGTCGGCGCGGCGATCAGAAAATAGCAGTTGTTGGAGATACCGAACAAGGTGAAGGCGGTGTCGAACAAAAACAGCTCCAACAGCAGGACGAAAAAGATCGTTTTCTGGGGCCAGTCGGGACTGGAAAGCAGCATCGCGACCAGGCAGAGCAGGATAAAGGGGACGGTGACCCGCATCAGGTAGAGGAACTTGCCCCGGCCGGGCCGGTATTTCATCTTGTCGATGAAGATGCCGAAGATCGGGTCGTTGATCGTGTTCCAGATGTTGAACCAGAAATAGATCAGTCCGACATACATCGGATCGAGGTGGATGACGTCCGTGTACAGCTTGATGTAGACGTTGTGGATCAAAACGCTGCTCAGCGACGCGGCCGGGGCCGGCAGGGCCAGGAGGAATTTCTCCTTGAAAGACAAGCCCTCCGGGCTGAACCGGTACTGGCTTTTCAGCTTGCCCAGGACGCCCATATCAGCTTGGTCCCGGCCAGCAGACCGTCACGTGGCGCCGGCCGCCCTGGCGTGGGATATGCAAAAACCCCCAGTTGCCATGGCTTTCAGCCTGGTAAGGCCCGTCGGCCGTGACGGTCCAGGCATGGCC
>JAQVSS010000269.1:0-1701 GCA_028700415.1 Kiritimatiellia bacterium
CGAAGACCGGGCGCAGATCCTCTTCGCGCAGATCTGCACGATCGCGTTGGGGCTGGCGGGCATGGCCGGTGCCTTGGCGCTGGCGAATGTGGATATCCGCGCGGTGTATGACCAGTTTCTCAAATTCATCGGCATCCTGACGAGCGGGTTGGCCTGCCTGTTCATGCTCGGCATTTTCGCGCGCCGGGTGGGCTCGGCGGCGGCACTGGCCGGACTTGCGGCAAATTACGTGGTGTGCATCGGTCTGGATCAGGCCGAGCTGGCTTGGAAGCCGCACCTATTGCTCTACGGCGCAATCGGCATTGTGACCTGCTTTGTGACGGCGCTGGCGGTGAGCGCCGTATTCCCGAACCGCAAGACGGGAATCGAGGGGCTGATCTGGTCGAAAAAGGCGGATTAGGCGTATAGGGACGAGGGCTTGCGGCTTAGTAAAGGGGGCGCAAAATGGCAAAGGCATTGGTAAAAGACCCGGCGGCGATCCGGCTGGGCGTGATCGGCATGACGGAGGGCAACGGGCATCCCTATTCCTGGAGCGCGATCCTGAATGGGTATGACCGCAAGCGGATGACGAAAGAGTGTCCCTTCCCGGGCATTCCGGCCTATCTGAACGCGCAGCCGTCTGAAGCGTTCGGTCTCGGCGGCGTAAAGGTGACGCATGTGTTTTGCGCGGACCGGAAAGATGCGGAGCATGTGGCGGCGCTGTCGCGGGTTCCGAATGTCGCGGATACGCCGGGAGCGATGATCGGGGCGGTGGACGCGGTGCTGATCGCGACGGACATCGGCGGCGAACATGTGGCGCGGGCACGTCCCTTCGTCGAAGCGGGCCTGCCGGTGTTCATCGACAAGCCGCTGTGCGACAACGCCGCGGATTTGGCGGTGTTCGAGAAATGGGTGGCCGATGGTGCGGCGATCCTGTCGTCGAGCTCCACGCGCTTTGCCGCGGAGTACGCGCCGTACCAGTACCCGAACGCGCCGCTCGGCGAGTGGTGTTTCATCTCCATGCCCATGGCGAAGAAATGGGAGACCTACGGCATCCACGCGCTGGAAGCGGTCTACAGCATCACCGGGCCGGGCTATGTGTCGGTCCGCAACACGGGCACGGCAGAGCGCAACATCGTGCATCTCAAACACGGCTGCGGCGCGGATGTGGTGATCGCCTGCGGCAAGGGGATCGTCTACGGCGGCGCGCTGGCGTTGTGCGGATCCGAGGGGAACGCCACGGTGGTCACGAAGGACACCTTCTCTTCGTTCAAGGCGCAACTTGCGGAGTTCGCCGCTTACCTGAAGAGCGGAGAGCGTCCTTATCCCTTTAGCCACACCGCAGAGCTGATGCGGCTGGTGATCGGTGGCATCGCGAGTCGGGAAAACAACGGACAAGAGGTGATGTTGTGAAGGCTGACCTGGTTATTAGCCGCAGAGAACGCAAGGAACGCAAAGGGAAAAATCTCTCAGCTCTTTGTGTTCTATGCGTTCTTTGCGGCCAATTTTTGGGGTAGTTTGGGGTTTAGGAGGTCGGATGATGAAAGTCTTAGAAAGTTTTTCGTTGAAGGGCAAGGTCGCGCTGCTGACCGGCGGAGCGGGGCTGTATGGGCGGCAGATCGCCGAGGCGCTGGCCGAGGCCGGCGCGATGACATACATCGCGTCGCGGAACGTGGATGAACTGGAGAAGGTCGCCGCGGCGCTGCGGGCGGAGGGCGGCGA
>JAQVSS010000269.1:1801-6076 GCA_028700415.1 Kiritimatiellia bacterium
GAGCGGGGCTGTATGGGCGGCAGATCGCCGAGGCGCTGGCCGAGGCCGGCGCGATGACATACATCGCGTCGCGGAACGTGGATGAACTGGAGAAGGTCGCCGCGGCGCTGCGGGCGGAGGGCGGCGACGTGACCGCGCTGCCGCTGGACTTGGAGGACGAGTCTTCGATCCAAACGCTGGTCGCGGAGATCGGGCGGCGCTCGGGCCGGCTGGACGTGCTGGTCAACAACGCGGTCACGCGCTGCGCGTGCGCGGCATGGGACCAGCCCATGGACGTGTTCGATAAAAGCCTGCGCGTTAACGCCTCGGCCCTGTTCTGCCTGACGCGGCTGGCGGCTGAGGAAATGAAGAAGACCGGCGGAGGCTCTATCATCAACATCGGCTCCTACATGGGGCTGCGCGGCCCCGATCCGCTCAACTACGCCGGCACGGACATGATGAAGACGCCTTCGCCGATCTATTTCTTCGAAAAGGGCGGGATGGTGAACTTCACGCGTTTTGCGGCCAGCGTGCTGGGGTCGCACAGGATCCGCGTGAACGCGATCCATCCGGGCGGGTTTCAAACGCCGGATCAGGCTGAGGCCTTCATCAAGAACTACAGCGCGAACACGATGCTGGGGCGGCTGGCGAACGCGACGGATCTCAAGGGCGTGATCGTCTTTTTGGCGTCGGACGCATCGTGCTACCTGACCGGCACGAACATTCCGGTCGACGGCGGGTATACGGCGAAGTGAGAAGTTCTATGTTTTCGAAATTGATGCTGGGGACGGTGCAGTTCGGGCTGGAGTACGGGATCGCCAACGTGTCGGGCAAGCCCTCGTTCGAGAGGGTGTGCGAGATTCTCCGGACGGCCCATGAGGGCGGGGTGACGGCACTCGACACGGCCGCCGCATACGGCACGAGCGAAGAGATCGTGGGTGCGGCGCTGGAGCGGCTGGCACTGCGCGATGCGATGACGGTGGTCAGCAAAGTCCCGCCGATAGAAGCCGATACGGACGCGGGGGCTGAGCGGTTTATTGAGCAGACTGTGCTGCGGTCGCTCCAGCGTTTACGCCTGGAGCGGCTGGCGGTCTGTCTGCTGCACCGCGAAAACGACCTCAGGTTCCTGCCTGTATTGGGAAAGATGGTCGGTAAGGGACTGATCGGCGGCGCGGGCGTGTCGCTGGACAGCGACCGTTTTCTGGGGGAAGCCGGGGCGGCGCGCTTCATCCAGCTGCCTTACAACGTGGTGGACCGGAGGTTCGACTCGTTTTGGCCGACGGCACAGAATAATGACATCCGGCTCTTTTCCCGGAGCGTGTACCTGCAGGGTTTGCTGGTGATGCCGGAAGAAAAGATCAGGCCGGGCTTGTCCGGGGTGATCCCGGTGCGGCGCAGTCTGGAACGGATTGCGCTGGAGGCGGGGTGTACGATGCCCGAACTCTGCATGCGGTATGTGCTGTCGAACCCTGCGGTCACCAGCGTGTTGACCGGCGTGGACACGGCGGAGCAGCTGCGGGAGAACCTGCGCCTCGCCGCGCTGGGACCGTTGCCGGAGGATGTGCTCGGCCGCGTGAGGGAGTGTGTGCCGGTCCTGCCCGAATCGCTGGTCCGCCCCGCCCTTTGGGACACGCGCATCCCGGTTTAACCTAAAAAGAGCAGTTGCCATTAGCCGCAAAGAACAAGGAACGCAGAGATGCATGAAACAGCAGCGAATGCTTGATTTACATCCTGTTTCTTTGTGTTCGATGCGTTCTCTGCGGCTATTCAATCAGCACCTGTTTGGTGCGCGGCTGGAGGGCGGACCTCTGTGTCCGCCGCGGTTTTAGAAGAGGGCTTCGATGCGGGCGGCGGCTGCGGCGGCATCGGCGAAATCCGGCAGGACAAGATCGGCGCCGGCGGCGGCGAGGTCATCGGCGGAAACCCAGCCGGTGGCGACAGCCACGGCTTTGAGCCCGTTGGCGTGCGCGGCTTGAATGTCGAGCGGCGTGTCGCCGATCAGGAGGCGCACGGCGGCGTTGGAGGGGACACGGCCGAGGGCGATGCGGGCGATGGCGGGGCGCTCGTGGTGGTCGTCGCCGTATGCGCCGAACGAGAAGGCGTGGTCCAGTCCGGCGTGCCGCAGCTTGCTCCAGGCGGTGGCGCGCACGTTGCCGGTGATGATGCCGAGCGCATGCCCGCGCCGGGTGAGGCGGCCAAGCAGATCGGGGACGCCGGGATAGACGAGGGGTTGGTTCTGGGATAGCCCGGCGTCGATGGCGTGGGCGAGGCGCAGAAAGAAATGTTCCTCGCGGGCGGGGGTGCTGTCTACGCCACACTCGGAGGCCATGGTGCGCACGACGTTGGAGTCGGTCGCGCCGACGAAACTGAGTCCGCCGAGGTTCGGGTAGGGGACGCCGTAGGCGGCTTCGAAGGCGGTGCCGAAAGCTGCGCGCCCGATGCCGCGCGCATAGAGCAGGGTGCCGTCGATATCGAATAAAACTGCGGAACGCATAACGGGAACAAAACCTCTTCTAAAAAAAACAAACTATAACAGAGACGGGTGTGTCCTGCGACCGTGAAATGAGAGAGGGACCAGGCAGAAAATCAGGCAGAAAATCCTTGTAAAAATTTAAAAAGGGGGGTTGACAGTTCGCAAGCCACAGGGTATACTACAGGCAAAGATTGGGAAAAGAGTACCGATCTTCAGGAAACAATCTTGGAAAGGAGGATTTCAGGATTTGCCTTTTCAAAGCTCCGAAAGCCCAGAGGGGCCGTCAGACGGGTGTCTGATTATGGTCATGGGGATGCGGGAATCAACTGATTGGGCGACACGCCCACACAGACTGAAGAGGGGCTTGCCACAGACCAAGGAAGAGACCGGGCAACGGGTACGGCGGCTTACGCCAAAAAAACACAGGTTGCACAGCGGATCCCAGTACGGAAGTCGGGCAATGAATCGCTCTTCGCTGATTGGAAAAAAATCGGGACATTTTCGCCGGCGCCTGAGAAAAGGTAAGAGAGGACACATAGTCCCGGAACGCCTGATGGGCGTGCCGGTGAAGTAAAAAACAACGCGAAAGGACGTGTTTTCTGAGTAACGATAACATAAGCGGAGACGCTTAAGGGTTCCCTCGTAAATCGGAGGGAACCCTTTCTTTATGTTGCGTTAAGGGGAAGAACGTTCCATGCTGAACGTGGCGTGGTTATTGAGGGGGGGATGACGGATGAGGAGATGTTTTCTGACAGCGGCGGGTGTCGCGGCGATGATGATGGCGGGGCTGGTTCTTGCGCGGGAGACGGGCGGGAGGGAGCTGATCGAGATTCGGACTTACACCTGTTCCAGTGTTGAGAAGCGGGATAAACTGATGGCGGTCTTCGATGCGGCGCTGATCCCGGCGCTGAACCGGCAGGGCATCGGGCAAGTCGGCGTGTTTTGGGCAAGCGGTGAGGTCAACGACGGGAACGCCGCATACTCGACTAACGTGTTCGTGGTCATCCCCCATCCGGATTGGGGGTCTTTTGCCGGGTACGGCCAACGGTTACTGGCTGACCCGCAGTTCATGAAGGGGGCGGCGGCGCTTTTTGAGGCGCCGATGAAAGATCCTCTTTACGACGCCTGTGCGGGTGCGCTGTTTCACGCGTTTGCCACGTGTCCGCAGGTACGGCGGGTGACGGACTCCGCCGACCGGCTGCTGCAACTCCGCACCTATAACAGTTACACGAGTGAGCGGAACGTCAGGAAAGTCGCCATGTTTGAACAGGGCGGCGAGATAGGCTTGTTCCGGGCTTGCGGCATGGAGCCGGTCTTTTTTGGTCAAGCATTGGCGGGGGATCGTCTGGAAAATCTGACCTACATGTTGGGGTTCGCCAACAAAGACGCGAAAGAGGCTGCCTGGAAACGTTTCCGTGAACATCCGGGTTGGTTGAAACTCAAGGCGGACCCGCGCTACAAAGACACGGCGAACAAGATCACCAACATTGTCTTGCGTCCCTCCAAAGGCTCGCAACTGTAGAGCTTGGTTCGTTTAAATTGTAGGTAGCCGTTTCGGGTAGCCTCTCCGAGGCGTCCGCCCTTCGACGGCGCTCAGGGCAGACGGACGGTTCGGGGAACCGTCCCTACCTGACATCGCCGATCTTGCAGAGGGCGCAGTGGCGGCAGTCGAGTTCGAGCGGGAGGGGCGCGGCTACGCCTTTCTTTCGGGCGGCCACGGCCTGCAGGTTGTTGATGAAGGCCAGGATCAGTCCGAGGGTGACGAACCCGCCGGCGGGCAGGATGATCAGCACCATCGCGTGACTGTGGATGTTCTGGATGGC
>JAQVSS010000270.1 GCA_028700415.1 Kiritimatiellia bacterium
GCAGTACGCCCGCTTTGACCCGGCACACGACAGCTTTCTGGAGCGCGGCGAGTTCATGCAATTCGAGGTGGCGGACCGCGGCTATCCGCTCAACGCCCCCGCGCAGCCGGTTTGCCGTGTCTCCTTCGAAGCCGCTGAAGCCTTCTGCCGCTTTGCCTCGCGGAAGAGCGGGGGCCGCGTGCGTTTGCCCGGCGGCGACGAGTGGGAATGGGCTGCCCGCGCTGGCGCGGGCACGCCTTTGTTCTATGGCGGGGTGGATGACGACTTTTCGCGGTTCGCCAATCTGGCGGACGCGGTCTTCCGTAAGATGGAGCGCGGGATCGGCCCCCAAAACCGAGGTGTCCCGGCTGTGGCGGTTCCCGCTTGGCGTCCCGCGATCACGGCGTGTTCGGACGGTTTCCGCGTGTCGTCTCCGGTCGGGACCTTCGCGCCCAACGCCTGGGGTTTGCGCGACGTCCACGGCAACGTGTGGGAATGGACCTCCGAGCGCCTGCCGGACGGCCGCGCCCTTGCGCGCGGCGGCTCGTGGTGGAAGCGTCCGCGGTACGCCACTTTTTTGGCGCGCGTTCCTTACGCGCCTTGGCAAAGGGTCTACGACGTCGGCTTCCGTGTCGTCGCGGACGAATGATTCTGAATCTTTTGCGAAAGGCCGGGTGCGGAAATGGCAGATGCCGGGGAATTTCTTGATGACGAGACGCTGGACGCTGAAGAGGGTGCGGAGGTGTTGTCGCTAAACGTGCCGGAGGGTGCGGAAGGGCGGTTGGACGCATGGCTGGCGGCACAGGTGGCGACGCTGTCGCGGGCGAGGATCCAGGCGCTTATCAAAGAGGGGCGTGTGACTTGTGGCGGCGTGGCGGTGAAGGCGAATGCCAAACCGAAAGCCGGTCAGGTGCTTGAGATCGTTGTCCCGGCTCCCGTATCCGCGATTCCGGAACCGGAGGATATTCCGCTCGATATCGTGTACGAGGACGGCGACTGTCTGGTGCTCAACAAGCCCGCCGGGCTGGTGGTGCATCCGGCGCCCGGGCATGCCCGCGGCACGCTGGTGAACGCGCTGCTGCATCACTGCCGCGACTTGGGCGGTGTCGGGGGCGTGGAGCGGCCGGGGATCGTGCACCGCTTGGACAAAGACACGTCGGGGTTGATGGTGGTGGCGAAGAATGATGCGGCCATGGCGGGTTTCGTGCGGCTGTTCAAAACGGGCGGGATCTCCAAGGAGTATCTGACGCTGGTTCACGGCGCGCCGCCGAAAACGTCGGGAACCGTGCGCTCGCTGATCGGGCGGCACCCCGCGCACCGCCAAAAAATGGCCGTGGTGGCACGCAACGGCAAAGAGGCGGTGACGCACTACGCGGTCGAGCGGCGGCTTGGCGGCATCACGCTGGTGCGCTGCCGCATCGAGACCGGACGCACGCATCAGATCCGCGTCCACATGCAATCGTTGGGCTGCCCGGTTATTGGCGACGCGCTGTACGGGAAATCCGGGGCGGACGCGCGCCTCCCGCATCTTCCCGCGCGCCAGATGCTGCACGCCGCGCACCTGTCCTTCACTCATCCGGTGACGGGGGCGCCGATGGATTTTATTGCACCCCTTCCGGAAGATTTTCTCGCTTTTCTTTGAAGGCCGTTTTTTTGGGTTTGACTCTTTTCATCTCACCTGCATAATAAAAAACGATCATGTTAAACAGGAACATTTCCGGGTTAGCCTATGGAATGTTGGTGAAAGGGAGAACGATCATGCTGAAAGCTGCCATGTGTATGCCCCTTGTTGCCGCAGTGGGAATCTGCTTTTCCCCGGCGGGGATGTGCCGGGCCGAAACGGTCACGGCGGACATCGCCACCACAACCGAAAGCTGGCTGTGGCAAACCCTCTCCACCAACACGGTGCCGCTGGCTTTGAACTGGCCGAACGGGGCCACGTCCGCGCAGCTTGTCATCAGCGGCATGAACTGCGCCACGCAAACCGTCGCGCTCACCCCGGCGGAGTCCAACTATATGTGGACGGCCTTTTCCACCGCCGCGCCCGCCCAAGAGGAGGTTTACGAACTGCGGCTCACGTATTATGAGCAGAGCGCCGTTTCTGCCGTGTACACCGCGCGGCTCGCCGCGGTGTCCGGCGCGTTCGGGGCGGACACGGTCAAGGCGGACACGGCCAGCAGGGCTTGGAGGAAAATCCGGAATGACGCCGTGATCCCGTACTCCGCCTTGTGGGATGCAACCACCACAGCCGCAACGAATGTGCAGATGGCCATTGCCGGCCCCGCCAGATCGGAGACGCTGTTTTTCGACAATAAGCTTGGCTATTATGGTCTGAAACTGCTCAACCTCGGATGGGGGTTCGGAACGTTCGACCTGACGCTCTCGTTCTTGGGCACGGGCGTGACCCGGAATGCCACGCTTTTCCGTTCTGAGGACGGGGTCCTTTTAAGTCTCCAATAAAAAGGGGGGGGCGGAATGAAACGGATCGTTTTAACGGGATTGGGAATGATGATGATGGGGTGGGCTTTGTTCGTGTCCGCCGCTGATGAGGAAGTCCGCGAGGTGGCGGTGCGCCAGCGTTGGCCGTGGAGCCCGAAGGTGGATATCCACTACGTCGTCGCGTGCGATCCGACCCAGCGGGTCGACGTTGCGGTGGAGGGCTTCAACAACGGCGCGTCCCTCGGGCGGCTGCCGGAAGCGTCGCTTTCGGGTGACGTCTACGGCGTAAGCTACGGCGAGCACCATATCGTTTGGGATCCCGCGCAGACGGCCTACTCCAACACTCCGCTCACGGGTTTCAGCGTCGCGCTCAGCCTTGTGCCGGCAAAGACCTACATGATCATCGACCTGAGCAAGAGCGCGGGTCAGGAGGGGCAGATCACCTACCGTACCGACGGCGTCTGGTACGACATCACCAACCGGGTGGAGCACATGACCACTAATTTGGTGTTGCGGCGGATCGAGCCGGACACATACATCATGGGAGCGCCCGGCGCGGAAATCAAGGATGGCATGCCCCAGACCCAGCACGCGGTGACACTCACGCAGCCCTTCTACATCGGGGTGTTCGAGTTCACGCAGGCCCAGTGCAAACAGATCATGCCTTCCTATACGGGCGGGTTCACCGTCGATGGCGCCACGCGCCCGGCCGAAAAGATCTCCTACAACACGTTGCGGGGAACAGTGGCGGGGGCAAGCTGGCCCACGAACCATGATGTGGACGCCACATCGTTCATCGGGTTGCTCCGGACGAAAACCGGGCTGAAAGGGCTGGATCTGCCGACCGAGGCGCAATGGGAGTACGCCTGCCGGGCGGGCACGGGCACGGGGCTCAACAACGGGACGGATATCACCAACAGCTTGGCGGATGGAAACCTCGCGCTGCTGGGCCGCTACAAGTACAACGGAGGATGCCTGTCCAGCAACCGGCTCGACACCGGCGCGGTCGTTTATTATGAGCCGCCCGTCACGGTCGGCGTCACCGGCGGCACGGCGCGGGTCGGGAGCTATCTGCCCAATGCGTGGGGATTGTACGACATGCACGGCAACGTCACGGAGTGGTGCCTGGATTTCTACACGAACAATTTGGGCGCGGCCGCGGTGATCGATCCGCGGGGGCCGGCCATCTGGGAACCGTTTCTCGCTTTGAAATACCTCAGGATGCGGAGGGGGGGGGCGTACCTGTCAACCGCCGTCCAATGCCGGTCCGCCTACCGGTGCGATGCTAGCGCGTCGTATATGCAGGCTCACGATGCCCCCTTGTATACAGGCTTCCGTGTGGTGGTGCCTTTGCCGCTGGAACAATAACGAAAAAAAGGTGTGAGTATGAAAAAAAACGCGCGCAGTTTCGCCTTAGGCTTTCTGGGCTGTCTCGCCGGCCTCGCCTGCGCGGCCGATCCGACGCTGAGCGTCACCGCCATCCGGCAGGACTGGCCGTGGAGCCCGCTGGTCAACATCGACTTCACGCTCGCGGGCGGTGACGCGGGCGCGAAATATGACGTTTCCATGCGGGGTTTTGTGCGCGGCTCCGAGATTGACATGCCGGGCATTTCCTTCACGGGCGGCAGCTTGAGCGGCCTCACGAACGGGACGCACCGCGCGGTGTGGAATCCCTCGCTGGCGGGCTATGCCGCGAAGGGGCGGTTGCCGGATTTCAATGTGACCCTTACGGCCGTTCCTTCCCCGACCTGCATGATCGTGAACTTGACCAAGGGATTGGGCGAGGAAGGGCAGATCACCTACCGCTATGACGAGGGTGTCTGGCTGGGCTACACCAACGATACGGCCTACGCCACAACCCATCTCGTCTTGCGGCGGATTCCTGCGGGGACCTTCCTGATGGGGTCTTCGTCTAGCGAATTGGGGCGGAGTGCGGCGGAAAACCGGCATACGGTGGTTCTCACGAAAGATTTCTATATCGGCGTGTACGAGGTCACCCAGTACCAGTGGTATTTGATCCAAAGCAATTGGCCGAGTTATTATTCGAGCCCGGACTTCCGCGACACCCGGCCGGTCGAGCAGGTCAGTTGGCAGATGATCCGCGGGACGTCGTCCGCGGCGCGCGCCTGGCCGGCCAACGCGACGGTGGACGCCTCGTCGTTCGTCGGAGGGCTCCGGGCCCGGACCGGACTCAACGGTTTCGACCTGCCCACCGATGCGCAGTGGGAATACGCCTGCCGGGCGGGCACGGGCACGGGGCTCAACAACGGGACGGACATCACCAACAGCGTGGCGGACGGGAACCTCGCGCTGCTGGGCCGCTACAAGTGTAATGGGGGGTGCCTGTCCAGCAACCGGCTCGACAACGGTGCGGTCGTTTATTATGTGCCGGCTCCCGGCAGCGCCTTCGGCGTCACCAACGGCACGGCGGCGGTCGGCAGCTATATGCCGAACGCCTGGGGGCTTTTCGACATGCACGGGAACGTGTTCGAGTGGTGCCTGGACTTTTGGGCCGCGCCGATGACGACACTCACGCAGACCAACCCGCTGGGGCCGACCGGCCCCGATTTTTATTCTACGCCTACCTACACGTACGGGTGGCTCTGGAAGCGCGTCAAACGCGGCGGCGGCTGGTCCACTTATGGGGAAGCCTACAAATGCCGCAGCGCCTGGCGCGCGTCGCTCTTCACGGAACCGTTCATCGCCGACCACGACAGCTATTACGACAACGGCTTCCGCATCGCCTTTCACCTGCCCTGACCCGCGCGGCGGGACCACGCGCGGCGGATGAGCAGGCAGGTGACGCCGATCAGCGCGAGGCAGAAGAGGCGCGTGCCGATGATCCACGGCATTTGCTCGGGCCCGTAGAGCGGCACGAGGTGGCCGTCGACGGATTTTTTCATCAGGATCGTTTTCCAGCCGTCGGTCGCCAGCCAGCCCGCGAGAATGGCGAAGAGGAAGAGCGGGGTCACAAAGGTCAGCACCGGCCTGAAGAAAGCGGGGAGACGGAGGGTCGAGCCCGCGTGGAGTTCCTGCCAGCCGCGGGCGGGGCCGAAACAGTAGAGGAAAACGCAGACCTCGATCAGGCCGAACATCGGCAGGCCGAAGGAGCTGAACCAGAAGTCCATCTCGTCCAGCACGCCGTTGCCGAAAATCGCGAGGTGGGCCGCCGCGAAGGAGACGAGCCCGAGGGCGGCGATGCAGCGCTTGCGGTTGAAGCCGAACTCCTCTTCGAGAAACGCGACCGCGGGCTGGAGCATGGAAACCGCGCTGGTGCCGCCCGCGATGAACAGCAGCAGGAACCAGGCGAAGCCGACCCATGCGCCGCCGGCCATGTGGTTGAAGATGAGCGGCGTCGTCCGGAAGGCGAGGCCGAAGGTGCCCCCCTCAACCGCCTCCGTCGTGCCGGCGGGGCCGAAAAACAGGAAGGCGGCGGGCACGATGATCGACCCCCCGAGCACGACCTCGGCGAATTCGTTCAGGAACGAGGCGGTCGTGGAGGGCAGCAGCGTGTCGTCGTCCGCTTTCAGGTACGTGGCATAGGTGAGGAGCGCGCCGATGCCGACCGACGTGGAGAAGAAGACCTGGCCAGCGGCTTCGAGCCAGACCTTGCCGCTCTTGAGCGCGGCGAAA
>JAQVSS010000271.1 GCA_028700415.1 Kiritimatiellia bacterium
AATCAGGCGTCTGACCGTCTTCAAAAAGCGCCGGTGCCGGTAGTCGTAACCACTCTCAACCATCGCTGAGCCGTTGGTGGCCGCGCCGCCAGGCTGAGATTCGACCAAGCGGTTTTCCGCATCCCACGTGTGGGCGAAGCGTCCGTCCCAAGTCATATTCCCGTCGGTGTCGTAGTCCGGCGAGGCCGCCGCCACTCCGGTAATGGCCGTATACTGGTTGATACCGTTCGCGGCGTAAACATTAGTGGCGGTTCCGGCGTAGGAAAACACGAGGTTGCCGATGCCGTCGTAACCGTACCCGTAGGTGGCCTCGCCCGTCACAACGTTGGTCAGTTCCGAGCGGGCGTTGTAGGCGAACGTGTCATTGTTTCGCGCGACCCTTCTTCCAATGGAGTCGTTCAAGTAACCGAAGGCGGCGACGGTCGCTGATCCGCTGAAATTAGTCACAGAGGCTATGAGATTCCTCCCGCCCTCGTAAAGGCGGTGCCACCCGATCCCACATGAGTTGCTCACTGATTCCAAATGACGGGTATGCGGCAGATAGCCGTGACAGAACGACAGGGCGCCGAAGCAAACGTTGGTCATCCGTCCCGCGCCGTCGTAGGCGTAGGCGACCGTTCCGTCGCTGTCGGCGGCGAAACCCGACGGCAAGCCCAGCGCGTTGTATTCACGGGTTATGACCGCCAGCGCGTTGGTCTCGGCGGTCACGCGTCCCCGCGCGTCATAGGCGAAAGAGCGCGCGCCCGTGCCGTCCTCGACGGACACGAGCCGCCCCGCGAGGTCGTAGGTG
Source organism: Kiritimatiellia bacterium (assembly GCA_028700415.1). Taxonomy (GTDB): domain Bacteria; phylum Verrucomicrobiota; class Kiritimatiellia; order RFP12; family UBA1067; genus JALHET01. The sequence continues at coordinate 791 of JAQVSS010000271.1, forward strand.
TTGGTGACGCCCGGCGTGCCGTCGGAGTGCGAGGCGGACTGTGCCGCGCCGTTTGCGGTGTCGGCATAGCCGTAGGCCGTCTCCACGCCGCGCGCCCACGCGCGCAAAGACAGCCGCCCGTCCGGCAGGTACGAGTACGAGGGCCCGAGGCCGTCGGCGTAAACCTTGTTGGTCACGAGCCCCGACGCGAGGTCATAATGCCAGCGGGTGACGTCGGGCTGGCCGCTCTCGTCGCGCCACGTCCGCAGCTCGGACCTGTAGCCGTCCGCGTTTTGCGCCGTTTCGGCCGGGTATGCCGCGCCCCCGGTGCGGTAGAGCGTTCCGTCACCGGCATAATGATTGGTCGTCACGTTCCCCAGCGGGTCGGCCGCTGTCACGAAGTAAGCGCCGCCGGGCGATTCAAGGCTCTGCCGCACGGAATACGATGTGGCGTTGGTCGCCGCGCCGTCCGCTTCCGCCGTGAACGCGACCGTGCCGTCGGCGTGGTATCCGGTCAGGGTCCGGAGCGTGCGGCCCCCGGCGGTCTCTTCGACGGAGGTCTGCCGAACGTAGCCGTCGTATGCGTACGCGAACGCCGCGCCCAGCGCGTTGGTGCCGGACACCGCGCGGCCCGCCACAGTCACGGAGGTCTCTCTCCCGTCCGTGGCCGCGTTCAGGCGCGTCACGGTTTTCCGGGCGCTGGCGGCGTCGAGCGATTCGGTTTCGATGACGCTCACGCCGTCCGCGCCGGCAGTGACCGTCCGCCTCACGCAGGCGGGCGAGAGCCCCGTGAGCTGCGCGCGGGTGACGGAAGACGTGACGGCGGCATGCCCGGGGTTGTGCGTGACGGTCGCGTTGCAATCCCACCAGGCGTTGGAAACGCCGTGCGCGGAAAGCCCGAGGTCGGACTCCTCCATCCATGACGGCGTCTCCTCAATGACGTATTTGTCCAGCGCGGCCACGCCCGCGAGCGTGAAGTCAAGCGGGTCGAAGTCCAGCGTCTGCCCCGCGCCGATCCGCACGGTTCCCGCGCCGTTGCCCAGCTCGTCGTAGGCAAAGGCAACCGCCGAGCCGCCGGGGTTCCGCGTGAACACCAGCCGCCCCGCCGCGTCGTAAGCGTTGGACGTGACCAGCATCGCGCCGCCGTATCCGGCACGTTCGGATGTGACCGCGCGCCCGAGGAAATCCTTTCGCGTGACAGACTCGGTCGCCCACGCCCCGCCGTCGCGGCTCACAACAACTCGTTTGCCTAAAGTCAAATTACGGCCCTTTAAAAACTCCGTAAAAACGGAAAATGTCCTCCAGCCAGTCACCTATGCAACACCGGCTACTGGTTGGGGGAAGGTAAAGAATCCAACTCAATAGGAACAAGCCCTCTTGCCGATAAATTCGTTAAACAAAATTTTTTGCATTCAAATGTCACTCCAACATAGAGCACCCGTGAAGGATCGGATCTGTCTACAATTTTCTTTACAATTGCAGGATCGGACGAGAGCGTGTTGGTCATCCAAAAGAGATCGTTAGTATTAACGTAATAAACATCAGACTGAAAAGTCCTGTAAACAACATTTGATTTCAGCAAAGTGCTCAAAACCCTAACAGGGTCATAATCACCTTTTTTTCCCTTTTTGGCGAAGGCCTCCCCGTCCATCAGACTAAGCAGTCGTATACTTTCTGGCCAAGCCTCCCGTGCCCGTTGCTCAAAATCGTAGTCGGTTTTTCTACTACAGGCACCCGCAAATAATAATGAGAACAATGTGGCTGTGCCTACCGTGGCCCATATCAATGTAATATTCTTCATGATTTATCTCCCTGCTTTACCGGGATCGCCGGTTTCAGCCGTTGGAATTCCAAAAACAAAACCGCAACTACCGGGGAAAAGGATGACTTTCGTCCCTTCAGGAAAAACACGCAACAACTGGATGCGTAATGCCTCGCCCTCTTCACCAGCCCCCGCCCCGCATATAACAAAAGTTACAGTCGCTTTTTTGCAAAGATAAGTTCCCAGCGAAGAAAAGAATGCAAGCATCTGTTCCATCTGTCGTTTGATTTCACGTTGCTTCTCACCAAGCAACGTATCATCCTTTTCAAGAAGTTCATTCTGTGATGACATATACCAATCCTCGCCAAGAACAATGTTGCCAGCACCACTGCCATGCGCTGAAATGTTAAGTTTTTTAATGCAGTCGCACGTTTTGGAATTAAGTGTACTTTTAATCTTCCTGATTATTTCAGCCGTCTCTTTGACAAAAATCTTATCCCACGGTTCATAAACGGTTCTTCGGAACCAGTTATACTCAGAGGAAGCAGTGAAATCAAAAGTCATGGTGACTTCTTTAAGCCCCCGATAATCCCACCCGTTGACGGGATCGTTCCCGACGAACCCGTAACGGTTCTTCCCGCCTTTTTCTCCGATAGGGTCGCAGTTGAGCCAACGCCTCAGTTCCGGCGAGTACAGGCGTTCACCGTAGTAATACCATCCCGTCACATGGTTGAGGTGCTTCGTCGAGAACCAGAAGTTGAAGGTGTCCGCCATCGGCCCAGACGCGGCGACGGTGTTCCCGTACGGGCCGTATTCGCGGTGGGCGACAACCGTGCCGTTTGTGTTCAGATAATCAGTGATATTCCCGTTGACGTCATATAGAGGGAAATACCAGCAGCAGCCGATGCGGGTGGCCAGAAGCCCCCCGACTCCGCCCGCGCTTCCGCGTCCGCCGCCGAGATCCCTGCCCCAGACGTGTTCGCGGACTTCGGTTCCGGAACCCTCCCGGAGGATCTTCTCGATCACGGGCAACCAGCCGTCATACAGGAAGGAGCGGGTCTCCACGACGTCCCAAGTGCCCGGTTGCGAGGGGTCCACGGGATAACCCGCGCCGCGTCCGCTCAGCATCTCCACGCTCGACTCGACGAGGCGGTTCATGTGGTCATAGCGGTTGAGGGTTCTGACGGCCCCGTTGGTGGCGAGACCGTAAGGCCCAGATTGGATCAGCCGATTCTCGGCGTCCCATGTGTTGAGCCAGTCTCCGAGACGCGTCATGTTTCCGTCCGCGTCATACGCCACGGCGAGCGGTGGCGCTATATTCGTGTAGCGATTCATCGCGTCCGCCGCATACGTGTTTGTCACCGTGCCGACCGCTCCGTAGAGAAGGTTTCCTATCCCGTCATAGGCGTAGGCGTGAGTCTCCGACGAGACAGACGCGGACACGAGTTCGGAACGGTCGTTGTACCCGAACGTGTCGGTGTTGCGGGACACGATGTCCCCGAGGATGTTGTGCCCGTAGGCCAAACCTGACGACGTCGCCCCGACCGTGTTCGTCACGCCCGTGACGAGACGGCGGCAAGGGTCTCTGGAGAGATCCCGGGAGAAAAAGCCCGCGCCTCCGGAAAGCCCAACCGTGTAGCCCATATCGAGCCCCCCGTCGAAACGGTACGACACGGCAAAGGCAGCGTTGGAAACCACGGCCAGATACCCCTCTGCGTTGTAGAAATGTTCGACAGGGGATTCGGATTCGGATGTGTCAATGGCAACAATCCGGTTGTGGGCGTCGAGACTGCGGGTCAGCGTAAAAGCGTTTGTCCCGATCAAGGCCGTCTCATTGGTGGCGGACTGGCGGTCGTTCACCGCGTAAACGTGGGCCAAGCCCGTAGTATCGGAAGCGTTGGTGACGGTGCCGAAGGCGTTGCGGGTGAAGGTGACCGCGGGCGTGCCGTCGCTGTAGGCGGTGCCTGTCAACTGGCCCAGCCAGTCCCAGAAGTTTTCTTTGAACGAGTCCCTTGCCCATGTCGTGCGTGCGGGTTTTCCGGAGGGCGTGTAGGTGTGGGTGACGCGGCTGTTATCCGCGTAGACCTTGTTCGTGAGAAGCCCCGTGGCGTTGTCGTACAGCCAGCCGGTGGCGTCCCACGCCGCGCCGTCGCGGGTTGTTGAAAGCGCGGTCATGCGCCCTGTGGTGTCGTACGCGTATTGCACGGGGTATGTCGCTCCGGAGAGTGAAAGCGTGAGCCCGAGACTGTCGTAGGCGTTTGTCACGGCGTTGCCGAGCGCGTCGGTACGGGACACGGCGCGGCCCTGACTGTCGTAGCCGGTCGAGGTGACGGCGGTCAGATCCCCGTATATCGTCGTGTTGGTCACGGCATTACCGAGGTTATCGTAAACGACGGCGGAGGTCGAGACCGTTCCCGCCCCGTTCGTCACGGTCTGCGACACGGCCCGCCCGAAGCCGTCGTATTCAAGGAAAGTGCCCCCGTCAAGTCCCGCGGCCTCGGTCAACTGCCCGTAAAGCGTGCGGCGCGCGAAAGGCTCGGCGGTGCCTGTCCGCGAGGTCTCAATGATGATGTCGGTGCCGGGCTCGAAGGCGCGAGTCACGGTTGTTGTGAAAGCGTTGGCGTCGGTTGTGACGGTGCGCGCGAGCAGCGCGGGCGAAAGTCCCGTGAGTTGTTCGCGTGTGACCGTCAGGGCGTTCGTGACTCCGCCGACGGAAGACGCCTGCGCGGTCACGCGCCACCAGACGTTCGAGGCGTCCTCCTCGTAACGGGTCACGGTCGAGTTGATGCGGTCGGTGCCCGCATACGACACCTGCCCGTCCCCGTCAACGTCCAGCGCGGTCGCGGTCACGTTGCCCAATTCATCGTAGACATAGAGCGTGCCGGGCGAGCCGGTGCGGGACACGCGGACGACGCGGTCCGACGCGCCGTCGTAGAAGTTCGAGGTCACCGTGAGTGGCGTGGTCACGCTGACCTCTCGCCCGAGGAAATCGTATACCGTCTCCGAGGTCACAACGGGGCCGGGCATGTCAGAGGCTTCGGCGGTCACGGTCTCGACGCGGCAGCCGGAGGCGTCATAGGATGTGGAGCGCGTCTCGCGGGTCCACTTGCCGTCCCAGAACTTTTCCGTGACGGCGGCCCCGCCCCAGTACTTGGTGACGCGGTTGGTGACGCCCGCAGAAGCGGTCTCGTTGATCTCGCAGTTGCTCCCGTAATACGTGCGGCTGACCGTTTGGACGCCGAGGGGATCTGTCGTGACGCTGTACCCGTCCGTGCCGTACGGGTATTCCGTGCGGGTCACGAGCGGCGCGTAGGCGGGATCGGGCGACCCGTTGAACCAGACGCGGCGGACGGTGTTGGTCACGCGCCCGATGGCGTCTGTGAAGGTCTCGGTCACGGGACAGCGCCCTTCCGCGCCGGGCAGCCCGCCCGAGGAGGTCTCCGCCTCCGCCGACCAGAGCGGCAGGCTGTTCGTAAAACATCGAACAGTGGTAGCGGACAACCGGA
>JAQVSS010000272.1 GCA_028700415.1 Kiritimatiellia bacterium
GCCGCTTGGTTTATAGATCAACCGTTTTTGCGAATCCAAGATCTTGACGCGCTTATTCAGTGCCGGGGACAACCTTACCATATCTGCCGCCACGTTAAACACGATCGACGCCTGTTGCCGGTCCGCTGCACAGCCGTAAACCTCCGCGCGTTCTTCGTTGTCGCCGCAGGTGAGAAGAAGAGCAACGGCAGCAGCCAGCTCGCTGTTGTGGGTAGGCACCATGCTGCGGCCTGCCAGGTATAACCGTGACGGACTGTCCACCTGAATGCAACGCATGGGTGTTCGATCGACAGGGATGATGGCCCGCAGATAATGAAAGTGCGACCGTGACCGGTGGTTGCGCACGACTGTATTGGCGGTTTTCCGGGCCAATGCGGCTTACTGGCTGTCTCGAAAGGCCGTGTATCGAATCGTATAAAAGGTTTCGCCGGTGGGTTGGTTATACCGCTTGGATGGTGACGCGACCAGGTTGTTCTTGATCCCCAATGACCATAACAACTCCCGGACCGACTCTGCCAAGGCCAAAACCGTCGAGCAATAGACCGCCTGACCTTTTCGTGTCGCGATGCAGCCGTCCGAGTCCATCAGGCCCTGCAGCAATCGTAAGCGCTGTGCTTCTGACGCGCGCAGGTAAACCGGAGCGATAACCTTATCTCGAAACGACGGCACCAACACGGCCTTCAGGGCACAGATGCGTAGGACCACACTATCCCCAGTGTTTTTCCAGGACGAGGAAATCGGGTAGGGGATATTACGGATTACTGACTCCAGGTCACAGGTCCGGATTGTGATTTCCGGTTTGGTCGCGCAGCCATTGCCCAGCCAGTACCCATACAGGTATGGGTCCAGCGGCAATGCAACATCCGCTGTTTTCAAGGCTGCCGCAATCGGTATCCGGAACGCGATGACATCATGTTCTCGGTGGGGCATCCGATACAGTTCGCCCGTTGTTCTCAAAACCTTGCGGGTCTTACCCCAGGTGTAGTCTCCTGACCAAAGATGGCGTTCACCGGCGACAATCGATGATCCATCGCGAAAGACCAACCGATAAGCCTGCTCGGTGTCATCAATGTCGCTTAATGCCAGAACCCGACAGGGATGACCGGTCTCGTCAAACACCTGATCCCCGACCGTGAGTTCACCCATCTGCTTCCACCCGGTGGGCGTCGGAATCGGCGTGTCCAACGCCAGCTGTTTACCCATTTTCTTCGGGATCTCCACGTACGCCGTATTGAACTGCCTGTAGCCGTTGGGTTTCAGGATACCGAACACATCGCGGATGATCTGTTCCTGCCAGTCGATCAGGTCGAATGGCTTTCCCGCCCATCTGCCCTTGGTATGGGAGAGCGCTTCGGTGAACGCGACTGCATAATCGGCGGCGGCCTTGTTGTAACTGGAGTCCGATGCCATAAACGGTGTGGGCTTGTATTTTTTGAGCTTGCGGATGGGTGCCGCCTCCTTTCGTGGTTTTGTGCAACAAAAAAGGACCCCGGCAGGAGTCCTTGGCAGTCGCGTTGCTGCGGCTTTGTTCAGTTGTATTTTTTCATCAGCGTTTCCAGGATCGCGCGATCCTCGTCCGTTTGTGGTTACAGATCCCAACCGCGGTCGTAGCTGATGATCTCGCGGCCGTCGCGCCGGACTGATAACTTAGAAATGCGGCCCTCATTGATGCCATAATATGAAGATTCGCTAAATGATTTAACCCAGTATTCGCAGCCGTTGATGATCCCGTTTCTCCACATTTTCGTGTCCTCCTTGGCTTTTCTTAGTGTATATATCACTCTAAGCAAGGCGAATAGCAAGCAATATTCGCTTGCATTACTGCACAAAGATGCGGCCCCGATATGTACTATTTTGTCCCGGTGTCCCCGTATAGAATGAACCGGATGTACAGATCCCGGTGTTCTGCTATAAAAATCACCAGCTCGTGGAAATTTCGTTCGAACGCCAGTCGTTGGACTTGAGAGGCGTGAACCATGTTGCAAGCGCCACTAGCCCTGATCTGCATGATTTGTTCCCGAATTTTGTCAGTCATCGTCAGCATCCTCAATCTTGATCACTTCATCTACTCCGAAAACCACGCCCAAACGGGACCCCTGGTCCCAGGAACAGAAGACGCTGCCCATGTCATCAACAAATTCTACGACCCCACGATCGCCCGGCTTTAGCGTGGAAAATTCGTCGTCCATCCGGACCAGTTCAACCCGTGTCCCGGGGGGAAAGCGCCGTCGCAGGCTATCAACCACCGCTTTTGAAGGTAGTTTATACATGGTCCTCAACCTCCTTCGTTTGGGGTACAACCTTAAAGGCTGAGTTACCCGTCAGGTTACGAAGCAGGATCTTCCGCGCCGCCTTGTAGTCATCACCGATAAACCCCAGGCTAATCAGGAAAATGCGAAAGGTAAACAACTCGTTTTCGACCGGCTTTTCCTTGGCCGTGACACGCTTGTGCTTTTTGGCCGCAGCATAAAGCGCGCCGATGAAGCGCGCGTAGGCAGCGATGTCTTCACCAGGAGTACCAAAGGCAAACCAGGGAAACTGCAGCGTCGTATCTGTTTGTACAATCGGCAGGGCAGCAATTCCGAGCGCTTTCTTGATCAGGCCAGCCTTGCTGGCGATCAGCTTTTCCAGGTTGGCCATGTTGTCTTTTGTAAACCCATCGAGCGGCAGTTCAATGGTGAGGGTGTCCAGTTCGTTCGGGATGCAGTCATCGGCCTGCATGCCGTTCTCGCCTTGCCAATGCTCCCGGCGCCTCTTGCCCAGCCCCAGTTCTTCCGCTTCAGTCATCTGCAGATCCTCAAAATCAGGAATAGTATCGCCGCCGTACGGTCCGCTGTTCGAATAATCCGGTACGTTCTCGTTTTCGAGCTTCAGCCGGCGCATCTGGCGCTCCGCCCAAGCCTGTGCATCATTTTGCAGTTCTTCAACCGAGGGCGTCGCACCTAGACCGCCTAGTCCGCTTTCTTCGGTATCGGGTTCGTCGTACTCGCGTTCGTCTGAGCTGAAGCCCTGCCGGTAAAGGGCATCTTCCAGATCCAGGTTGTCCTTGCCCGTGACCGTGCCGTGCCTGTCGATGTGATAGTCGCCTACCTGGAAGGCGAAGGTCGGAGCACCGAGGTACTCGGCCGGTGCGTTCAGTTCCTGGCTGATGGCAGCCACCAGCGGCTTGCGCTTGGATCCGGTGAGATGATAATAAATTCTCATAATCGTTAGCCTCCGTAGCTTTTTGGTGAGTCTATTAATCACTCTAAAGCTGTGGAATAGCAAGTTAATATAATGATATTATGTGCATGATCGATCTTATTTAAATCAGCGCGATGTTTTGTTTACGTTAATATCCTGATAAGCTAAATCATCATCGCTCGGGACATAGATTTCACTGCAGTCCAGCAGCCGGCCATCACGTAGGACCTTGATGCCGTTGGTATTTCCCGCAAAGGCTGCAAACCGTCGAATAATCACAGATGCATATTTGGGGTCGATCTCCATCATGTAACAGACACGATCCAGTTGTTCCGCAGTTAACAACGTAGAACCAGAACCACCAAACAGATCCAGCACAATGCCATTCACAGGTGATGAGTTCCGCATCGGGTAAGCGATCAGCGGGATGGGCTTGGTTGTCGGATGTAGTTTCGATTTGGTTGGACGGTCAAAATCCCAAACCGTTGTCTCAGAGCGATCGGCGTACCAGCGATGCTTTGCAGTATCCTTGAACGCGTAAATGATCGGTTCATGGCGCATGTGATAGTCCATGCGACCAAGGACCAGGGCATTCTTCACCCAAACACAAGTCGTAGAATAGTGAAAACCTGCCTGCACGGTGGCGTTGAAGAAATTGCACTTCTCTGCGTCCGAATGAAAAATGTATACCGCGCTTCCGTCAGCCAGGCTCGCATAGATATTCTTGAACGCGGACAACAGGAATGTGAAAAATACTTGCCCGTCCATATGGTCATTCATGATCGTCAGACCAGTCCCGCCGATGTATTGGCAATTATACGGGGGATCGGTGATACACAGCTGCGCTTGTTTGTTGTCCATCAGGGTAGCTACGTCTTGTGGTTTCGTGGCGTCACCGCACATCAACCTGTGTTTCCCAACGATCCAGACATCACCCGGTTTGACAAACGCCGATTTTTCTAAAGCAGCAGTCAAGTCAAACGTATCGTCGTCTTTCACATCCGCAGCGGATGTCTTCGTAAACAAATCATCCAGCTCAGCCGGGTCGAATCCAGTAAAGGTCAGATCAAATCCGCTCGCGTCCAGGTCCTTGAGCAGATCAGTCAGCATCGGCACATCCCATTCACCGCTGACTTTGTTCATGGCCAGATTGAGTGCTTTCTCGGAGGCTTCATCCAGATCCACCACAACGCACTCCACTTCCGTCCACTGGAGGTGCCGGAGCACATTCAGTCGCTGATGCCCGGATATGACGGTATAGCCTATACGCTTGTTAACAACGATCAGCTCGACAAACCCGAACGTCTCAATGCTGTTTTTCAGTTTTTCGAACTCGGGGTCACCGGGCTTCAGTTTTTTTCTGGGGTTGTACGGTGCGGGGTTTATCTGACTGATGGGTAGGGTTTGAATGTCCATGGGTGTATCCTCGTTTCTTTTGGATGTGTTGGAGACAATAGCGATCGTCAGCAAGTGCTTGACGGCGCAAGTCCAGGCCTGCTGGTTGGTGAATCGGTCAGGTTCATGCCGGTCCATTTGTTTGTGCCATAAAAAAAGCACCCGATTACTCGAGTGCCATACACAGGCCAATTCCTATTATTTCTTGCCGCTCAGCAGCCGTTCCATCACGTCGTCATTCGGGGTCTTCCCGGTATATTCTTTCGTGCTGTTCTGAGATATAACCTGCCAAATATGCGTCCAGGCCACGTCCGCCGCTTTTAAATAATCGATACCCATGCGCACATACGGACTGGCTATGGGCTGTTTGCTGATCGGGTGTCTTGCCAACAGACCATGCTTGGCATTGAACGCTTCGCATTCGAGCCACCGGGCTTTCAAAAGCGCATAGTCCAAGATAAGCTCCGGCGAGATCAGGGTCAGGCAGCCGGTTCGTTCCAGCCAAACGGACACGCTCCGGAAAATCGTGTCTGCGCTTGGCCAGTTGCCGTCGCCCTTAGCGGCTTCTGCTAGGAATTCAGGCGGGGAGGGCAGTTCGGAAACAGCATCGCCCTCAGGAAAATCAATCACGTACAACGGTCTCTTCCCCGGGTTCCCCTCGATAATCTTCTCGGCCAGCGGCTTTCTGGGCCGGCCGGCGCCGACGCGCTTTCCTCCTTTCGTCACAAACCAACACAACCTTTCTGAGCTCGAGGTCTGGGCCTTTGATTTTTCCTTATTGACCCCCAGATTTTGCGAAAATTTTTACGCGACCCATCGGCCGGTAAGACGTCATGACGTCCTAACGATTCATAGCCCCCTGTCGCCCCACCTTCCGCCTTCCCGGGCGGTAATCTCGGAGTGACATGATCTGCAAAGGGCCATCAGGTTATTGATGTCGTTGGTACCGCCATCTCGTAGTGGAATGATATGGTGAACCTCCCGGGCGGGTGTTAGTCGGCCTTCCTGTTGGCATCGGACGCACAACGGATTGGCCTTGATAAACGCAGCTCGGATCTTCCGCCAGCTGGAACCATAGCGCTTGTTCTTTTCGGGATCGCGGTCGTAGCGCTCATAGCGTTGCGATTCCTTCTTGGTATGTGCAACGCAAAACCGGCCATCTGTCAGTTCTGGACAGCCAGGATACGAGCACGGACGTTTGGGCTTTTGGGGCATAACTATCACCTCGTGGCAAACAAAAAGCCCCCGCGGTTTCCCGTGAAGGCTTTTTTGATATTATTTTGCTAAGTCTATAGTACCAGAAAATTTGTATGTCAATCAGTGTCTTTTAGTGAATCAGCAACTGGTTTAAACCCACTGGCTTTCAGCCAGTAAATCCTTTCAGGACTGGCAGGCACTTGAGTGTCATCTGATATAATCGAAAGAAAAAAGGTGATGCACAGGTGGGACAG
>JAQVSS010000273.1 GCA_028700415.1 Kiritimatiellia bacterium
CCTGCTGCTGTCGCTGACCTACGGGCTGACGCCGGTGTTGACATCGGTGATCCCGTTCCAGTACGCCCACTTTAAACGCGTGTCCCTGCTGGCCGGCCTGATCGACTTCTCGATCTACCTGGGCGCTGCCATCGCCGGGGTCGTGTCAGGCTGGATTGCCGACCGCTATCCCTGGGACCGGGTCATGCTCCTGTGGCTGGCCGCCGCGATCGTCGGACTGGTCCTGGCGGTCTGGCGCTATTTTGTCTCAAAAGGCGGCCAGCGCCACGAACAGGTCATCCGCTGAGGGATGATCACCGCTCAGGACGCCGCCTTGACGATGATCGAGACGCCCATGGCGAGCAAGACCAGGTTGATGATTTTTTGCAGCATCTCGCGATTCATGGCGCGGAACAATCTGAGTCCGATCGTACTGCCTGCGGCCACACCGACGGCCGCCACCGCCCCGTAGGAGAGTGAATGGACGGTGTAGGCGCCCGATGCGGCCAGCAGGCTGATCGAAAACAGGGAACCGGCCACGAAGGTTGCCTGCAGCGTGGCGATGTACTCGGTTTTCTCCAGCCGGGCATTCATGTAGTAGACGACCAGCGGCGGACCGCTGGCGCTGGCCAGTCCGCCGAAAATCCCGCTCAGAACACCGGCTAGCGCGCCGTTGGCGAAGCGGGGCCGGATGCTGATCTTCTGGCTGAAGAGCAGCTGGAAAACAGCGACCAGGATGATCAGGCAGCCCAGGATGATGCTTAGCGTGCTGTTGGCGTACGTGTTGAACGCCATAAGGCCAGCGACACGGCCCAAAAACGAAAAAGACACCGGCACCAGAAACAGCTTCCAATTGACATGGCGAAATGTCGCGGCCAAGAGCCGTATGCTGATGACCGCCCCGCCGATGAACATGATCGGGAGCGCCGTCTTGTAGTCAAAGAAAAAGGGCATCAGGGACATGCCCACCAGGCCGGCGCCGAACCCGCAGCTGCCCTGCACGAGCCCGGCCACCAGCATGATCAGCAAAACGTACAGGTATTCCATGAGGCCTCCTCTTTCCAATTCAGACTGGCGACCGCGGTGTTTTTCAGCTTTTTGCCATGATACCGCACGCGATGTCTAAAACAGTAAACCAGCCATTACAGCTCATCCATCGTGAAAAAGTCCGAAAGCCTATAATGGGAAACCGTACTCGTTGAAAAATCTATCTCATCGTTCGTAATCAGTATCTTCTTCATCGAGTTGTCTATTCCGGCAAATGCAGAAAACTCTCGTTCATATGCCTTATCTTCAGCCACACTGTATGCTACTTGAACAAGATAGATTTTTCCAGCTTTTTCAGCTCTAAAATCAACTTCTCTACCATTATTGTTATACACAGCAACCTCATATCCCATGAAGAGGAGCTCATTCAGGACAACATTCTCCATGTTATGCGTAAGGTCAAAACGGCTTCCCGAACATCTTATGCTGTTGAGTGAAACATCCTCATCATACAACTTCATATAGTAGCTCATTTTCGTTCTTGTCTTCACAGAGAATTGTGGAAGCGTATGGATCACATATGCTTCTTTCAGATAGCCAAGATATTTGATCACAGTTGGTGTTGATATTTTTACGTTCTGACCTTTAAAATAATCACTGATGGACTGAGCGCTGAATAGTCTAGCATTGCTTACCAACAAATAATCGACCATTTTCTCAAACACATCCGTTTTTCTGATTTTGTACCGGTTCTCCAGATCGTTGTATATGATGGTATCGTTAAGATCTGAAAGATATCTCTTTTTGTTCTCAATATCTGATTGTTCAATTGCAGCAGGGAAGCCGCCCCAGACCAGGTAATCGGCAACTGAATATTTCTTGCCAAGCTGTGTGGCATATTCAGATGCTTCACGATACATGAATGGTCTTATTCTGAAAGATACATACCTTCCGCTGAGTTCTTTTGTAAACTCCCCCGACAACAACCTTGAATTGCTGCCGGAAATAAAAACAGAGCAATCCTGTAATCTCAGTGTACGGCATGCCTCATGCCATCCGGTAACATTTTGGACCTCATCAAAAAAAACATAATACTTGTCTTGGCCGCGGTGATGCGCAACATATTCGATCAGTGCATCGGCATCAGGAATCATATTTCGTGTCGGCTTGAGATCGAAATCGAGAAAGAGACAGGCCTTGCCTTCTTTGCGGATCTCTTCACAGATTTGCTTCAGCAGAACCGATTTACCGCACCGTCTTATTCCAGTGATTATTTTAACAAGGTCGCTATTGTAAAAAGGTCTTATTTGCCTGATGTAGTGTTCTCTGACAATCATGCATCAATCACCGTCCAACAGTATTATATTTTATGATTTCGTCAAAATCAAGATTTCTTTAAACTCTATTTAAAGATTTTTCCAAATCAAGAAAATCTTAAAGTAGAAAAAGATGCCCGTGCAACCCGGCAGGCCCCTTACGAACCCGAAGCGGCCTTACACGTCCGAAAAACCGCATGGTCTGCCAATCGCACCGGTCTTTGAGGTACCTGTCTTGTGATTTATGTTGGCGTAAGGTGCCGGCGGGACACCCAGAGCAGGAACAGGCATTCGGCTGCATCGCCGCTGATCAGGCAGAGCGCGCCGACGATGGCTGCATTCACCGGATTCAGGGCCATGAGACCGGCAAGCACGAGCAGCAGGTAGACCAGGTTGACCAGTTTGCCCTGCCAAAGGAAACGGGTCAGCCGCCGCTTGAGCAGGATGCCCCAGTAATATTCCCGGGTTGCCAGCAAAAAGGGGCTGATACACATTAGCTTGAGCACATCGGAGGCCAGGAGGCTGACCTCGTGGCTGGTGCCGATCCAGTGGCGAAGGATATTGTAGCCCAGATTGGTGAACGCGATCAGGACCATAACCAGGGCGGACAAGCTGGCGAGCGCGAAGATGAAGAGGCGGATGCTTTGGTTCTTACCGCCCTGCGTATCGTAGCGGATCGGCAGCTGGTGCAGCATGTTGGACGGACTTAGCACCACCATGCCCAATCCCCAGGCGACGGCGAAAACCGACAAGGTCAGATCGGGCTGGTCACTGCGCGCCAGGCCGGCGTTGACGATCGGCATAAACACGTTATAGATCGCCGTCGTGACGATGAGCGGGGTGAAGAAACGGATAAATAGGGGATAAGTCAGCCGTTTCGGTTCGGCCTGTCCGGCCTCCTGGTCCAGGACAGATAGTTTTTGCGTGACCGAGCCGTTCAGAAGGCGGGTTCCCACGACGACGATCACGGTTTCGATGCCCACACCGCCGACAAACATCAGGCTGGCCAGCAGCGCGCCGGGCAATCGGGCCAGATGCTCGATTGAGGCGACAAACAAGGCGACATAGACGACGCGGGCCACGGAGGCGGCCGCGATCAGCGGCGCGTTGCGGAACTTGATCAGCAAGCCTGAGAAAAAATCGCGGATGCTGACCAAAAGGGGAAAGAGGAACAAGATCTTCAGCATCGCCACGGCCTCGTCCAGCGTCTGGCCCTCCAGCCCCATGACATGATGGAACAGCCAGCGTGACAGACCGGAGTAAGCGGTCATGGCAAGGACGAAGACGACGCCGCCGGCAACCAGGGCGATGGCGATCAGCGTTTTGCGGAAGTTCTTGCGGTGATCGATCAGGGCAGTGACCGTCTGGCGGATCATCATGACCGGGCTCTGGAAGACGTGCATCAGGCTCTTGGCAACGGCAAAGGTGGCGATCAGGACTTCCGGGTTCGGCAGCCTGGCCAGGCCGGCGTTAAAGAACGAATGGGTGATGATGATAATGAATGCCGTCGCGGCCAGAGGCAGGTAAAATAAAGACTGTTCTTTAAGCCGTAACTTTCAGAACTTAGGGCGCCCTACCGCTTTGGTTCGAGTGTCAGATCGATAGCGAGGCGGTCACAGAGCTCTTTGGTCTTTCTGGTTATTTTGGTCAGATACCATTTGCCGCCGATCCGGTTGACACGCACGCTTTTGAGGTAGGACACGAGATCATCGAACGAATACTCGCTGGTGAGATCACGTGCGGCAATCAGATCCAAAACCCGATACAGCATCTGCAAGGCCAGATGGTTGATGAACAGCCAGGCTTCAAGCGAATAGATGTCGCGCATATAGCTGGCACTGCAGTCGAGGGTGTTATCGTAGGACTTGAAGGTCTGTTCGATTTCCTGGCGCGTCTTATAGAGATGATGCACCTGCTGGCTGTTGAGATCGAGCCGGTTGGTCTTGAGGATAAAGGTTCCGATGCCTGTGCAGCTGCGAAGCATTTGGGGGATATCGACAGGGTCGAGTTTATCCAGTTCCACATCACTGAGCCGGCTCTTGCCTTTTTTTCGCCGAATCGCTTCTTTCTCGCGAGCAAGGGTCATGGTGGCATTCTTCTTGTTGAGCCGATCGATCAGATCGGCTGTTTCATAGCTGGCCAGATCAGAATCATGGTAGAGAATCACACGGTAGCCATCGTAGTGGAAGGTTTTGCTGTAGACCGGACGGCCGCGGAAATTGAAAACGTGCTCATAGCCGCCGGTACCATCAGGCAGCTCGGGAATTTCACGTGTGCCCCTCTTGAGCGGAATAATATAGGCCAGGCCTGATTCAACGATACAATCGAAATTCCCCCCGCTGCCGAAACCCTTGTCCGCCACAAGGGTGATCTCCTGAGCCTTGAGCCCCGAATCGGCCAGGATATCACTGAACGCACTCACATCAGGCACATCCCCGGAGAATTGCTTGTAGTACACCGGCAGTCTTCCTTCAGGCGATACGCTGAACAGGTAGATCAGATTGACCTGGGGCATGTACCGCCTTTTGCTGTCATAGCCAAGCCGGGCATTCTCCAGATTTTCGGAACAGGAGATCAACCGGTGCCCGTCAAGCATGACGATCCCTGTCCGGCCCAGATCGTTTTTCATATAGCGGCCGATCGCCCCACGGTCCGTGCCGATCTTTTTGAGCAGATCTGTTATGGCGGGCGGAGAAAGGGAAAGGTTTCCAAGGACCTGCGACAGGTATGAGAGGGTGAACTGGTGGCCGATCCGTTTGAAGGGTCCCGGCTCGACACACCGCAGCACCGCCATGGCCAGGATTTCCCGCCATACATGCGGAAAGCATGTCTGAAGCCGGATGACCATATCCGCAGCGGACTGGAATAGGAACATCGAGGCACCGTACTCCAGATTCTCAATACTTGCGAGTTCTGCCTGCTCCAAACGCGCGCGCTTGGGTACAAGTCCGTCTGGTGTAATCGTTCCAAGCATCGCTCCGGACTTCTTGTGTTTCTTTTTCGTCTTCGGGTCATAAACGCTGAACCGTTCATAGAGGTAGAAGTGGCCATTGATGCGTTTGATTTCGGTTCCTGGCGGCCGCTCAAATTGCGTCACCCATTCGGGTTTTGAATCTGAATTCTGCACACGCACACCCCCTATATAGGTTGCCCTTATTATACCAAACCAAAACCTGCCTTGTCAACGGGAAACCGTTGATTTGCAGGCGTTACAGGATCGTTGATTCGCTCAATTTTGAGAAACGGGGAAACCTAATTGTGAAAGTTACGGTTTAAGTGACGGCTGCCCGTAGGCGCGCAGCTTGTTCCAATAGTCCCTTACGGCAAAAGCCAATCCTGCTGTCTTCCTTTCTTACTCTGACAAATGTAATATTTTCATAAAGAATGGTATGAAATTTACTGCAAGTTTACGGCAGTATTATCAAAGCAAAGCCGGCAGTTGACTACTTGATCAACTGCCGGCTTTATAAATATTACAGAGAAGAAAGGATGAAATTTAGAACTTGAAAAAATTCATAAACACTTTCTTTAACTTCTGCTTTGCTAACAGGAAAAGCATTTCGTTTCTGTCCGTTAGTTCCTCCTCGCCAAAATAGCGGGTATCAATATATTTTGAATACCTTAGCTCCATCATTACGCCTTCGATCCTCGCACCAAAAAGCTCTCGATAATGGTTAATAATATGTCCACCCATGTTCGCATTATCTATCACACTGTAGTCTTGCGC
>JAQVSS010000274.1 GCA_028700415.1 Kiritimatiellia bacterium
GGGTAACTGCCCCTGCCACATTTTCATGTGCAAGATACGGTTTTGGAAAATTTGCCATTTTAAGTCGCTTTAACCGACTCTCACGAATTTCCCTTCGGACATACAAGCGTTTATCTATCGCCTCTTCCTTTTCAAGGACATCTTTGATCGTTAACCTCTTGTCCGGGGGAATCGGTGGGGGAAATTCAAAATTTGTCGGTTCGCGAAAGCCGCAAATAATAATACGTTCTCTCTTTTGCGGGACACCGTAATCAAGCGCGTTCAGAACTTTGTGAAAGACATGATACCCAGCTTCTTTCAAGTGGCACAAAATTACTTTGATTGTCTTTCCCTTATCGTGGGCCGTTAAATTCCTGACATTTTCTAGCATAAAGGCGGAGGGCTTCTTTTCGCGCAAAATTTTTTCAATATTGAAAAACAACGTGCCCTGTGTTTCGTGCTCAAACCCTTCCTTATCGCCGATAATTGAAAATGGTTGGCACGGGAATCCTGCAAGAAGAATGTCGAAATCGGGAATGGACCGGATCGGAATCTTTGTGATGTCTCCGAATGGCGTCTCGCCAAAATTTGCCTCATACGTTTCCACCGCACCTTTGTCCCATTCTGAGGAAAACACGCACTTTCCTCCAAGAGCTTGGAAACCGAGCCGAATACCGCCGATACCTGCAAACAGGTCAATGAATGTGAACTTCGGACGTTCTGGTGGCGGAAACGGCACGCCAAAGACTTCCGGAAAAAACGTGATTTGCCGTGCTTCCTCGTGAAGAGATCCGGTTTCGTGCGCGTATGAATTGAAGATGTCGGCTGGTATCCGTTTTACAGCTTCTCTTTTGTAAAACTTTTCTGCTGGCGTGCCAACCGCGTGTAACCAGTGCGAAATGATCGCTTTGTCAAAGTCATCCTTGACAAAATCATTCAACCGAACCGTAATCGGTTCGTTATATGAAATCGGTTTTCTTTTCTTTGCTGGCATAGACCGTTTATTCATTGTAAAAGAAGTTTTTGGCCTCAATCAAGCGTCGACCATGCTGCGGGCGAGGGCGACGATGTCCGGCACCGTGGGGATGCAGGCCGCCTCGAGGTTCTTGGCGGAAGGGATGGGAAAATCGGGGGAGGCCAGCCTGCGGACCGGTTTTTCGAGATAGTCGTACGCCTGCTCGACGATTTGCGCGGCGATCTCAGCCGCGAACCCGCCGGTCTTCGGGCCCTCCTCCACGATCATCACGCGCCCGGTGTTCTTCGCCGAATCGACGACGGTGTCCATGTCCAAAGGGGAGAGCGTTAGCAGGTCCACGACCTCGGCCTCGATGCCTTCCTGCGCGAGCCGGGCCGCAGCCTGGCGCGCGAGGTGCGCCATGTGCGACCACGCCACGATGGTGACATCGGTGCCTTCGCGCACCCGCTTGGCAAAACCGAAGGGGATCGGCTGCGGCAACCCGTCGGGCACCTCGAAGCGCAGGGGATAAAGAAGCTTGTGCTCGAGAAAGAGGACGGGGTTGTTGTCGCGGATCGCCGTCTGGAGCAGCCCCGAGGCGTCGGCCGCGTTGGAGGGCGCGGCGATTTTAAGGCCGGGAATCCCGGTGAACAGCCGTTCGAGCGACTGCGAGTGCGTCGCACCATAGCCGCGCCCGCCGCCGGGCGGCGTGCGGATCACCAGCGGGCAGGGCATCCCGTAGATCGGGTAGAGTTTGGCCGCCATGTTGACGAGCTGGTCCACCGCAAGGGTGATGAAGTCCATGAACATGATTTCGATCACGGGACGCTGGCCCGCGGCGGCCGCGCCAATGGCGATGCCGGTCAGCGCCTGTTCGGAAATCGGCGTGTCGCGGACGCGGGCCTGGCCGAACTCATCGATCAGCCCCCGGGTGACACCGAACGAGCCGCCGTAAACACCGAGATCCTCGCCCATCAGGAAGACGGATGGGTCGCGCCTCAGTTCGGCAGCCAGTGTTTCGCGCAAGATTTGGGTGAAAGTGATGGTTCTCATAGGATTTGGAATGGAGGGGTTGTTCAAAAGGGCTTTCCCCGGCGGGGGAACCATACGGATCACGCGAAGAGCGCATCGCGCAAGGAGGCCGGATCGGGAAGGGACGAGGTTTCACAAAAGCGGATCGCCTCATCGATACGCGCCTGGGCGGCCTGCCGGTGAGCCGCGACGGCGGCGTCATCCAGCACGCCCTCGCTCTTCAGGCGCTGTTCGAGCAAGAGGATCGGGTCGTTCTTCCAGGCGGCGGCCTCCTCCTCGCGCGTGCGGTAAACACGCGGGTCGCCGCGCGAATGCCCGGAAAGCCGGTACGTGACGCATTCGAGCAAGGCCGGGCCGCGCCCCGCGCGGGCAGCGGCGGCGAAAGACGCGACCGCCTCGCGCACCGCGAAGAAATCGTTGCCGTTGACCGTGCTGCCGGGCATCCCGTAGGCGACTGCGCGGTCGGCGATGCGGGGGTCGGCGAGCCCGTTCCGGGTGGCGGTGGACATGGCATAGCCGTTATTCTCCACGATGTAGAGGACGGGGAGTTTCCAAAGCGCGGCGATGTTGAGCGATTCGTGAAAAACGCCCTGATTGGACGCCCCGTCGCCAAAGAAACAGACCGCAACCCGTCCCGTGCGCTTGATCTGGGCATCGAGCGCAAGCCCGGTGGCAAAGGGGATGCTGCCCCCCGTAATCCCGTTCGCCCCGTAAAACCCGATGGACGGGTCCATCATCATCTGGCTTCCCCCGCGGCCGTGCGAATACCCCGGTTCGCGGCCAAAGAGCTCGGCCATGGCCCGTCCGGCATCCGCGCCGCGGGCGAGAAAGTGGCCGTGTCCGCGATGGGTCGTGGTCATGGCGTCCTGCGGCTCAAGCGCGGCGGCGACCCCCACGGCGACAGCCTCTTGCCCGATACACGTATGCGCCGTGCCCATAATACGCCCCTCCCGGAAGAGGCGCTCGATCGCCTCTTCAAAAAACCGGATCGTCAACATGCGCGCATACGCTTCAACCGTTTCCATGAATCCCCCTTAAACAAAAATTTTGTTGAGAGGTTACCACATTGCCGCACAAGGGGCAAACGGCTAATTCCCGCTGCGGGCACGCGCGCAAGGTCTATTTCTTACGAAATTGCCCCGTCGAGTTCAGAATTGTTTCCGACCGAAATTTTGCGTCGGCGGGTTGAGCGGTCTTGAAGGACGCACGCCTCATGTGATACAGTTAGTCTCGTCCTTTAGAAGACGAGTCTGCCCCCAGAGGGTATGTCGTAGAGCATCTTCTTGCGCGGTTATTGGGAGATGCTGTTTTTGTCGCAAAACGCCAGAATGTGAAGGTGTCTCCACGTGTGGGGGAAAACCTTTTTTTGAGCGGAGATTTTATGATCGGGATTTTGCAGATTTTGGGGGGCTTGGCGCTGTTTATGTTTGGCATCCGGTTGCTCAGCGCCGGGATGGAGAAACTGGCGGGGGAAAAGATCCAGCTATGGTTGGGAAAAGTCACCGAAAGCCGCTTGCGGAGCGCCGGGTTTGGCGCTTTGGCGACCGCGTTCCTGCAAAGCAGCGGACTGCTGATGGTCACCATGATCGGCTTGATCAATGCGAATCTTATGACCGTTCAGCAGTCCATCGGCATCATGCTGGGCCAGGAGATCGGGACAACGATCACCGCTCAAATCGTCGTTTTTGATATCGGCGCCTTCCGGCTGTTGTTTGTGATCGCCGGGTTTATCTTCATCGAGTGTTTCGAGAACCGCGATTGGAAGAAATATGGCGAAATCATGATGGGGCTGGGGCTGATCTTTGTCGGAATGAGCTATATGTCGTCCTCCCTCGACGAGCTCATGGAGATCCCCGCGTTCTCGAAGCTGCTGGTGACCATGGGCCAGTGCCCCTTCATCGGGGTCTTCGCGGGTCTGGTCGTAACCGCGATCACTCAGAGTAGTACGGCGGTGACCAGTATGGCGGTGGCGATGGGCATGAACCATGCCATCACACTCGAAGGCGCGATCGGGATCATTCTCGGGGCAAACATCGGCTCGTGTATCACCGGGTTTGTCGCTTCCTTCGGACAGGCACGTACGGCCCGGCAAGCCTCGATCGCCCAGATCCTGATCAATGTGTTTGGCGTTTTCCTTTTTCTTCCCTTCATTGAACAATATACCAGCCTTGTCGCCTACACCTCGAACGAGCTCCCGCGGCAAATCGCCAATGCGCATACGATATTCAACGTGGTGTGCAGCGCACTGCTTGTCCCGTTTGTGAAACAGATCGCTCAACTGTCCGCGTGGTTGACTCCCGTTTCCCGGATCCCTGAAAAAACCAAGGTCACCGCTTTCATCGATGAAATGCAGTACAGTGTCCCCTCGGTGGCCCTGAGCGAAGCGGCGCGCGAACTGACCCGTGTGGGAGATATTACCGCCCAGATGGTGAACGATGGCTGTGCGGCGCTGATCCATCTGGATAAAAACAAGATCAAAAGTGTTCTGTCCCAAGAGGAGGGACAGGTTGACCCGATCGACAAAGAGCTGACGCATTTCATAAACATGCTCATGAACAAAGATTTGACCCGCGCGCAACAGCAGCGGTGTTTCCAAATCAAGAATCTGCTCACCGACATCGAACGCGTCGGGGACATGGCCGAAGATCTCGTCGAGTACGCACAGGAAAGGATTGAAAACAAGGTGGATTTCACCGCTCCGGCCATCGAAGACCTGAAGCACCTGTGGGAGCATGCCCACCGGACTTATGTGTTGGGCATCCAGGCTTTTTCAGAGAGTGACACTGAAAAAGCGGGCCAAGTCTGTCGTCTGGAGAGCGAGTTTGACAGGTTGTACGGGCAAGCGCGCCGGGCGCATATCCATCGCCTGGAAGAGGGCGGCTGCCAACCACAGGCGGACGTGATCTTTACCGAGACCCTGAGAATTCTGGAGCGCATCAGTGACCACGCCGAGAACTTGGCCGTTAGCGTGTCGCGTTCCATCGCGGAAAAGGCCACCCAAAAAGCCTCTTGAGAACCGTACGGGTTATGCGGAAATCGAATGCGAGGTGACGTGACGCGGCACACGGCACAGTCCCCGGAAGCCCCCGTGCGGCATCGGCAATGATTCGTAAAAACCGGGCGCAGACGGCTGCCGAACGCTCGTTCATCCGCAGGGCCAACGCGCATACCGACTTTTCTATTTTGCACTTTTTCGGACTTGCTTTTGTGCGGGATATATATCAGACTGATTCCATTAAATCACCGTACAGGGAGGGTGCTTGCATGGCGGGGATCATTGAGAAATTCCGTCTCGACGGTAAAAAAGCACTGGTTACCGGAGCCGGCCGCGGAATCGGCCGCGGTTTCGCCACCGCCCTTGCAGAGGCTGGTGCCGACGTTGCGGTCGCCGATATTCTCGAGGAAGACGCGATGCGCACCGCCGGGGAGATCGCCGACGCGACCGGCCGCCGCGTGTTCGGGATTCACGCCGATATCGCCCAACCCGGAGACGTCCGGCGCATGGTGGCTGAAACCGTCTCCGCCTTCGGCCGACTCGACATCGCCGTCAACAACGCGGGCATCTCCCTCCCGATAAAATCCGCGCTCGACGTGACCGACGGGGAATGGAAACGCCAGTTCGACGTCAATCTGAACGGGACGTGGAACTGCGTGCGCGAGGAGGCGCGCGCGATGATCCCGAACCGGTACGGCAAAATCATCAATACCGGCTCGATCTGCGGGCACATCATCTGGCCGACGCCCCAACTGCCCTACAGCGTATCGAAGGCCGCGGTGCTCCACCTGACGCGGGCGGCGGCGGCGGAATTCATCCGCTACGGGATACGCGTCAACAGCATCAGTCCGGGCGTCACCAAGGTGGACGCCCTCTTCCCGGAGGTGATCGACACCTTCTTCAAGACGGCCCCGATCGACCGCTACGGCTTGCCGGAGGATCACCAAGGGGCATTGATCTTCTTGGCCGGGCCGCTTTCGGACTTCATGGTCGGTCAGGATCTGGTGCTCGACGGCGGCTATACCATCATGTGACAACGAACGGAGT
>JAQVSS010000275.1 GCA_028700415.1 Kiritimatiellia bacterium
CGCCCCGGCTGTAGTCCATCCACTCGTCGGTCTGCCCGCACGCCAGCAGATAGGCCTTAACCCGGTCGCCGTAACGCGCCTCCATGTGTTTGACCACGGCCTCCAGATACTCGCCCGTGGCTTTGCGCCACTCCGGGTTAGCGCAGGCGCAGCTCAGCATCGAGAAACTTTCGCACTCGGAGCTGTGGCCTCTTCCCGAGAGTTGCCGCTGCAGCCAGACCGGCGTGTTGAGGTCGATCATGCAGATGAACTGCGCGTTGCTGTTGACCGCCAGCACGTCGTCGTACTGCTTGTCCAGCGAATCGAAGTCGTACTTGCCGAACCAGCGCCAGACCGGCGGATACTTGCAGTACGGCTGTCCCAGCGAGTTGTCCGTGTTCGCCGCGAAAACGCAGACCGTATCCACCCCCGCGTCGCGGAACTGCGCCATCGCCCCGAACTCCGGCCAGAACGAGCGGTAGGCGAAGGCCAGCGGCGCCTCCGCCGCGGAGAGCGCGCCGGCCCACAAAACGGCCCATGCAAGCGCGCAAACCGCGCCGCGCAGGCGCCCCCCCGATCTTCTGTCCATGTGACGGTTCACAACATGTCATCCTCATTCGCCCATCTTTTCAAATACTAAAGTTGAGCCGACAGTTCTTCCAAATCAACTTTCTCCCCGGGCGCGGGATAGCGCCACGGATGCAGTTCCCATTCTTCGCTGAAGCTGAACGACTCCCCGGGACTCAGGCGCTCAAGCGGCCCGATCGGTTCCAGCTCGCACATCTCGTCCTTGTAGTACCAGATCGAAATCGTCAGGCTGGCCACCTCCCCGTATACCCTGTCGGGCGCCACCGTATACCGTTTGGTGAACAACAGGCCGGATCGCGTCAGGTAACTGAACCAGCCTTCCGCGCTGTCCATTCCGAGCTTGGGCTGCCGCGGGGTACCGAGGATTTCCAAAAAGCCCTCGCGCACACGGATGTTCGGATCTTCAGGTCGGAAGTTGATCACCGGACCGGGCCCGAACCGGATGTAGTGCCTCGGGAAGCGGCTACAGGGAGACAAAGGTATCAGCGCGATCCCGCCGCCGGTCGCGAGCGTACGGCTCCAGTGACAGCAGACCACCTGCCGCGCGGAGTCGTTAAAAACGCGCTGCTCGACGCGCAGGCGCGGGCTGTCCGGCGTCAGCGCGAAGCTTCGCGTCACCTTCAAACCAGACAAGCGGTCACGTTGACTTGTCAGCCGCGCCCGGCCCTCTCCCGTGGTCTCGCCGCGCCAATCGCCCAGCCACAAGTCAGTGTGCGGCGGGATCGTCCACTCTGGCCCCACATCGAAACGCCCGCCGCACGGATCGTCCGCCGGGGCGCCGGGCTCATGACGCCAGCCTTTCTGCGCCGGATTAAGATAAATGACGTTCACACCGTTGAGAGAGTATTCCAGCACACGCCCGCCGGCCTCAGGACACAAAACAACCCTGCATCCCGTATTGTTTGACAGCGCGATGCACTCTTTATAACCGAAATATTCCATGATGAAGTCATTCATAAATGAACTGATGATTCAACCTGTCCACGTAGTTAATCAGGTGCCTTCAGGGACGTTTCCAACGCAACAGCCGGAGCCCGTTTTCGGCCAACGCCGCGAACGGTTCTGCCTGATCCCGCCCGGGTTCGGAAGCGGACACCAGAACATGCCCGGGCACTTTTACGCGGAACGCGGACTGCGGTTCCGAGGCGAGATTCCAGATTATGACACCAAACTCGCCATCCGCTGCAAAACCTTTAGCCAAGAGACTTCGTCCCTCCACTGCAAACCCTTCGGAGTCTGTGTACCGCCCGTTCCAGAATATATCCGCGTTTTTGCGCTGGAAATCAATCGCCTCTTTCATATAACGCGCGGCTTCGGCCGGCGGCGTGGCCTTCATCGTCGCCACGTCCGGCTTGTAGCTCACATGCGCGTAATCGGCCGCGTCCGGCACGCGGCCTTCAAGCAGGTAGGTCACATCCGGACCGTAGCGGGACTCGATCTCATAGCGCAGCCCGTACACGCAGGTGTAGTTCACCATATCACGGTCCATCATGGGGGCAGGCACACGCACCGTGCTGATCACCTCTGGGAATGTGTAACGGAACATCTCGGGAAAAACGTCCGCGATTCGCACAGCTTTTAAGCGTTCCCGCATTTCTTTGGCCGATGTTTGGAAAGCCCCGGTCTGGCATGCGTGAAACATGGAAACCGCGTCCAGAGCGCAATCGTGCAAACCTTCAGTCATCACAATGAACTCGGGATTGATCCGGCGCATGTGGTCAGCGATGCGCCTCAGAAAGATAGGCCGCTCGCGCTCGTGAACCAAGGATGGGACAGCGTGCCCGTGCCCCTCGCCGTAACAAGCCATCGGCGCCATAATAGCCAACTGGTCATAAAGGATTCCGTCCGCCCCCATCTCGTTAGCCTGCATCGCCAAAGCCAACATACGGTCATACCATGCCTGCGCGTGCAGACACCCCAAAGCGAAGCGATAAACCGGGATATTGCTATACTTATGGTAAGTTTGTTGATATTTTTTTCCATTTCTACCCATGATTGCAATATCCTTGCCTGCTGTTCGCCAAAAATCGGTCGCATCGATCTCCTGTAGCTGTCCGTTAGCGTAAATTATCGAACGTTTGCCGCGACGCCGCACCTCGGCTAATGCTGTTTTAAGAGTTGCCACCCCTCCCATATCAGGGCACGGATTGTAATCGGGATACAAATGGTCGTGCCCGCCGTGCGCCCACCCGAAAAGCCCGAGGATATCCAGCCCGCGCGCTTCGGCCACATCGCAAAGCTTGTCAAGCGATGTGTACGGCCACATGATTTCGCCGTTCTGCTGCTTCAGGATGCTAAGCAGCCATCCCGAAGAATCTCTCACCCACGCAGGAACGTCACGGAGTTCCGTGTTCGCGTCAAACCACTTGCGATAAATCCGGGCAGCCGCATGCCAGGTGCCCGTATACGGCTTAATCACGGTCGGAGGAAGTTCGGCACTCTCGCCGCTCCGGCAAAAGAAGTCATGCCTTATAGCCATGCCGAGAAGCAGGCTGGCGGGATCGTAGCGCACACTCAAGCGTTTCGAGCGATGAAGAGGATCGTGGCTGCCGAAATATAGACCTCCATCGCGCCCCGCGAAAGCTAACCACTGCATGGTACCGCGCGCGCTCGGGTAGGCGACAGCGCTTTCATATCCTTTCCCGAGCGGACTCCAAACCTTTTGGTCATAATTTGCCACAGGTGTCCGGTTGATCTTCTTGCCGAAACCTTCCGGCATCAAGACGGGGTGCGCGGAAATATCCGCCTCAATACCGTTCAAGACCGGACCGGTGAAACCAGTTATCAGCCAACCCCGCGCCCCGTTCCTGATTGTTCCGCCGACTTCGAAACCGCCGTCTCTTGAACTGAAAGTCATTGTCAGGCATATAGGGAAAGAGAGGACACCATCCGTGAGCTTTTCGTATATCATGCTTATACCGTCCTGCGACATCTCAATTCTTGCCGTCTGTCCCTTGTCGGTCAAAACCAAATCCTTGTCCGTAACGGACGGCCATGTGTCAGGCGTCAAATTAAGTGCCCACCAAGGCGCGACCGTCGCATTTAAAGACGGGCAGGCCGAAGTGGCGGGCTTAAAGCTCAAACCGTTGACAGCCACGCTCAGATTGCCTTGGTATCCCTTCAGCAAAACCGGCTCTGCCGCACTCGTGGCACCTGTCAACAACGCTCCCGCCGCCAGCAGTAGAAGCCGCATTTTCTCACATCTTCTTAACATAAGTTTGAAACGAACAGGGTTTGAAATAAAAAAACTCACGAGCATATTCACTTTTCATTTGTCCGCTTTATTGGCCGAATCTTATATACCCGATACTCATACGCATCCAGCTCCCCCGAGACCCCGCTGCCTGTCAGTGCATTAAAAGGGATCATTTGCGGAGGAAACGAACCCGTCGGCAACCGGCATATTTCAAATGCGTCATTGTCGTGCGTCCATCCAAAAGCATCAATTCTCAACATAATTTTGTATGTTTGTCTTCTTACAGACTGCGGGTTACCTATAATCAAATATGCCGAGTTCAAGTTCCAATAGATCGAAGCCTTTACAGATGAATTGCCCGTAATGACGGCATTCTGATCTCGCCAGTCCTTAAATCGGAGCCCGTCGCCATCAACGCCTTTAAAAAGTGCGAATGACTCAAACCATGGTGACATGCGCGACCGGACTTCCTTAACGGAAAGCGGCGCCGCAGCTTCGAGATTAGCTTCGGAAAAAAGACCACAGAGCGCCATTCGACAAAAAAACTCAGGGGCGTCTGTATCGGTGTAACGAAACCTTTCCCGCACAGGCTCTTGAGGTAACATACGCCACCTTGACAGAATAAACGGGTCAATGATTTTCTGGACATTCGGAATCCGGCAGAAATATTGTCGCATTTGGTTGACATCAGGTAAACACCCGTCATTACTGTACCAATAGTTTATTTCCTCACCGACCCAGGTAAGATCAACAAGATTCTCGCACATTATTGTCGGCGCGTATCCTGTATGGCCATATAAAACATCAAACTTTGCGCGGCCCCAGCGCATAAATTCAAGTAATGCGTCGACATCAGAATGTTCGAAACCGGCATGGTTGAAATTGAAGCACGGCCCTTGCGGATAACAAAAGTCGAAATAAAACCCGTTCAGGTCGAATGCATCTCTCCACTCAACAAGAAAACTTTTATAAAACCTGTTGAAACTATCGGAGCAATGGCACATCATGGCCGCATCCCACGGCGTTGAAACGGGCTCGGCATCTCTTCCCATCTTGCTCCATGACATGAGGTCATTCGGATCAGTAAGCCATTTGTTCTTTATAAGCCCTTTGCCTATGAAAGGCACAACTTTCACACCATTTTTTTGCCAAGTTTTGACTCTTTTTAAGTCGGCATCAAACGTTTTTCGCTCGCTTTCTGTAAACCTTTGCGGCACAGGCTCGCCAGCCCAATTAGCTCCGTAATTGCCGTCAATAGCTATCGTTACCCCCGCTTGAGCCGCTGCAGAAATTACATTTTCGTCCACCCAATCCTCTTTAAACCACCATCGGGGATATCTCATCGGGAAGTTGCGCTGGCCGATTGGATGATTGAGCTGCGGCAAACCGTAATAATAATCGAAACTGGCGCTACATGTCATTTCCGCCTGTTTCTGCTCACTCGCAAATGGTTCGACGATTATAGACGCCCCGCCAAAATCATTGCCGCAAACCTGCCACCTTTTTTCGTTTTGCGATGAGGTGATCTGATTTCTCCACTGTCGGACATCGGCTCCGGGAACAAAATCCATCCCCTCACCGCCTGTCTTAAATACGGACAGAAAACCAAAGCCCAATGCCGAACCGTTGACAAGAGAAGCGCCGGGAAATATTGCTTTCTTGAACGATGCCACAATCGGTTTATAGCCACAATCATCCAACATCGGTATAAAATCGAGTTTCACAACTCCAAGACGGTTGAATTTAACAGCATTGCGCGGATAAAAAACCGTATTCCGTTTGACGCATATATCTGAATACTCATAGCGGGTCACGTATGTCACCCCGCAAAACTTTCCGTCAACGCTCTTTAGCCCGCCTTTAACGGTCAATGTCTCACCATCGAGCAAGAACGACGGATCTCTGTCATATACACTGCTGTATTCAGAACCATCCGAGAAAAGATAGAGAGTCTCGGGGCCGGATAATATATTCCGGCCGGACGCGCAAGTGAATTTCACGCTTGCAATCAATCCCCCGCGCTTTTTGTCATGATAAATAGCCCACCAAGGACTTTCAACCTTGATGCCGCCATCTGCATGAGACAATCGGACAGCATGGTTTGTTGTTTTCTGAGCGGCAACGCGCATAATGTTACCGTCATCCTCTAAAGGTCGCGAAATCTGACGATAGCACACCTTGAAAAATAACGCTTCCTTGGACAGCGGACGCAACTCCAAGCCGCCTGGCGGAAACGAATG
>JAQVSS010000276.1 GCA_028700415.1 Kiritimatiellia bacterium
GGGGACGGGCATGCCCGAAAATGCGGATTGACGGCGAAGCGCCGGGTATGGGATTTTACGGATATGAAACCGACGCTCCAGATTGCTGCGGCCCGGACCCCGGACGGGGAGGAGCTGGCGCTGTACAAGCACGACGCCGATTACTCCATCAAGGTGAACCGGCAGGAACTGATGACGAGCCGCGCGCACGAGTCCGAGCTCGCGCTCGCGCGGCTCGGGTGCGCGCGCATTCAAGGGCGCCCGAACCCGACGGTGCTGATCGGCGGGCTGGGCATGGGCTACACGCTGCGTCAGGCGCTCGACCTGCTTCAGCCGGACGCCTCGGTGGTCGTGAGCGAGCTGATCGCCGAGGTCGTGGCGTGGAACCGGGATTTTCTGGGCGCGCTGAACAAGGACCCGCTGCGCGACCCGCGCGTGGTGTTGAAACTCGGCGATGTCACGGGGCTCATCCGGCAGTCGGAGCACGCTTTCGACGCCATCATGCTGGATGTCGACAACGGCCCCGAGGCGCTGACCTCGAAGGGCAATGACCGGCTCTACAGCCGCGAGGGGCTCCAGGCCTGCATGCGTGCCCTGCATGCGAAGGGGTGCCTCTCGGTCTGGTCCGGCTCGATCGACAGCGCCTTCGAAAAGCGCTTGCGCCAGGAGAATCTCTTTTCACGGCGGTTCCACGTTGCCCCCTACAAGGGCGGCAAGGCGCGGTCGCGCTGCATCTGGGTCATCTCCCGCGATCCCCGCTCGCTGCCGCCCGAAGAGGCCTGACGGGCTGCCTATTTCTTCGAAAGGCGAGGCGGTTCCAAGACCGTGAGGCCTTTGAAATAGGTGCGGTAGAAGCCGCGGTCGCGTGTCAGTAGGCGGTCGGCGCATTCCGATGCATGGGCCGCAACAAGAAAGTCAGCCACTACCCGCTCATGACGGGGCATCTTTTTTTCACGGGCAGAGCGCCATAGCCGTCCTGCCCTTGAGGCTGCCGAAGCGGACAGAGGGGAGAAAGTGATTTGCAGTTGTTCCATCGCGTACTGGAACAACCGCTCGTTCGGAAAAACGGAGAACGTTTCCGCCCAAACCACATCGCACACGATCAGGGCTCCTTCCGCGAGACAGGTGCGCAACGCGCTGGCAGACGCCTGTCCAAACGCGGGGTCATTCGTGAAGACGTCCAACAGCACGTTTGTGTCGATGGCTGTGATCATGGCTTACCCCTCAACTCGGCCATCCACGCATCGCTGGAACGGCTGGTTTTCAGGCATCCGAGAACGTAAGAGACAGGATCCTCTTTCACCGCCTTCACTGCGATCAGCGCACCATCTTTTACGCTGAAAGACAAAACAGTGGCGGGCCGGATACCCATCCGGTCACGCAAAGTCTTTGGAATGGTTACCTGCCCCCGGTCGGCGACAATCGCTGTGATCATCATTCACCTCCATTAAGTATGGATTCATGATAACAGAGTATGGATACCGGGCGCAACCCATTTTAGACGGCTTTCCCGCCCCTTTATACTTCGACGGCCGCGGCCTGCCACTCGGCTTCGGTGAGGCCGCCGGCGAGCCGGATGAAAACTTCGGGGATCGGCGTGTCGAAGAAAAGCCGCTTGCCGCTGTGCGGATGGTCGAAGGCGATGGACTTCGCGTGCAGGCAGAGGCGTTCGTGAAAGGGGCCCTTGTGTCCGTATTTCGGGTCGCCGACCACCACGTGGCCCGCTTCGGTGAACTGCACCCGGATCTGGTTCTTGCGGCCCGTCAGCAGCTTGATCTTCACGAGGCTCAGCGCCGGTGTCGTTTTGATCACGGTGTAGGCGGTCTGCGAGAGCTTGCCCTTGCTCGGGTTGGAGACCGAGTAGACGTACTGGTCCTCGTTCTCGGCCAGATAGCTGGAGAAGACGCCGCCGGGCTCTTTCAGGTGGCCGTACACGGCGGCGAGATAGAACTTTTCGGTGCTCTTCCAGTTGTCCTTGATCTGCTGCTGGGCCTCCTCGGTCTTGGCGAAGAGCAGCACGCCCGATGTCTCGCGGTCGAGCCGGTGGACGAGGTAAACGTGCTTGCTGGACCGGGCGCACCCTTTGCGGACATAGTCGTTCAGCGCGTTCTCTGCGGTGAAGACCTCGTCGCGGCGCGTGCCGGTGGTCAGGACGCCGGGTTCCTTGTTGACGGCTAAGAGGTCGCGGTCCTCGTACAGGATCTCGAGGCCGCGCGGGCGGTGTTTGCGGGAAAGATGGGGGGTGGAAGGGGGCATAAAGAGTCGTCGTTGTGTGGTTGACCGGAAAAACGTAACACACGGGGAAAGGGAACGCGAGGGCGTTTTTCATCCGGCCGGTTTGACGGTCATGCGGGCTTCCTGTTAAACTGACGTCCGTCAAAACGGTAAAGGGAGGGCGTATGAAAAAAACGGCGCGGATGTTGGCGGTGGGCGTGTGCGGCTGCGTGGTGCTGGCGGGATGCGGCGAGGCGGTGCCGGCGGCGGCGAAACAGGCGGGGGTAGCGGGGGCCGGGGAGACCGCTTCGCAGGTGGCGGAGCTGAACGACATGAACTTCACCGCGCAGACCGCGCAGGGCGTGGTGCTGGTGGATTTCTGGGCGCCGTGGTGCGGCCCGTGCCGGACGCAGGGGCCGATCGTGGAGAAGGCGGCGGGACAACTCGGCGGCGCGGCCAAGGTCGCCAAAGTCAATGTGGACAACGCGCCGCAGACCTCGCAGAAGTTCGGCATCAGCAGTATCCCGACGCTGATCGTCTTCAAAGACGGCAAGCCGGGCAAGAAGTTTGTGGGCGTGACACAGGCGGAAGAGTTGGTCGCGGCCGTCAAGGCCGCCCAATGAAAACAGGGAGAACGGCGCTTGCCGGGAGGATCGCCGCGCACCCGCGGGTGACCCCGTTCAGGCGCAAGGTCTATGAGGCGCTGCTGGAAGTGCCGCGCGGCTATGTGACCACCTACGGGGCGTTGGCGCGGCGGGTCGGGTGCGGGTCGGCGCAGGCGGTGGGCGGCGCGTTGCGGTCAAACCCGTTTGCGCCGGAGGTGCCCTGCCACCGGGTCGTGGCGTCGGATCTTTCCATCGGCGGATTCTGCGGCTGCCGGGAGGGGGCTGAGATCAGGCGCAAGGCCGCCCTGCTGAAAGCCGAGGGCGTGAGGTTCGGGACGGACGGCAAACTGTCGGAAGCGGGCCGCGTGTGGAGTTGGAGGACGGACGGCCATGCTGTCACACAAACGCTTCGCTGCAAATGATCCGTGGGATGGGCCGGTCTCCCATCTGAAGACTACGTTGCGCGGCCGCGTCTTTGAGATTGTGTTGGTAGTAGATGTCCGACAACCGCTTCAGCAGGCTTTCACCGGTCACTCCGTTGCGCCGTAACTGATTCAGCTCGCGCTTGACCGCGCCAGTCAACGTGCCTCTGAAAACCTTTTCCAACACGTTCACGTTCTGCCGGATATCTTCGTCTTGCGTGGCTTCAAACAACATCCGCAGTTCCCGCAGGACGTAGAGCTGACCGTGGGTCAGGTTTGCCGTAAAGGACCGTTCAGACTCACGGTGCCGGACCTCTTCCGCGAACAGCCGCTGTATCGCCTGAATCGATTGGTTATAGCACGGCGGAAAAGGCGCAGCTTTGGCTTCAGGCGCGCATTTGACGGCTCCCACGGTTCTTTGCACGTCGCGGGAAACGATCTCGCCCTTCTCATCCACCAGGAACAGCTGTTGGAACCGTCCCGCCTGGCAGAACACATAAAAGCCCCGGTTCAAGGAGGGCCGGGCTGTTCGGATGCCGTCCCGCAGTCTGGCGATCCGCTCAAACTCGGCCGGGTTGTCCTTCTTCAACTGCCGCAACATTTCCTCGGCCTCGTTCAGATCGAGATACTCATCCTCGGTCCCGCCCCACAGGTCCAATTGCACGGGAGCGCCGCCGCGCGTCTCATAGATCGCATACATCGCTTCGGCATTCAACGTCTCCGTCTGATCCAAAATCTCCGAGTCTTCTCCGATGGTGTCGTGAATCTCCTGAATGCGTTGATGCAGGATATCCCGCAAGCCGAGATTCTTGTCCAGCTTCGTCTCCGGCAAGAAGTTGAACCCGAAAATGCGCTCGTGGTCAGACCCGATACGGTCAATACGCCCGAAACGTTGGATCAGCCGGACCGGGTTCCAATGCAGATCATAGTTGATGATGTTGTCGCAATCTTGAAGATTCAGGCCTTCGGCAAGCACA
Source organism: Kiritimatiellia bacterium (assembly GCA_028700415.1). Lineage (GTDB taxonomy): Bacteria > Verrucomicrobiota > Kiritimatiellia > RFP12 > UBA1067 > JALHET01. The sequence goes on from JAQVSS010000276.1 coordinate 4,198, forward strand.
TCCGTCGCGATCACCGTGCTCAACTCCGCCTCATCGTTGACGAAGCGGTATTCCGGGTTCGCCTTGGGCGCGAACCGGCCGACCACGCGTTCCTTGCTCTTGTCCCCGCTGAAGATAACCTCGATATCGGGATGCGCGCCATTCGGGTTCAAGTTGGCAAACAGATATTTCGCCGTGTCGGCATACTGCGTGAAAACAAGGACTTTTGCCCCCTTCAACTGCTTGCCGGACAGCCGCGCGACCAGGGTCTGAAGTTTGGCGTCTCTATTCGGCGTGATCGGAGAGACCAGTTTCAAGACCTTCTGGAGCAGCTCGACATCGTGCCCGATATCGCGCCGCAACGCCTTCAGGTCAAAATCAGCCACATCGTACCGTTTCGATACGTTGCGGAGCGCCTCAACGAGATCGCACTCATCCAGAACATCGCTTTCGTAAAGGATGGCTTGCGCGTCCTCGCCCGCCGGAACAACGCCATCGTCCAATGAGGCGATGAAGGCTTGGTGGATCTTGAGGAGCCGCTTGACGGTTTCCCGAAAGGCGTACACGCTGGATTCGAACCGCTTGAACAGCAAGACGCGCATCAGTCCTCGCAGGTTCGCCCCGGCCCGCTGCAGGCTGACATACGGTTCCTTTTTCTGTTTGTCCGCATGGACATAGTGCCAGAGCCCGTATCGCGCATACGTCAGTTCGCCGTCAGCGCTCGTTTTGACAGGCTTTCCCTTGCGGGGTTTGCCGAGATATCCGCGCAGCTCCTGATACAACCCCTGATAGGTATCCTCAATGCTGTACTCGATGGTTTCCAACTCGCGCTTCGGAAAGAACTGGTGCTTCCCGCCGACAAACACGTAGGCCTTGCGCTTTCCGGTCACATATTCTTGAAAGCGGCTGGGGTCGACCGGCTCATGCGTCTCGGCATCAAACCCGTACCAGCGCAGGATGTGCTGGCGCGTCCGGCGGACAAGGATATTCGCGAGCAGATCGGGCAGTTTGCGGTCGCCCTTTTCAACCCGCTTGATGTATTCCTTGAGATTGGGCGGATCGACCGGCAGGTCCGTCCGGTCGTCCTGATGAAACAGCTTGAGCTGATGGTACACGTCCCACGCGCTCCGGTTCCGCGGCGTGGCCGTCAGCAGGCAGCACCGCCGCCCGGTCGAAAGGAAGGCCTGCACCACCTTGTACCGCTGCGTATCCGGATGGCGCAGATTGTGGCTCTCGTCGATCAGCACGAAATCGCGGTCTTTGTATTTGATGTCGTTCAGGAGTTTGGCCGCCCCGGCATCGTCATCCTCCCGCAGGAATCCGATGGACAGCACGCGGGCGTTGAGCTCGTAAACCTCGTTATACCGCTCCCACATATCCACCAGCGGGGCCGGACACAGAATTAGCGGGCGGGCGTGGTCGGTCCGCTCGAAATGCTTGGTAATTGCCGCGCCGATATAGCTCTTGCCCAACCCCACCACGTCCGACACGAACGCGCCGCCATAATCTCTCATCATCTGCACGGCTTGCCGCACCGCCACCTTCTGGAAGCTCGCCAGTCTCCGGAAAATCTCGTCGTCCCAAAGCAACTCCTGATCTTCCTCGTTCTCCAGACGGTCGCGCACGAGGGCATAGAGCGTCTTCATGTAGATGTCGTACGGGCGGACCTCCGAGCCCGCCCAGGACGCCTTGAGCTCGGCCATCAGGGCCTCGTCGAAATCCTGCCCCTCTTTCCAGAGCTCGTCGAACCAGCGGACCAGCTCCGCGTGGTTCTGGTTGCCCTGCACCACGACGTTCAACTCCGTGTTGTGCGTCAGCCCCGCCA
>JAQVSS010000031.1 GCA_028700415.1 Kiritimatiellia bacterium
GCGCTGGAAGGCGCGCTGACCCCGTGGGCCGGGAAAGCCATATCGCTCCTGCTCCTCACCGACGTGGGCGAGAAGGGCAACAGTGTCGGGGACTGGGGCGCGTGGGCCGACCTGCGGCTGGAACCGGCTGCGTCCGCTACAGCGCGTTGACGTACGCGAGGCACCGCCGGGCCGCTTCAAAGGCGTTGTCGGGATCGTCCTCGTGCTCGATGATGTAGCAGGTCGTTCCGCCGACCTTTTTGCACAGCGCCATGGCGCGTTTGAAGTCGACCGTGCCCTGGCCGAACACCGCGCCCTTCGGGCCGCCGTGCTCTTTCAGATGCACGCTGAAGGACCGGCCCGGATAGCGCTCGATCAGCTTGTAAGGATCGCCCCCGCCGCCGAGACAGTTCCCGAAATCAATCTGGTGCACAAACGCCTGGGGCGTGTGATCGAAAAGCACTTCCCACGCCGTCAAGCCGCCGTCGATCTTTTTGAAGTCGCCACCGTGCGCGTGGTATCCCACATGCAGTCCCGCGGCCTGAGCGGTTTCGCTCGCGCGCGTCAAGATTTCCGCGACCTTGAGACAAGCGTCCTTGCTTTCCATCTGTTTCGGGTCAATCCACGGCACGATGATGTAAGGGCACCCGATGGTTTTGTGGAAGGCGATCGTCTTCTGGATCGTGTCCGGCATAACCAAGTTGTAGCCCGTGTGCGTGCCGAACGCCTTGAGCCCCGCGTCGTCCAGCATCTTGCGCAGCTCCCCCGGCTTTTCGCCGTACGGCCCGTACCCCGCGAACTCCACGCCCTGGAAACCGAGTTCCGCCGCCTTCCTGATGACGCCCGGATAATCGCGTGCCGCCTGTTTGCGGAACGAGTAGAGCTGGATCCCCACCGGGATCTTTTTCCCCACCACCGCCCCCGCGCTGACGCGCGGCGCGGCGAGGCCCGCGCAGGCGAGCCCCATGTTCCTCACAAACTCACGCCGTGTGTGCATGCCCTCTCGTGTCTTCTTCATGCGTCTCACCCTCCGTATTGACTACGCCAACGCCTGCTTGCAGAACTGGACGCACTTCGCGACCTCTTTCACCGCGTCGGAATCGGCCGGAACGGGATACTCCAACTCGATGTCGGCATAAATGGGCCATGCCTTTTTCTTGAGAAGCCGCAGCGCCTCGGCCACCGGCGTGTCGCCCTGCCCGAACGGCATGTTGGCGCCCTTATTCGCTTTGGTTTTCCGGTCCTTGAGATGCAGGCTGAAAATGCGGTCGCGGTACTTCTCGATAATGGCCAGCACGCAATCGTCGTTCGCGGCGACGTAATGGCCGATGTCCAGGTTGATCGCAAGGTTCTTGCCGTACGACAGGATCGGGCCGTCGTAGGTTGTCGCGTTGATCTGCGTGTGGTTGTGGAAGGCGACCTTGACCCCGTGCTTGTCGGCGAGCGGGCCGACGCGCTTGGCGGCCTCCTCGGAAATCTCGCGCGTGATGGCGCCGGCGCCGAGCGCTTTGGCCGCATTGAAGTAGTATTCGGCCTTCTCGTCCGTCACGGACTTGTCGCCGATGTTGCCGAACTTGACGATGTGGATGCCCACGCCCGCGTCCGCGTACATCTTGCGCAGCTCCGCAACCTTCTCCAAGGAGCCGGCCGCATATTTCTCGACCACATCGCCCATCAGCTCGATCGAGTTGATGCCGCTGTTGACGACATGACGCAGCACCGCCTCCGCCCCGCCGGGCATCGAACGGTAGCTGTACGTGATGGCCCCGATCTGCACCCCACCGAACTTGGACCAAGGCCCTTTGCTTCCACAAATCGAACGGCACCCCGGCAACATCGACGCGGCGCCCAGTGCCGCCGCCCCGCCCATAAACGTTCTGCGTGAAAAAACTCTGTCCTGCATGTGCATGTTATCTCCCTGTATGGTTTGAATGAATAGTTTTTTAACCGATCCGCCAGCCGTCGCGGATATACGGCTTGAGCAACTGGTTCGCCTCGCTGCTGTTGGTGAAACGGCACGCTTTGGCGTCAAACTTCAGTTTTCCTGAAACCCGCTGCGAGACGCAGCCTAAAAGCACCATTTCCGTGAGCGGTATGGAATGGTCGATATGCGAGAACGGCTTGGCGCCGCCGCGGATCGCCTCCGCGAATTCCCAGTGATGGTTTTTCACGCGAGGCAGCGTGACCGGCGTATCCTTGGTCGCATCATGCTGGGCGAACCCGCGGAATTTGGGCTCGCCTTTCATGCAGACCGCGTCGTTCATCATCTTGCCCTTATCGCCGATGATCAGCGTGCTCTGGGCCGGCATGCTTCCCCATGTCGCGACCGCCTCCGGGCACACCTCGTCCGCGGGTTTCGTATTGCCGTCGTACCAGTAGACCGTGACCGGTTTCCGCTGGCGGCCGCTCCGCACCACCAGCTTGACCGTCGTAGCGAGCGGGAAAGTCTCCTTGAATTTCTCCGTGGTCTTGACCGTCTCCGCCGTCAGCACCTCGTGCAGCTCCAGCGCCCGGAAGAAAAAGCTCATGCCGTGGCAGGCCATATCGCCCATCGCGCCGGTGCCGAAATCGAACCAGCCACGCCATTTGAACCCGTGATAAACGCCAGCCTTGAACGGGCGCTCCGGCGCAACGCCGAGCCAGCAGTCCCACGCCAGCGTTCCGGGCACCGGGTCGCAGCCCTCGGGCCGGTTGAGCCCCTGGGGCCAAATGGGGCGGTTTGTGGAAATGTGGATCTCCGAGATCTCGCCGAACACGCCCGACTGCACCACCTCGATTTTCCGGCGCTGAAAATCGGAGCCGTTGCCGTTGTTGCCCATCTGGGTCACCACGCCGCACGACTTGGCCACCTTCTCAAAGTGGCGCGCCTCCCACACGGTCCGCACGAGCGGCTTCTCAACGTAAACATGGCAACCCTGCTTCATGGCCGCGATCGCCGCCGCCGCGTGCATGTGGTCCGGCGTCGAAACAACCACCGCGTCGAGATCCTTCTCCTTCGCCAGCAGCTCACGGAAATCCTGATATTTGCGCGCGTCCGGGCAACGCTCTTTGACCGCATTGGCGGACTGGTCGAGGCGTCCCCGGTCCACATCGCACAGGGCCACGACCTGCTCGCCCAATTCGTAGAACTCCTTCAGGTTCTGCGCGCCGCGCCCGCCGGAACCGATGAACGCCATGTTCAGCTTGTCGCCGGTCTTGCGGAAGCGCGGCGCCCGCGCGATCCCCAGACTCGAACACCCCGCCAAAGACACCGCGCCCGCAACCGCCGTGCCGGTGCGCAAAAACGCACGCCGTGATAGCTGTTTCATCTTCTCCCCTTTTTTCCCCGAACCGCCCGCCCGTCCCCTGACGCACCGCGATCCCGGCCTCTGTTTAGAAACGTTTGACGTGTGTAAGCATACATCACCCGCCACCTCCCCAACAACCAGGATGTTTACTCCGCGGGAGCCGGCATCGCCGCCCAGCCGCCGCCGAGCGCCTTGTACACGCGGATGAGATGGCCTGTAATCGCGCCTTCGCTGACCACCACCGCTTCCTCAAAAGTCAGCAGCGAGCGCTGCGCGTCCAGCACGTTGTTGAAGTCCGTCAAACCGTTCGCATACCGGTTCCGCGCGAGTTCAACCGCCTGCCGGGCGGAAGCCGCGGCTTTGCGGAGCGCGTCGCAACGGGCATACTCGTGCCCGTAGGCCGAAAGGGCGTCGCGCAGTTCGCCCACCGCCTCGAGCACCGCCTGTTCGTAGCCGGCAAGAGCCTGCTCCTGCAAGGCGTTTTGCACTTCGATATTGGCACGGATCGACCCGCCGCGGAACAGCGGCCAGGCGATCGACGGGCTGAGCCCGAAATAGCGGCTGCCGGATTCCAGGAACGACCCCTCCTCCAGCGATTCGAGGCCAATTGAACCGCTCAGCCGGAAAGTCGGGTATCGGTCCGCCTCGGCCACGCCGATGCGTGCCGTCTGCGCCGCCAGCCGCCGTTCGGCGGCGCGAACGTCCGGGCGGCGGCGCAACAGGTCTGCCGGGATGCCCAACACCACGCGCGGCGCGGCGGCGGGGATTGGCGCGGCCGCCGTCAGGGCGGCGTCGAGTTCTCCGGGCAGTGTGCCGGTCAGCACCGCCAGCGCGTTCAGCGCGGTCTCCTCCTCGCCCAGCAGTCCCGGGACCGTGGCGCGGGTGCGTTCCAGGTTGTAACGGGCCTGCTCGACGGCCAACGCATCGCTGATGCCCGCCTTGGCGCGGGAGTCCACCAAGTCAAACGTGTCCGCCTGCACCGCAAGATTGGTGCGGGCGACCGCCAGCCTCTGGCGCACGGTCTGGAGATGCGTGTAGGCACGCGCGGTCTCCGCCGCCACACTCACCCACACGTTTTCCAGTGTCGCGACCTGCGCTTCGAACTCAGCCTGAGCAGCCTCGATCGCCCGACGGCGGCGGCCGAACAGGTCCAGTTCCCAAGACGCATCGAAACCCGCCGTATAGAAATCGCCTTTCCCCGGAGTGCCCGCGTTATCGCTGTTGCGGAAGCGGCGGTAAGCGCCGGCGGCGTCCACCTCGGGCAGAAGTCCCGCACGGCTGATACCCAGCCGGGCGCGGGCTTCGCGTACGCTTGCTATCCCGGCATGCAGCGTGCGGTTCGAGCGGAGCGCGCGATCCACCAGATTGGTCAGGGCCGGATCGCCGAACACCGTCCACCATGCGGCGGCCTCGGCGCTGTCGATAGCCGTGCCCCCGACCGCCTGCGGCAGCGGCGCGGCGGACTGCGCGCTCTCGGGTGTCTGATAATCAGGGCCCACGGCGCGGCACCCCAGCATCAATGACAAGAGCATCACGACGACTGCGGCAGAGCTTGCAGAGGGTTTCGGCCCGCGCCGGACGAGCCTGCTGACCCATTCACGCCAGGACTGGAAGAAGGAGTAGAGCCCGGGCACCAGGATGATGCCAAACACCGTCGCGGCGATCATGCCCGAGAGGGTCGTGACACCGATCGCGCGCCGGCTGGCCGCGCCCGCGCCGCTCGCGTAGACCATCGGCAGCACGCCCAGCACGAAGGTCAGTGCCGTCATCAGCACCGCGCGGTAACGCTGTCCCGCACCCTCGGCCGCCGCAGCCACGATGGGCTCCCCCTCCTCACGCTTGGCCTTGGAGAATTCGACGATCAGGATCGCGTTCTTGCTGGCCAGCGCGATCAGCAGAATCAAACCGAGCTGCGCATAAATACTCAACGACATGCCCAAAAACTTCAACCCGAAGAGCGCGCCTGCCATCGCCACGAAAATCGAGAACATCACCGGCAGCGGAATCGTCCAGCTTTCATACTGCGCGACCAAAAACAGGTAGCCGAAGACCAGCGCCGCGATCATGAGCAACACAGTCTGCCCGGACGCGCGCTGCTCCTGGAAGCTCAGCCCCGACCACTCGAACGCGTACTCTTTGGGCAGCGTCCGCTTGGCCACGTCGGCAACCCGCGCCATCACCTCGCCGCTGCTCGCGCCCGGCACAAGCTGAGCCGTAATGCCCGCGCTCGGAAAGAGGTTGTAGCGCGGATAAAGCCGCGGACCGACCTGACTCTCCAGCGAGACCAGACTGCCCAAGGGCACCATCGCGCCGCGCGAGCTGCGCACGTACAGCTTGAGCGCGTCTTCCGGCATGCGGCGACCCGACCAATCGGATTGGATGATCACCTGGTTGACCTGGGTGTCAAGATTGACGTCGTTCACATAAAACGAGCCGAAATAGTTCTGCAAGGTTGCGAACACCTTGGCGACCGGCACATCCAGCATTTCGCATTTGAGGCGGTCCACGTTCATACGCACCGAAGGGGTCTTGGCCGTGAAGCCGCTGAAGGCGAAGAGCACACCTGGCACACGGTTGATCTCGCCCAGAAACTGCTGGAGCACCGCGTCCAGCTTGGCGGGATCGCTGTCCGTCAGCGCCTGCAGCCGGATGTCGAGCCCAGAGTTCGCGCCCAGCCCCGGGATGGAGGGCGGCATGAAGAAGTTCAGCTCCGCGCCGGTGATCGAGGCGCTTTTGCCGCGGATCGTGTTCATGATCGCGGCGGCGTGGAGGCCGGGCGCATGCCGTTCCGCCCAGTGCGTGAGCCCGATGATCACGAAGCCCACGCTTTCCGCGCGGCCACCCATCATGCTGAACCCGGTGATCGCCTGCACGAACTGCACGCCGGGCACGTTGCGGGCGGCATCGCTGACCGCGAACATGATCTCTTCCGTGCGCTCCTTGGCAGCGCCTTCCGGCAACCGCACATCCGCGAAGACCACGCCCTGGTCCTCGTCCGGCAGGAAGGAGGCGGGCGTCTGTTTGAAACACACCCACGTCAGCATGATCGTACTGAGGAGCAGCAGCGCCGTCAGCGTCAGACGACGGGCCAGAAACACGGAGAGCGAGACATAGCCGCGGCGGCCGCGGTCGAGCGTCGCGTTGAACCAGCCGAGCGGCCCGCGCCGGTGCATCTTAGGCGGATTCAGCATGGTCGCGCAGATCGCGGGGCTGAGAGTCAGCGCGTTGAGCGTCGAGAAACAGATCGCGACCGACATCGTCACCGCGAACTGCTGATAGACCTTGCCGGTGATGCCGGGGATGAACGCCACCGGCACGAAAATCGCGAGCAGTACCAGAGTCGTGGCGATTACGGCGCCGGTCACCTCTTTCATCGTCAGATAAGTCGCCGCCTTGCGGTCCATACCGCGCGTCTCCATCAGGTATTGTACCCGTTCCACCACCACGATCGCGTCATCCACGATCGAACCGATCGCCAGCACCAGGCCGAAGAGCGTCAGCGTGTTGATGCTGTATCCGAACGCCTTCATCACCGCGAAGGTGGCGAACAGCGAAACCGGGATCGTGAGCATCGGCACCAGCGTCGCGCGCCAGTCCTGCAAAAAAAGATAACAGACGAAAACGACCAGCACGAAAGTCAGAACCAGCGTGGACACAATCTCCTGAATGCTGGAGCGCACGAACTTGGTGGCGTCGTACGCGGTCAGCATCTCCATGTCTTCCGGCATGCGCTCGCGCAGGCGTGCCAGTTCGCGCTGCACGCCGTCCATCGCCTCGATGGCGTTGCTGCCGGGTTTCTGGGCGAGTGCGATCGACACGGAATCGGCCCCGTTGTAGATGCTACTGAAGCCGTAATTGCTTTCGCCCAACTCCACCTTCGCCACGTCCTTGAGCCGCACCACGCCCCCCTGCTCCTCGGTGCGCACGATGATCTCGCGGAAATCTTCCGGCTGGTTCAAGCGCCCTTGAGTCTGGAGTGTCAGCACCTGCCTGATCTCACCTGGATTCGGCGAGACACCGGCCGAGCCCAGCGCGGCCTGGACATTCTGATTTTGAATCGCTTGGATCACCGAGTCGGCCCCCAGCCCCAGCGCGGCCAACCGCTCGGCATCAAGCCACACGCGCATGCTGCGCTTGGGGCCGTAGACATCCGCGTCGCCGACGCCAGGCACGCGCGCGAGCACGTTCTTGATGTGGTTGTAGATATAGTCCGAGAGCGCCAGCCGGTCAAAGGTTCCGTTCGGGGAGCGCAGGGTCAGGAAGCCCAGCATGTCCGAAGAGCGCGTATACACCGAGACGCCCTGTTTGGTGACTTCCTCGGGCAGCCGCGGCGTGGCCTGCTGCACGCGGTTCTGGACCTTGACCATGTCGAGGTCCAGATTGGTCCCGATCTCAAAGGTCACCGTCATGTTGTAGTTGCCGGAATCGTCGCAGTCCGAGGACATGTACAGCATGTCATCCACGCCGTTGACCTCCTCCTCCAGCGGGATCGCGACCGTGTTGGCCAGGTCGCGCGCGTTGGCCCCCGGGTAGCGGGCCCGCACCGACACCTGGGGCGGCGTCACCTGCGGATACTGCGTGATCGGCAGGTTCTTGATCGCCAAGGCCCCGGCAAGGGTCAGAACGATCGAGATGACCAGCGCGAACCTGGGTCGTTCGATAAAGACATCCGAGATCATTTCCGGGGAGCCTCCTTCGCCGCCGCGACCTTCACCGGCTGGCCGGGAATCACCTTTTGGACGCCTTGCACCACCACGCGCTCACCCGGCTTGACGCCGGACCGCACCGCGACACGCCCGTCCGCCATCGCGCCGGTGGAGACCGGGCGGCGCTGCGCGACCCCGGCATCGTCGACCACATAGACAAAGTTTCCCTCGCGGTCGGTCAGCAGCGACTCCTGCGGCACCACGGGCGATTTTGGCGCATGGGCGAGATCGACCAGGACGGTCACATAACCGTCCGGCACCAGCAGGCCGTGCGCATTGGGGAAACGCGCACGCACCGAAATCGTCGCCGTGTCAGCCGACATCGTGTTGTCCTCAAAGTCGCGCCGGCCAGCCACGTCGGGCACGGTACCGGTGGGCAGGCGGAACCGGATGCGCAACGCATCCTGCATGCGCTCCGCCCCAAAATTCTCGATCGCCTTGAGGTAGTCTTTATCCGTGACCGAAAACGCGATGCGGATGGGATCCGTCTGCACGATCCGCACCAGCGGCCCCAGCGAAGGCGCCACATAGTCGCCCACATTGGCGACCGTCCGCCCGATGCGCCCGTCAATCGGCGCATGGACGCGCGTGTGCTTGAGGTCGAACTCCGCCAGCGCCAGGTTCGCCACCGCCTGCTTCACCGACGCGCGACCCTGCGCCACATCGCTGCGCGCGGTGTCGAGATCCGTCTGGGTGATGGCGCGAGCGTCCGACCGCTCCAAGCGCTTCAGGTAGCGCTCGGCACGGTCGAGCGCCGCCTCCGCCTGACCGATCTCCGCTTTGCGAACCGCGACCCGCGCCTCGTACTGTTCGGGATCGATGCTGAAGAGCAAGTCGCCGGTCTTGACCTGCGCACCCTCCTTAAAATGCACCTGCTTGACATACCCGCCGATCTGCGCGCGCAGCTCGACATCCTGAATCGGCTCGACCCTGCCGATATAGGCAGCGGGCGGGTTCACCTCGGACTCCCCAACCGGCTGAATCTCGACCAGCGGCGGCCCGCCCACTCCGCCCATCAGCGCCGCCGGCGGCGGCCCGCCGGCCGGCTTCTGCGGCACCAGCCCCCGCGCCATCCAGCCCAGCCACAACAGACATACGGCCGTCGCCAGCCAGCCCATGACCTTGGCCGCAGGATGTTCACGCTTGGCCGCTTTCGCTTTTTCCAACTCTTCGCTCATATACAGAACCCTTTCTCACTAAACATTACTTTTCACGCCGTTAAAAACCGCTTGCAACCCCAGCCGGAGCGCGCGCTCGAGATCGGTCTCCAAACAGCGCGTGAGCGCATGCTCCAGCAACCCCAACCAGATCACCATTACCACCGACGACACCGCCGCGAGGTCTGTGTCGCGACGGATCACCCCCGTGCGCCGCATGCCTTCAAGCGCCGAAAAGACGATGGCATACGGCATGGTCGACACACGGCGTATCCGCTGATGCACTGGCACGAACTGGGAGGAGGACCAGTCGAGCCGCCGCACCATCAGAAAAAAACGGCGGTTCGTCGGCGAATCCACGATCAGACACGCGCGCCGCACGAAGTAATCCGTCAACGCCTCCAGCGAATCCAAAGTGGCCGGATGCGACAGCACGCGCGCCAACTGGGCGGTGTGCCGCTCGGTCATGAACACGACGAGTTCGGCGAGCAGATCCGGCTTGTTCTTGAAATGCCAGTAGACCGCACCTTTGGTCAGGCCGATGTGCCGCGCAACATCGGGGAACGTCGTACGCTCATAACCTTTCTCCACAAACAGCGTGAGCGCGGCCCTCAAGATCCGCAACCGCGTTTTTTCCGCTTCCGCTTTGGTTTTTCGCGCCATTCACCCGCCTCCCCTTAAAAGGGGCACAATATACATACCAGATAGTAGGTATGCAAGAGAGAAATTCAAAAGGAGAAAATACGGGGCGGAATCCTAGATGGAAAAAGGGCGTATCGCCGTTTGGCCGGGATCCCTGTGATCCCGCCCGGCAGACGCGGAACGCGCCTTTTCCCCCTTTTTCCGTTTTGGTGCCGGCCTGAAGGCATGTCTGTTTCGTCCCTTTTACCAACCCGGTCACAAATGTCTGGCCTTTCGTGTGGGGTTCATGGGTGGCACTTACCATACCCGACGGGGCTTGAGCTCATCCCAACCGCTATCGCTATCGGGATCGGCATCGATGCCTCCCCGAGGTGTCCGCAACGGGGTCGGGGAACCCAAGAAGCGCTCTCTACCTGTAAAGTCTCGCGTCTGTCTCGGCAAGCGTGAAGCGCGTGCTGACCACGGAGTGTTTGCGGTCGTCATTCCAATACTTGATGTACGTCGTCGCCACAATCGCGCCATCCGGCAGCAACTCCACGCCGGGATACCCGAGATCCCCGAGCGTATACCCGTGCAGCAGCTTGACGCGGTACTGCCCAGGCTTGCCCTGCCGGATATCGCCGTACGTGCCGACCCATGCCACAAAGTGCCCCAGTGTCGGCGAAAGCGGCGCCTGGTCGCGGAAGGCGATCACCAGCCGCCCGTCCTGCGCCTGAACCCCGGCGTGGCGGTCACCGGTCAACCCCCACGGCGTGTCAACGGGCGTTGTCCATGTCACGCCCTCATCGCGGCTGAACATCATCAGACTGAGCGACGTGTGGGTGTTCTCGCGCATCAGGCAGCACAGCTCGTTCCCGTCCGGCGAGCGGAACACAAACGGCTCGCACGGCTTCTTGCCCTCCACGCGGGCAACCACCCGGGGCGCTGACCATGTGAAGCCGCCGTCACGGCTGAGCGTCTGCACCACTTCCAGAAATGCGCGTCCCTCGCCCTTGCCCTCGCCCCGGTGGTAGAGCCCGAGATAGGAACCGTCCTTGAGCCGCACCATGCTGCTGAAGGTCATCACGCAATAAAAGTCCTCGCCCAGCGGCGGCGTCTCCGTCCAGGTCTTGCCGTCATCTTCACTCATGATGCCTGGCATGGGCGAACCCTTGCGCGTGCCTTTGGCCGCCGACCAGACCCAGAGCCGCTCCTTGCCCTGCGGATCGGTCATGCGGTAAATGCTGGGGCAGTTCAGGTGCGTCTTGAAGCCGGCCGGCATCCGGTCATCCAAGCGCGTCCACGTCTTGCCGCCGTCATCGCTGCGTGCCATCGGCCCCGCGTGGCCACCGTGGTTGAGACACCAAACCGCGAAAATCGTCCGGCCGTCCGCCAGCAGCACCGTAGTCGGATGCCCCTGATAGTCATGTATCGTTCCCGCCGCGATCACCGTCTGACGCGCCGCGTCCTGCGACAGATCCACAACAGGAAGCTTCGCCTCCTCCCGCCACTTGACCTTCAGATCAGCCGTCTTATCTGCCCCCGCCACCCCCGTTGCCACACCCAATGCGGCAACCATCGCCAGCACTCTCATATCCGCATTTCCCCCTTTGTGTTTTCAACTCACTTCGAGAAATACGCCGCCGCGTTCTGCGGGCGGATCTCGGTGAGCGTGCCCGCATAGTGGCGCAGGGAGATCGGCCGGTAAGGATACTTCGCGATCGCGGCCTCGTCGATGTCCACGCCCAAACCCGGCTTGTCGGGAATGTACATATAGCCGTCGCGCAAGGTAACCGACTCGTTGCAGATCTCGCGCCGATACGGCACATCGCTGGCCATGGTCTCCAGCAGGTAGAAGCCCGGCTGGGAAGCCGCGAGCTGAAGCGTGGCGGCGTTCGCCACCGGGCCGCTCGGGTTGTGCGGGCAGAACGGGATGTGGTGCGACTCGGCGATCGCCGCGATCTTGCGCAGTTCCGTGATGCCGCCCGCATGCGACACATCGGGCTGCACAAAATCCGCACCCCGCACCTCCAGCAGCGAGCGGAACTGCCACACGCCGTACAGGCGCTCGCCGAATGAAAGCGGCACCTTCACGCGGCTGCGCAGGTCGGCCAACGCCTCCATCGTGTCGGGAATGATGGGCTCTTCGAACCACAGGATGTTGAAATCCTCCAGCGCGTTCGCGATGCGCAAGGCCGTCGGCAGGTCAAAGCGCCCGTGTCCCTCAATCAGGATCTCGGCGCGGCCGTCCACGGCCTCAACCACCTTCTCCACGCACCTGACCGCGTTGCGGAACGCCTGTGGCTCCAACTGCCGGTAAGCCGAACCGAAGGGGTCCCATTTGAGGCCTTTCCACCCCGCCGCTTCGACTGCCTCAGCCGCCTTGGCGCCGAATTCCTCCGGCTCCTTCGCGCCCGCGAACCAGCCGTTCGCATAACACGGCACCTTGTCGCGCACCTGTCCCCCCAACAACCGCCACACCGGCACGCCCAGGCTCTTCCCCAGAATGTCCCATAGCGCAATGTCGACCGCCGAAAGCGCGCTCGTCAGCACGGGACCGCCCCGCCAATACGCATCGCGGTAGCCGCTGTGCCACAGCGCCTCGATATCGCGGGGATCTTTGCCGAGCAGATCGCGTTCCAGTTCCATGCAGGCCGACACAACCGTGTGCTCCTTGTACTCCAAGGTCGCCTCGCCGACGCCGTAGAGACCCGGCTCGTCGGTCAACACTTTGACGAACACCCAATTCGTCCGGTACGCATTACAGACAAACGTCTTGATTCCCGTGATTTTCATCCTGCCGCCTCCAAACTCCAAATGCCCCTTTACTCTACCACACGGTCGCGCCGAAAGGTAAAGATCATCGAACAGAAAATCGCCGCAGCCCCCAGCACGTAAACACACGCCAGAACGGAGAAGCCCTGCTGAATCCCCGCCACCTTGCCGTGGAGATCGCAGAACTTGCCGATCATCACCGTGGGAACCGTCCCAAGGAAAAACGCGGTCATCGTCATCAACCCCACCGCGGTGGACCGGTACTTCGACGGCACCACATCGAACAGCGAAGCATGGGTGTTGACCTCGAAAAGCCCTCTGAAAACGCCGTACCCCGCCATCGCCAGCCATGTCGCCTTCACGCCGCCGGCCGCGCCGATCCAGTAGATCATCGGCGCGCCCAGCAACAGCGAGGCACCCTGCAGCAGCAATCTGAAACGCGGATGCTTGACGACCATCCGGTCGGTCAGGAGCCCGCCCGCCATGATCGCGCAGAAGGCCGCCAAATGGTGGTACAGCATGGTTCCGCCCGCCGCCTGCGTCAGGGTCATCGGCGCCGCCGCGTGCTTAAATTTTTCCATCACAAAAGCCGGTGCCCAGAAAACGTAAGCGTTGTTCACGAAAACCACCGCACAGAACCCCAGTGTCGCGAACAGCACGCTCGGGGTCTTGACCAGCACACAGACTGATTCCCACACCTTCGGCGTGTCAGAATGCGCCTCCGCCTTCCGCTCCCCTGCCGGCGCGTCTTTCAGCCGGAAGACGAAGACCACCCCCAACAGGATGCCGAGCCCGCCGAACAGGTAAAAAACCGTCCGCCAGCCCCACGCGGCCTCAACCATCCCGGCCAAATAGCCGCTGCACATCAGACCGATGTACAGCGCGGCCTGATGCACGGAGAACGCGACGGAACGCGTCGCTTTGTGGTGCGAGGCCAGCAGCGCATAGGCCGACGGCGCATAGAACGACTCGCCGCCGCCCGTTGCCACGCTCCGCAAGAGGACAAGCCCCACCAGGCCGGTTGCCAAGCCGGTCATGGACGTCGCGAAACTCCAGAACAACAGGCTGCATGTGATAATCCACTTGCGGCTGAACCGGTCGCCCAAAAATCCGGCGAGCGGCACCATGACCGCCAGCGTCGCGAACATCCAGGAGCCGACCGCACCCATCTGCCCATCGGTCAGTCCCAATTCCCGCTGGATGGGGATCAGGACAACACTGAACAGCGCCCGGTCCGCCTGATGGAAAAAGAATGCGCACGCGAGCAGCGCCAGCAGCTCCCACTTGTAGTGTTTAGAAACCATCATGTCCCCAACTGACCGCGAATCGCACGAATTCCACGAATAGAACCTGTCCATTCGCACGATTAACGGTTCAAAAGTTCCCTCGTTCGTTTGCTCCTGACCCTCTGGCGGCGAGCTTGCCTCTCGTCCATCACTTGAGAGTTGAACGTTGAGCGTTGAACGTTAACCCCCTCGATCATTCGCATCTTCGCCGCGCGGCGGGCTCTCTTACAGGTCCACATCCACCGGCATGTGCTGCGCGCTGCAGCCGCCGTCCACCACCAGCCGCTCGCCGCAGATGTTGCGCGACGCGTCCGACGCCATGAACGCCACGGCCTGTGCGATATCGTCCGCCGTCGCCTCGGCCCCGAGCGGCGCATTCAGTCGCCGGCGCTTCATCGTCTCCCCGGAAAGCTTCGTCCAGCGGTCCGTGAAGATATAGCCCGGAGCGACCATGTTGACGCGGATGCCTTTGGGCGCAAGATCAAGCGCCATCGACCGCGTCAGCGCGTCGATGCCCCCCTTGCTCGACACGTACGCGGTACGGTTGCGGATCGCCCGCATCGAAACGTTCGACCCGAGGTTAACGATCACGCCGCGGCCCTCCTGTTTCAACATCATTTTCACCGCTTCCTGCGAAACCTGGAACGTGCCCAACAGATTGGTCTTGATCACCGTCAAAAAGTACTCCGGATCCATCTCCTCGAACGCGGGACCGATGCCCTGGTTGCAGGCGTTGTTCACCAGAATATCGATCCGCCCAAACTTTTCCCTGATCGTCTTGAACATCGCCCGCACCTGCGCGGTGTCGGAGATATCCGCAGGCGTTTCCGTAAAATCCGTCAGCCCCATCGCCCTCAACTCGGCCGCACCCTTCGCCGTGCTCTCCGGCGACGAACTGCAGACGCAGACCTTTGCGCCCTCGCGGATGAAGAGGGCGGCGATTCCCACGCCCGTGTTCCGGCTCGTGCCCGTTACCAATACCACCTTGCCTTTAAAACGCATCGACCTTCCCTCCCCTTATTCGACCTCATCGTACACGCGCACGTAATCGACGACGAACGCGTCAGGCAAAACCGCCTGTTTCAGTTTCTCAGACGGCTTGTCGCGGTTCCCGTTGCGGTAGCCCATGCATTCGGTCGAGACCAGGATAAACTGCTCCGTGTGCGAAACCGGGCCTTCCGCGCGCCACGACTCCCTGCCGTCCACATAGAAAACGTAGTTGGTCTTGCTCCACCACATGCCGAAGGTGTGGAACCGGTCCGGCGTCTCCGCAACCTTCCGGGGGCCCGAACCTTTGCCCTCGTGGTTCTTGCCATAGCCGTTCCAGTGAAGGTTGTGGCTGACCTCGTTGTCGCGCGTGAAGTTTTCCATGATGTCGAGCTCCACCCCCGACACGGCGGGGTCGAGGTTCGCCCCGATGATGGGCGACTGCATCCAGAACGCGGACCACCACCCCGGCTGTTTCTGCAACTGGCACCGGATCTCGTAATACCCGTATTTGTGCGCGAACAGGGGCGGCTCAATCTTCGCGATCGGCCAGGTCAGCCCGTTGCCGTAAGGGTCTCCCGGCCGGTCCAGAAAGTTCCGTCCCGTCTGGAGATGCGGCGAATAATACTGCCCGTCCTTCTCGATCAGGTTCAGATAGAGCAACCCGTCTTTCAACACCACGCCTTCGTCGGTGAAGGTCTGATGGCGCGTCTGCATGATGTGCAGGCGAAAGTCCCACTTTGTCCGGTCCAGCGTCGGGCCGTCAAACTCGTCGCTCCACACCAGCTTCCATTTTTTGCCTTCGGGCAATTGGCTCTTGACCGGTTCGGCCGCGGACGCGCCCATCACCGCCGCTCCCGCGAACAGCGCCAGCATCATGCTCTTTGTCATCGTCATCCTCCCTATCGTTTTGAGGCCTTTTTGAGGCCGATTCCCCATTTCAAAGGCTCAGGGGGGCATGGTATACTAACGGCCACCAACCCTGTTCCCCTGACCTTTCGGAGTTCCATCCATGAAACCGAACAAGCCTCCTTTGGACGCAGCCCAACGCGCCCGGATCCAAGCCGAACTGCACCGCGACATCGCGGCACGCCAAGACGGGTACCGCGAGCGGGCGCTGCGTATTCTCCCGCACGTCTGCACAAGTTGCGGGCGCTCCTTCGAGGGCAAACGTTTGCGCGAACTGACCGTGCACCACAAGGACCACAACCACCGCAACAATCCGCCGGACGGCAGCAACTGGGAACTCCTCTGCCTCTACTGCCACGACCACGAACACGAGAAGAACCTGCTCGCCGGCCACTATGAAGGCGCGCGCGCCCAAAAAGAAACACTCGCCCCCTCCATTTTCTCGCAGTTCGCCGCGCTCGACAGCCTCCTGCCGCCCGCCCCGGAACCCACGCCCTCACAGGACGGCGGCAACCCGTGAAGCCCTGAGCGGCACGCCATTTTACCCTTCCACAATTCCGAGCGGCTGCGCCGTCCGCCACGCCCCGCGCGTGAAGTCGGGCACTTCGACCGCCGCTCCACCGTTCAGCACAGACTGCTCCGAGAGCCCCACCAGCGAACTCCACGTCACGCCGTCGTAGACATCCTGGTCGAGCGGCAGGCCGTTCAAGAGGCAATGGCACAGGCGGAACTCCATGAGGTAGTCCTTGCCGCCGTGCCCGCCCATTTTCTGGGCGATCTTCCCGTGTTTGTCCCAAAGGGGATGGGCGTATTTTGCCTGAAGTTCAGCAAGGTCCTTGTCGCTCATCCAGGCGTGCGAGTTGGGATCCAGCGCCACGCGCAGCGGGAAATCGGCCAAGGTGCCCTTCGTGCCGGAAATCAGGTTGAGCCGGGTGTAGGGCCGCGTGCTGCAGAGACTGAACTGAACCATGATCGTCTTGCCGAGACGGGTCCGGATGATCGAGGTGTTCATGTCCCCCATCCTGATCGCGCGGGTGGTCTTGGCCTGCGGACTCTCCGGGCCAAACTTTTCCGCCGCCGCGCTTCCGAATCCGAAAGGAAGGGTGCTCATCGAGGCCAGGGACTCCAGGGCGTCGCCCCGGTTGATGTTCATATATTGGCAGACCGGGCCGAGCCCGTGCGTGGGATACAGGTTGCCGGTATGCCGCTGGTACCATTTGAACCGGAACTGCTTGAACGCCTCGCCGTTATCGTTCTCCTTCAAATAGCCGCCGCGCCCGTCATGGATGTAGGCGGCCTCGCCGTGCACGAGTTCGCCCAGGACGCCTTTCCGGCACAGGTTGAGCGCAAACAGTTCGTTCTCACCGTAACAGACGTTCTCCAGCATCATGCAGTGCAGGCGCGTCCTTTCGGCCATCTTCACCAGCAGCCAGCAGTCCTCGACCGTCATGGCGATCGGCACCTCCACGCAGACGTGCTTGCCGCACTGCATGGCATAGAGCGCCATCGGCACATGCCACTCCCAGTTCGTGCAGACATAGACGAGATTCACGTCCGAACGCTCGCACATTTTTTTGAACGCCTCTTCCGACCCGAAATACTTGGCGGGCTCCTGCCGCCCCAAGGCCACCACATCCGCCGCGCTTTTGGCGACCCGGTCCTCGTACACGTCGCAGATCGCCACCACGCGCGTCTTCGGGATATTGCACAGCCGCTTCACCGCGCCGGGCCCGCGCGCGCCGACGCCGATGAAGCCCACCCGCACCTCGTCCAGCGCGGGCGCGCGCAGCCCCATCACCGAGCCCGCGTTGTTTTTGGGGCGTCCCATGGTCTGGCACCCCGTCCCCGACATCACCGCGGCCATGCCTGTGAAGGATGCCGCCTTCAAGAAATCACGCCGTCTTGTCATCACGTCCCTCCCCGTTCGTTTTCACGTTCCGTCCGCTCCCCACGCATGCCCACGCTGTTTCACAATGGGCACTTTGAACTCTATATTTTACGCATTCGTTATCAGGGGGAAAAGACTAAATGGGACGCTACACTACGGCGCGTCCACGAGCCACAGGCAAATCGCGTTCGGCTCCAGATTGACCGTGAGTTTTTCAAGCGCCTTGGCCTCCGTCTCGACGCAACTCACCTGCTGCAATTGCCCGCTGCCTTCCTTGTTACCCGCGAAACAGTTGCTGTGAACCGAATCGATCAGATACTGCCGCACCCTCAGTTTCGACTGCGCCCATTTCGCGGGCAGGTTGCGGATTGCCACACGGGCAACGGCAGAGGGGCCGGGCTCTGGATGTGTTTTGTCGGGCATCGCCTGATAGTTCCACACCTGGATGGCCGCCCCCGTGTCGTCAAGCGAGGCCATCGCATACACGCCAAGGTTCGTCGCCACAGGTGTGGCCACCGTGCCGATTTCCCTGTCCTTGTGCAGAGACCACGCTTTGACGGCCGCGCCGAACGGCGTCATGTTCAACTCCTGCGTGAACTGCGCGTAGCACAGCTGGCGGCGCAGATGGAAAAGCACCCAGGGGAAGACATGCAGGTTCGCGCTGTGCCTCGCGTAGTACACATACGTGGTCTCGGCGACCGCCTGCATACGGTTCCGTTCGGGGTCGGGCGTCGGGTTACTCCCCCCTCCAACCCCCACCTCGGTCATGAAGATCGGCAGATTTCCCGGAAGACCGGCCTTCAGGAACCGACCCCTGAAATACTCCTCGAACGTGCCGTAGATCGACGGGTTGCGCATGCTGGAGTAATCGTGGAACGACAGGAAATCGAGCCGCTTGCGGGGATCAGTGTCCTGTGCGTAGAGGTCGAGAAACCGGTCGATAAACTTTTTATTGAAGGAGCAGGTACACGGGCCGCCGACCAAGAGCGGCACGGCCGGCTTAAGTTCGCTGTTCAGCTTCCCGACAATCCCGTAGGCGGCTTGATAAAACGGGTAATACTGGTCGCAGGTGAACTTGGACGCGGCCTCCGCCTCATTGAGCACCTCGACGTACCGGATGTTGGGATACCGTTCCTTGTAGTGCCGGAGCCCCTTCTCGAACACCTCTTTCCACATGCTCATCGGGAAGGTTCCTTTGGCGGCCTCGTCATCGAGGCCTATGGCGCGGATGTTCAACAGGATCTCCTCGCTGTTCCGGCTGAACGCGTCAAGATAGTCCTCGAATTTTTCGGTCGCATAGACCACCCGGTTGGTTATGGCGGTCCCATCCGGTTTGTCGGTGCGGTGCGCGTCCTGATAGACACGCCGGGGGATCCGGTGGTTAAAATCGTATGTGCCGGTCTTGCGGTTCCACATCTTTTCCAACTGGAGCCAGCAGCGGACGATTTTCGGACGCCCGTACTCCTTCACCATCCGGTCCGCCAGCGCCGGTGGCGGCGCGTGCATGATCGAATTGTTCAAATACCGCTCCGGATAGGCACGCGTCCCAACGACTTCAGCGCAATCCACGGCGATTTCCACCGTCTCCGCACCAAACGCGCCCGCAACGGCCGCTCCCGCGAGCAGCCCCGCCATCATTCCTTTTGTCATTTCTGTCCTCCCTGTTTTTCCTGATTTCCCGGCCGCTTCCCCTGCCGGCACGCAACCGGAGCCCAACATCCTTACTCCGGCAGACGGCAAACAAGCCGAAAGCCAATGTTACCCTCGTTTTGTTCGGGGCGGAAAGTCTTGACCCGGCCAGCGGAATACAGGAAGTCGGTTGCCGGGCTTGTATGGGAGCCTCCCCTGAGAAGGCGGTACGAGCCCGAACCCGGCCCCGCCGGATCGACCGCATACGCGGCCGGCCCGTCCCAGCTCCAATCCAGGCACCACTCCGCAACGTTCCCGTGCAGGTCATAGAGACCGAAGCCGTTCGGAAGGTAGGAGCCCACTGTCGCTTTGCCGCTCCCGTTGCTCATCGTCCGGGCAAGCTCATTGACCGCACCCCAGTCGTTGGCCGAAGCCGCGTTCCTGCCGTTATTGAAATGCGACGTGGTTCCCGCACGGCAGGCGTATTCCCACTGCGCGTCGGTCGGCAGGTCGAAATCCAGGACATCCGCCTCCGTCGCCGTCTTCGCCCGCAACATCCCCATGAACGACCCCGGCGCGACTTTGTTCGTGGTCACAGGCCAGTTGACGCCATCGGCGGCGTTGGTGCTGCCCCGGATGTTGTTGTACGATGTGTCTGCCGGGAGACCGGTCATCCCCTTCGCCTGCCCTGTCGCCTTTGTGTACTGCGCCTGGGTCACCTCGAACACGCTGGCGTAGAACGGCCGGGTCAAGGTCACCGGCACCCCCGCCTTGACCGGCACCCCCATCGTGAAGGTGGCGGCGGGCAACAGCTTCAGGACGATCTTGTTCGTCTTGTGGGACTCGTCCGTAAGCAAATCGGGGATCACATTCGTGTAGGCCACCGGCCACGCCGCCGCGTTCGTTCCGCCCGACACGTCAACAATCATGTACCGCGCATACCCCGGCGCCAGTTCCTCCACTTTGTAATAATATTTCCCGCCCGCCGCGCCCCCGTCCGCCAGCGACAGCAGGGTGCCGTCCGCCACGAGATTGGTGCCGACCTGCGTCTCGAACGGCCCGTACGGGTCCGCCGACCTGAAGAGCCCGTAGACGCCCCCGGCCCGGGTCGGCCAAGAGATGATGGGTGCCGCCTTGGGAACGACCTGCGTGATGGCCGGCAGCTCCGGCCCGCCCTGCAAGGGAACCGTCTCCCCCTCCGGCAGACGCAGCGCCAGGCGGAAACCCATCACGCCGGCAAGAATAAGCGCATCGGGACTATAGGAACTGGTCACCGTGTTTTTCAATTGGTCTGTAGTCGGAGTACCCGATTGGCCGCCGCGGAACAACCGCTGGGTGCCCGTGTTTGGCCCGACCGGATCAACAAGGGGAGACGGTACAGAGTAAAGCCAGTCCAGCATGAGCTCGGCAACATTCCCATGCGTGTCGTAAAGCCCCCAGGCGTTCGGCTGGTACGACCCCACCGGCGCATGTGCCCCCGTATACCCTCCGATCGAAATATTCCTGTTGGCCAAACACCGCGCGATATTGGTCAACATGGAGAAATCCGACGCATTCGCCGGGTTCGCGTCTGTCCCATTGTAAAAGTGCGTGGTCGTGCCCGCCCGGCTCGCGTACTCCCACTGCGCGCTGGTCGGCAGGTCGAAGTTGTCGCTTCCTGTCTTCGCCCGCAAGAGGCCGATGACGGAATTGGACGCGACCAGATTGTTTGTGGGCCACCCGTACCCGGCACCGTCCGCCGTACCGCCCCGGACCATGGAATACTTCATGCTGTCCATGGGGCGGGTCGGGCCGGGATACTGCGCGAAGTTGGCGACACCCGTCATGTTCGTGTACTGCGCCTGCGTCACCTCGAACACCCCGATGTAGTAGGGGCGCGTCAGCGTCACGTCGTAAGTGCCCAACATCTTGAAACTCCCCGCCTTGATCATCCGCATCACCACCTTGGTCGTGCGGTAGGCGGGGTTTGCCAGCAGGTCCGGCACCGCGTTCGTCCCAGTGATCGGCCATGAGACTGCGTTCGTGCCGCCCGACACATCGATGATCAGGTAGTCGGGATACCCGGGGGTCTCCGTCTTGACCCGGTAGTACCGTTTGGAGCCTGCTGGGGCCGCCGCCGTATCCGCCAGCGACAGGCTGGATCCTGTTGCGGTCACGTTCGTGCCGACCTGCGTGTCGAACGGACCCTCCGCATGCTCCGACCGGTAGAGCGAGTAGACGCCCATCGGCCTCGTCGTCCAGGTGATTTCAGGAACCGCGCCGGGGGCGACCTGCGTCGCGACCGGGTCGGCTCCTGCCATAAGGGCAAATAACAAACCGTAAACAATCATCATTTTCATGACACCCTCCCGCTATCGGATAGAAATCATCATTCCCCGCCGCGCCATGACCACCACGACGCTGTTCCCTTCCGCGCGCACGATGCGGAGCAGCCTCGTCTCGGAGTCGCGTCCCGTACCCGCGAGCGTCCAGCCGGCCAGAGCCGCAGGATTGACGATCCCGCCCGCCGCCGTCATCACCACTCTCCGCGTGTTCAGCGCGAACGGCGCCGCCGCCGTGCACCCGAGATCGACCGTGCCGCCGCCCGCCACCGTCAGGGCGCCGCTCACCGCCACCGTGTCGTTCGCCCACACGCCGGCCGTTTCCGCCGCCCGCAGCGCGCAGGTCAGGCCCGCGCCCAGCGTCAGGTTTCCCGTGACGGTCAGCGCCGAGCCCGTCGGCGCGCCGCCGAACCGGCCCACCTCGATCCGGTTCGTCACCGCCAGCATCCCCAGCGGCGCGACGGTGCCGCTGCCGTACAGCCCCGCAACCGTGTACGCCGGATCCTTCAGCCGGCACAGCGCGTTGCTGCCGACATACAGCTCCGCGAAAACCGCCGCGTTCGAGACCGCCACGTCCGGGCAGTTCGTCACCGCCAGCAGCTCCGCGCCCGTCACGGGCGGCAGCGTGAGGCTCTTGCCCGACGCGATGCCCGCCAAGGTCACCGTGTCGTACCCGCCGCCCAGCGCGACCTTGCCAAACACCGCCACGTTCTCGCTTGCGAAACACACCCTGTCCGAGCCCGTCCCGCCGAGAACCGCATACCCTTCCGAAGAAGCCGAAACAAGCGCGTTGCTCTCCGCCGCAGTCGCCGTCCGCGCCTTCACCTTAGACAGCAGCGCCCGCAAAACCTCCGCCGCGTTCGTGGCCGACCCGTCACCCGCGTCCCACCCGCACGTGCCGCCGAACACCACCGCGCCCGACGCCAGCGTAAGCTCCACCGACGTCCGGGCGCAAACCGCCGCGGCGACAGCCCCGCCCGGTTTCACGTTCGCACTCACCGTCCCGTCCAGCGTGCCGACCCTCACCGCCGCAGGGTTTGTCGCGTACGCGGTCTCCGACCACGCCAGAATGCCGAATGCGTTCGTGAGCCCCGTCGCGTGGATGCCGCCGCTCACGCGCCCGATCTCGACCAACGTGCCCACCGCAGACGCGTCGAACCGCGCCTCTGACCACGCGATCATGCCCGTCGGCGAAGAGCCGGTCGCCACGGTCCCGTCGACCGACACGCACGAGAGTCCCAGCACACGGTCCGTCGAAGTCTCCCCGAACGTCACCTCCGCCACATTCGAAACGAACCCCGCTGACCACGACACCCCCGAAAACGCCGCGTTCGCACAAGCTACAGCCGCTTCCGCCGCGACATTCGCCGGCGTGACCGCCTGAGCCGCCGCCTGAGCCGCAAGACCCAGCACAACCAGCAGAGCCGCGCCACAAGCCGCAGGGCACCCCTGCCAAGACCTTCCCGCACCGCTTCTTGTTCTCATGCCCGCCTCCTGAGTTTCACCTGCCCCACGCAATACCCATCCGCAAAGTTATTTACAATATATGGGGTGAAGGGAAGTTCCTCAACCATGATTATGCGAACTCGACCCTCTATTTTCCGAACTGTCCAATCCCGTTTTCAAAGCTCTTTCAGCGCCTTGGCGCATCTTTGTCCATCCGTTTTTTGTATCGTCAAGCCCGCAAGCCCTCGCTTGTTCTTTTTCCGAAAGCGGTGTACGATAACGGCATGCTTGTGGTTCGGGGCAGAAACAAGAAGAAAATGCGCCAGAAAATCCCGCAGGTGGCGATCTTGCTGGAGTCGTCGCACGAGATCTCGCGGGGCATGTTGCGCGGCATTCTCGACTATGTCCGTCTGTATGGGCCTTGGGCGTTGCACCTGGACGCAGGGGGCGCAAG
>JAQVSS010000277.1 GCA_028700415.1 Kiritimatiellia bacterium
CTGCCTCCAACGACAAATCGCCACCTGCCAGAGCCCGGCCGGGTGGCCACGCTTTGCCCTTTATGCCGCTCCGCCCTCCCCCATCGCGCTTCCCAGCATCCCTCCCCCTTTGATTTGGAACCGCTGCATCCGGCTCGGGGGACTTGACTTGGGCGGTGGAGGCGTCTACGATTTTCTATGCGGGAAAGGAGCGCCACGTATGGTTCACGGAAGGATAGGGCGGTGGTTGTGGGGAGTTGGCCTGGGCGCGGCGGGCGTTTGCGCCGCGGTCCAGACAGGGGGGGGCTTGGCCCCCGAGACGGGAACGTTTCCCGTGCAGGCGTTCTCGCCTCCGGCTGAATATGCCGGCACGTATGGCGCGTTCAGGTCGCCCCTTAAGTTTGACAACGGCGAGGAGGTCAAGACGGGGGAGGATTGGAACAGGAGGCGGGAGGAGATCCTCACGAACTGGCATGCGCGGATGGGGGAGTGGCCGCCGCTGATCACCGGGCAAAAGCTGGAGTGCCTCGAAACCGTCCGCAGGGAGAACTTCACCCGGCACCATGTCAGGTTTAACTGGACGCCCGACGAGAAAACGGATGGCTACCTGCTGGTTCCGGACGGGAAGGGCCTGAAACCGGCCGTGATCACCGTCTATTACGATCCGGAAACGGCTGTCGGCATCAAGGAAAATTCGCACCGCGATTTTGCCCGTCAACTGACGCGGCAGGGTTTCGTCACCCTCTCCATCGGCACGCGCGAAGCCTCGGCTCAACAGCATTATTCCTTGTACTACCCTAGTATAGAAAACGCCCGGGTCCAGCCCCTGTCCATGCTGGCCTACGCCGCCGCCAACGCTTGGAATGCGTTGGCGAACGTTGACGGTGTGGACCCGGCCCGGATCGGGATCATGGGGCACTCGTTCGGGGGAAAATGGGCCATGTTTGCCTCCTGCCTGTATGAGAAATTCGCATGCGCCGTCTGGTCGGATCCGGGAATCGTGTTTGAGGAAACCCGCCCTTCAATCAACTATTGGGAACCTTGGTATCTGGGGTATCACCCGAAACCGTGGCGGAAACGCGGGCTCATGACAGGGGATAACCCTGGCAGGGGGTTGTACCTGAAACTTCGGGAGGAGGGGTATAACCTGACCGACCTTCACGCGCTGATGGCTCCCCGGCCTTTCCTGGTGTCCGGCGGGGCGGAAGACCCGCCGGAACGCTGGACCGCCCTGAACCACAGCATCCGGGTCAACGGGCTGTTGGGATACACCAACCGGGTCGCGATGACCAACCGGGCGGAACATGCACCCGATGCGGAGTCCGTCCGGAACATGGTCGCGTTCTTCGTCCACTTCCTGCGCCCCTGACAGACGGTTCCGCAAGGGGCGCGCGGGGATTACGGGTTCCCGCTTTTCCGGACGAACTCGAAACCGCCAAAGAAAGCGTGCGGACTCTTGACCCGGTCGAACCGCACGATGAGCTGGTGTTCGCCGGCCGTCAGCGTGACGCGCTGCCTGCCCATGGAATTGAGCGGGTTGCGGAATCCGGGGCCGGAGTTCCAGGCGGCCGGCAATTTCCATTCAGCGGCCTTGACCCGGTCGACGTCGAGCTGGACGATTTCATCCGGAGTGACGCTGAAGTCCTTTCCCTTTCTCCCGTAATCCGGGCGGTTCATGAAAAGCTCGACGTCATACTCGCCCGCCTCTTGGACCTTCACGCGGTAGGTCACCCATCGCGCGCTCACCGGGATCGCCGATTCAAGGCTGTTGGGAATCTCGGCAATCCTCCAGGTCACTCTCGGGTCGCCTTTGTCGGCATTGTCCTGAAAGGCCGCGCCTTTCCCCCCCTCGTCGTAATGCCCCGCGACAATCTTGCCGGGGATGGATTGGGGTTTGCCCTGATAGGCGGTGCCGGTGTATTCGCGGCCGGTGAGCATGTTGATCCGGAGCGGCACCGACAGGCCGACCAGGCCGTCGCTGTCCCGGGCCATGGCGATGACCGTGTTGCTGCCCTCAAAGAGGTTGGTTACGGTAAACGTCTGCAGTGCGGAGTGGCCGCGTTTCGTGAACAGCGCCGCGAAACGGGACCATCCCGAGGCCGGCGCCGGCGGCGGCACTTCCGCTTCGGCGCGGATGTAACCCGAGGAGAAAAGGTAGATTGTCTTCACGTCGCCGTCCCGGCCATCGGCGCGGACGCGGAAGGTCAAGGGCCGGTCCTGCCGCCACTCGTCCGGGTTCCCGTCGAGCATCAACGTGACTGCGGGTGCCGTCTTTCCCCCTCGGTCTTCCTCATAGACCCGGACGTAGTCGACCACCAACTGGTCCGGGAACTTCGCGTCCTCCAGAAAACCGTAGAAGGGGTTCCGGCCACCGTCCTTCTTCAACTTCTCGGGCGTCCTCAGGCATTCGCTGATCCAGACCCTTTGAGGGACCGTGGTGATTGGGACCTCCCGGTAGCTCTGGCGGAGCGTCTCTTGCCCGTCCACATAAAAAACGTGCTCCAAGGGCGACCACTCTAAAGCCACGGTGTGCCAGCCGCCGTACTTCTCCATCTGCACGATCTTCCCGTTCGAGCAGCGGGCGATTTTCGGCCGCGCCAGCATGTTGGTCCCGCCGATCCCCTTGCCGTCGCCCTGATCCTTGTAATAGCCAAGCCCCGCTGTGGCATGATAGCAGTGGCTGATGTCGTTCTTGGCTTTCGGCTTGTAGAAGTCCTCGAAAATATCGAATTCCTGCGGAAACTGGAACGTGTCGGTCCCTTCGCCGTACGGCACTCCCGCGAGCCAAACCGCCGTCCACCAGCCCGGCTGGGTTGAGAACTGCACGCGGGTCTCGAAATACCCGAAGGCCTTCTCGAACGTCCGCGACTGCAGACCCCCGTTGAACCGGACCGTCCCGTCCGGGTCGCGGGTCAGGCTAAGGATCAGGCTCCCTTTGCCGTCCAGCGCGCAGTTTTCGGCCGCGTACCGGGTCTTAAATCCGGGGTAATTCCACTTCCCGTCTTGGGAGGCGTACTGCCAGCGCTGCGTGTCAATGGCTGTCCCCTCGAAATCCTCGTTCCACACCAGCTTCCATTTCTTTTCCGCAGGCGGCCCTTGGACATCCGCGCTTTTGACAATCCCGCCCGCCGATGCCGCCACGCATAACCCCGCGCAGCACAGAAAACACAGCTGATTTATCGATCTCATCGCTTTCCCCTTCCGGATTAAGTTCAGTCCTTCGCCTTTGTTTACATGGTTGGACCCCGCCCCGAAGAACGGTGTGCTACCGTGCCCTGGATCACAGGGGCTTGAAAATCATCCGTGAGCCGTACAAATACCAGGTCTTCGTGTCGCCCTGCCAGCCGCGCAAGGTGAACAGTCCGCAGCGCCAGTAGTGGTCAAACCCCCCCCCGTGGACATAGTTTTTCGCTTCCGTGCTCAGGTAATAATAGTCCCCGAAATGATTGTTCCTCAGCAACACGCTGGCACCTTTAACGGAAGATTTGTCCGCATAGACAGAGTTCTGCGGAAGAGCGAGCCATGGATACTTCGGGTCGTACCCGAGGTTCTTCAGGAAATGAACCTCCCTTTCCCCGCCGATATCGCCGTTGTCCGTCTGGATCTGCTGTGTGATCGCGACCGGTTTATATGCGTTTGACAGGATGCCGTTTTCATAATCTTCCATGTTTTCGCAGATGTAAGCCCGGCCGTTATCGAGATTCAAGCCGTCGATAAAGCACCACGCATTGCCCCACAGGTTTTCCATGTGGCGGTATTTGACCGCGCACCGGTACTCGTTGCCGGGCGGGTTCCCGTTGTGAGCGGTATGCCCCGAGTGCGAGGGCAGGCAATCCGACCAGCCCGTTTTCTGGGCAGCCCCGCCCAGGCACATATTCGTGGTCGTGTCCAGCGCCTCGCCGTCGAAGTAAAGGGATGCCAGCCCTTTTTCAGGAGAATCCAGCACGACATCCGTGAGGGTTCGGCCCGTGTGTATGACTCTGCCCGTCTTGTAGCTGGTGATGGTCACGGCGCAGCCCGTAAACAGGTCCGTGGGGAAACGCTTGGCTTTCGCGACGATCCGGTTCGCGCCCTTTTCGGGCAACACGCACTGATTCGTCCGGTGAGGCTGGAGGATTTTCCCCCAGCCGCCCCCGACCGCTTTTTGAGAGTCCTTTTCGGCGTACTCGATCAGGAACAGGTTCTGGATCATGAGCAGGGTGCGGATGTCGAAGGTCCCGTACCCGCGCCCGTTGGCCCGGGCATACTTCCGGTATTCGGTTCGCGAGTGGTTGGCCGTCGGGTACACGCCGGTTAAAGACTCCATCTTGCCCGCCGCGCTGATGTGCGCCTCGTACGCGGCGACATAAATCTTTTCAAGTTCCGCGCCGTTTTCAACAAAGGCGGGATCCACGGTGAACCCTTCGCGCGGACGGCTGGAGATGAACCGGTATTCGTATCCGTCGCGGAGACACCGCCTGCTGTAATGCTTGGGAATCTCCACCATGACATTGCCGTTCGACCCGTCCAGGGCGAAACCGGGCTTATGCTCATACGTGATCTTATGTGTGCCGTCGGCACGTTTCAAGACGTTGCAGCGCCTGATCCCGGACCAAGGGAAAACAGTGTCAAAACCCGAAGGCGAGAGCCCCGCGGCGTCTCCCACCCTTTCGCACGGCAGATAATAATCCGTGGCTTCGTTCTCGATGATCTTCCACCTGACTCCGTATGTTCCTTTATAGGCTGGCCCGGTGGGCGAGGAAACGGCGGTTGACGCCAGTCCTTCGCAATAGGCAAAGTGCGCGCTGAAGGCCGCGACGCAACACAGTGTGGCTGCATGCGCAACGTGAACACTCCCCCTCATAGGCGCCTCCAAAATGAGTTTCAAGAATCGCTTCATCTGCATTTCCCCTCCCCCCGACAGACCGGAAACGTTCCGGTTCCCATGTTTGAATGGAGTATACGGGGGGGGGTGAAAAGAGTCAACGTTGGACACGCGCGATGTTGAAAAGCTGGACAGCGCGGTTCTCATTGCGGTTAAAGTGAAGAACTGGCATCATTTTGGATAAACACGGACAACGGTGTGGAATGGGTGGGGTAAGGATTCGCGAAACCGCTTTATAGTTTCGTGAAAAAGGCCCGAACCTTTTCAGCGCGAACGGCAACTTACTGATAGACATGTGTCAACAACATGAAGTCTTCTAGCAGCACCGTAAACGAACTCGTCCGCCGGCTGAAGCAGGGAGGGGATGAGGCCACCGTCAGCCTTCTGGTTGAACGGTATGCCCCGCGTTTACTCACCGCCGCAACACTTTTGTGCGGGAACCCGACGGACGCGCAGGACCTGATGATCGAGACGCTCCAGCATGCCGTGCGCGCGGTCAACGGGTTGGGGACTCGACCGGCACGTTCTCTCTCCGGACGAAATGCTCCGGGGCGGCATTCATTTTCGATGGCTGTTCTGAGGCACGCTTCAGGTGGAACGCCGCCGCTTTTCCGAGAGGGAAGGTTGCCACATGGGAGTTCAGCGTTCGGCGTTCTTCTCTCTCGCCGCTCACTACTGCCTACTGCCACTGCGCTACTCACCACTCGTTTCTCCCCACGGTGTCGGATTGTCTGTCCCGCTGCACCGAGGAGACAAAAAGGAGACAAAGGGACAGGTATTTAGAAGAGAAAAGTTGTTGCATGGACGGGTGAGCGGTGGTAACGTGCCGAGTGTTCAGGTGGAGAAAGGGGGCGTGAGTATGAGGCACGCGAGGGTGAGGGCCGAGGGCTCCGGATGCTATCACGTTGTGAGCCGGATCGTGGACAGGACGTTCCGGATGGACGATAAAGAGAAAGAAATTTTCAGGGGGATGATGCGGCGGGCGGAGGCGTTCTGCGGGGTGCGCGTGCTGACCTACGCAATTATGTCCAACCATTTCCACCTGCTGGTCGAGGTGCCGGTACGGGGTGAGGTCGGCGAGGACGAACTGGTGCGGCGCATGACAATCCTTTACGGGCGAATATATGTCG
>JAQVSS010000278.1 GCA_028700415.1 Kiritimatiellia bacterium
TTGCGCCTTCCCCCGCCACCGCTTAGTCCAGAACTTTGATCTTGATGTTGCGGTACGAGACGCGGTCGTTGTGGTCCTGCAGCAGGATATGCCCCGAAACCTGCTCGCCCCAGTTCGGGTACTTGCCGAAGTTGCTCTGGGCAACCTCTTTGCGGAAGACCTCCGAACCGCGCTCGAACGCCAGCACTTTCTCGCCGTTGAGCCAATGCTCAACCGACTTGCCCTTGCAGACGATCATCGCGGTATTCCACTCCCCCACCGGCTTCGGGTGCGCGTTGACGGCCGGCATCACATCATAGAACGAGGCGACCTTGCGGTTCCCGTCGCGCCCTTTCGCCGCATCCGGATGGGCCGCATCCAGCACCTGGTACTCCAGCGTCGTACCGTCGTTCACTTTCGGATCGAAGAGGTATTTGATCCCGCTGTTCGCCGCCGCCGTCAGCCGGAAATCAACTTTCAGGATAAAGGACGAAAACGTTTCCTTCGTGATGATGTCCCCCGCGCCTCCGCCCGCACTTTTGGGGAGAACCGTCAGCACGCCGTCCGCGATCTCCCAGCCCTTCGCAGGAAAAGGGGCGAGCTTTTTGGTGCACCAGCCCTCGCCGGTCTGGCCGTCCCACAACAGCCTCCAGCCCTCCTGCTTTTCCCGGGCAGTCAGCGTGTTCGGCGGCATACAACCGCCCGCCGCACAACAGGCGCTTTCCCCCCACGCCCCGGCCACCGCCAAAACCAATCCCGACAAAAGACACATGCGCTTCATCTTATCCTCCTTTTTGTTCGGGGGGCACGGCGTACACCACCGTCTTCCCCTCATCTTTAACATGACACCTAGAACACAAACCGTTCACCCACTTGGGTCTGACTCGTCACCTCAACCCGGACATCCTCGCGTCCCGCCTCCCTTAACGCCTGCCTCATCGTATTGAAGGCCAGCGCGGGCGTATTGCACTCCTCGCTCAAGTGCGCCAGAAACAGGGTGTGCAAATGCTCCGAAAGCGCCGATTTCATCAGCGCCGCCGCGTCGTCGTTCGACAGGTGCCCGCTGCGCCCCGCGATGCGCGTTTTCAGCGGCCAGGCGCGCGCGGACTGCATCAGCATGTCCGTGTCGTGATTGCTCTCCAGCACCGCGGCGTGACACTGGCCAAGCTTGACCCTCACCAACGGCGTGGCCTGCCCCAGATCCGTCACCACGCACAACCGCGCCGAACCGTCGTCGAAAACAAAACCGACCGGATCGGAGGCATCGTGAGTCACCGAGAAGGCCTCGACGTTCAGCCCGCCGATCTCAAACGAGGAAGACGTCTCGAAAATCTCCCACGCGGGGTCCCGCATGTGGAGATCTTGTTCGATCCCGGCGGCTGTGCCCTCATTCGCAAAAAGACGCACAGGAAACCTGCGGCTGAACACGCCGATGCCGCGGTAATGGTCGATGTGGTCGTGCGTGAACACGACCGCCGCGATGGACTCGGGCGCAACCCCCGCCTCGTTCAGGCGGACGACCGTCTCGCGTGAGGACAAACCCGCGTCCACCAGCAGGGAGGTGCCCCCGCCGGACACATAAATACAGTTCCCTTTGCTCCCGCTCGCCAAAACACAGACTTCCATCTCCGGCTCCCCAACGCGGGCAGAGCCCGCAACTCAATGTCCAATAGCCAACATGGAATGGCCACCCGAAGAAGTAAAAGGCCAACTTTACCGCTTGGGTGCGCCGTGACCGGGCAACGGCGTCTTTCTCATTGCCTTGATCATTCGAGATTCCCTGTTGGATATTGGATATTCGCAAACAACTTGTTTTTTATCACGCTTGCCGGTTCGTAAGGCACTAAACCGCGGCCCAACCCCTACGCGAGCTCTCCGGCGGCCTTCACATACTGCGCCCGCTCAAACCCCTGCCCGTCACGCAAATCGGTCTCGCGAAGCTTGCCGCGGAAATCGGCCAGAGCCTGATATCCCTTCCGGCCCATCCAAGCCGTCAGGCCATCCAGAATCTCGCGGATGACGGAAAAATCGTTGCGGAGATGAAGCGCCGAACAGATGCACCCCGCATCCGCACCGACCAACAGCGCCTTCACCAGCTCATCGCCCGTGTGGATCCCCCCGCTGATGGCGATGCTGCACCGGACCCAGCCGCGCAACACGGCGGTCCACCGCAGCTGCGCATGCAGCACCTTGGGCGAGGAATAATCGGGCGCGAAATAGATCGACTCTTTCTCGATGTCCACCTCGGTCTGGAGAAACCGGTTGAAGAGCACGAGCCCTTTCACCCCCATCGCGTCCAGCATCCGCGCAAACGGCAGCAGGGTCGTGTAGTGCTGGCTCAGCTTCACGGACACCGGCAACTTGACCTCGGCCAGCACCGCTCTGACCAGCTCCAGACGCCGGGACTCGACCCGGCCGGCCGTTTCGTCCGGGTCGACCGGCATGTGGTAGAGGTTCAGCTCCAGCGCGTCCGCGCCCGCACGCTCAATCTTCTTGGCATAGGAGACCCACTTCGAAGCTTCCACGCAGTTGACGCTGGCGATGATCGGGATCTTCACGCGCTTGCGCATGGCAACGATTTTGTCGAGATACGCCTCGGGGCCGAGCTGTCCCGGCAAGTCCGCCCTGAGATACTCCATCGCCACCCCGCTCGTGTCCCCCTCCAGCGCCGCAACCATGCCCGACACGTCGTCGCGGATCTGTTCCTCGAAGATCGACTTCAGCACCACGGCGGCCGCCCCGGCCTGCTCCAGCCTTGCGACCGACTCGACATCGTTGGTGAACGGCCCCGAGCTGACGACCAGCGGGGTTTTCAGCTCCAGCCCCAGATAGGATGTCTTCAGATTCGCCATGCGGGACCTCACTTGGAAACGATCTGTCCGGCCCGCGCCAACATGCGCGCCTCGACGCTCTGAATTTCGGCGAACCCCTGCGAACTGACCGGATTGAGGCCGTCGCTGGCCTCCATCGAGGAGTCGGCCTCGTTGTAAATCGACGCCTTGCACCCCGTGAGCGCGTTGAAAAAGATCGTGCCTTTGTACAGCCCGGCCTGGACGGTTCCCGAAGCGTGTTTCGCGAACACGCCGATCGCGGCGCGCGCGGCCTGCGTCGCGGGATCAAAGTAGCGCCCGTCATAGATCTGGTCCGCCACCAGCTTGGACAGCTGGCCGAAGAGCAGTCCCGCGCGGCGGTCCATCGTGGCCTGATACACATAGCGCAGGCAGGCGCCCAGCAACTCCATGCCCGGCGCCTCGTACACGCCGCGGCTCTTGGTGCCGATGATGCGGTTCTCAAGCGCGTGCTTCATGCCGATGCCGTTGCGCCCCGCCAGTTTGTTCGCGAGCGACATGGCCTGCAACGGCGTCACGTCCTTCCCGTTGATCTGCACCGCGCGTCCGCGCTGGAAACGCACCGTGAACTTCTCAACCTTGTCGGGCGCCTGCTGAGGCCACACGCCCATGGTGGGTTTGACGATCAGCATCGAAGTCCCCATGCTCTCGAGATCCTCGGCCTCGTGAGAGAGACCGGCGAGGTTGGCGTCCGTGGAATACTTTTTCTTCGCGCCCACAAAAGCCTGGATGCCGTACGTAGCGAGAAACTCGACCATTTGCGTGCGGCCGGGAAACTTTTTGAGCAGCTCCGCGTCGCGCCACGGCGAGTAAACCTTCATGGCCGGAGCCAGCACATTGGTGTAGCGCTCGAAACGCATCTGGTCGTTGCCTCGGCCCGTTGCGCCGTGCACCAGCACGGTGCAGCCGCGCTTCTTCATCTCGGGAATCAGGCCGCGCACTGTCACCGCACGCGCGATGCCGGTGGAGTTCCAATACCCTCCGTCGTACATCGCCTGCGCCTCGATGACCTGGAAGCACGCCTCGGCCATCGCGTCCTTGAGATCCACGATCACGGTGTCCACGCCGCACGGCGCCATGCGTTTCTTGATGTCGTTGATATTCTTCTCGTCGGGCTGCCCGAGGTCGGCCGAAAAAGCGACCACGTTCACACCCTCCTCGACCATCACTTTCGCGATCGTGCGGCTGTCCAGCCCGCCCGACACGCACGCGCCCACCGTCATTCCCTTAAGCCCCGTCAACGTCAATGCCATTTCGAATCTCCTGTGCGATTGAATGTGGTTTAAGAGTACCGCCTCCCCCGCCCGAAATCAATCCAAACCGAACGGGAGGAAGCTGGAAACAAGCCCAACTCTCAGCGCAAAATTTTTGAAAAAAGACGTTTGCGGGGCAGGTCGCAGCGGTTTCCCCTTGAGCGTTGAGAGTTGAACGTTGGGCGTTGGGCGTTCTTCCCTTTCTCCAAAACTTAGACGTTGAACGTTCCCGTCCCCCCCCTTCCTCACCCCAGCAGATCCAGCGGGCTCTTCGGCGGCGCGCGCAGCCCCTTAGCGACGTGGAGATAGATCATCGTCGTCTCCACGTGCGCGTGCCCGAGCAGCTCCTGCACCTGCCGGATGTCCACACCACCCACCAGCAAGTGCGTGGCAAAGCTATGCCGCAGCGTGTGCGGCGTCACCCGTTTAACGATGCCCGCTTTGACAACTGCTTGCGAGATCGCCTTCTGCACCGACACATCCGAGGCATGGTGACGCCGCACCACATTGGTGCGCGGGTCAACCGACAGAGCCTTGCTAGGGAACAGCCAGAACCAGCCCCACTCCGTGCTCGCGTGCGGCAACTTCCGCTCAAGCGCGTCGGGCATATGCACCCCCGCCACCTTAGCCGCACGGTCCTGTTCGTAGAGCCCCCGCACACGCTCCAAATGCTGTCTGAGCGCCGGTTTGAGACGTTCAGGCAGCAGCGTCGACCGGTCCTTGTCGCCCTTCCCGCCCCGCACCATAAGCTGGTTCATCCCGAAGTCCACATCCTTAACCCGCAAACGGCAACACTCCATCACCCGCAATCCCCCGCCGTAGATCAGCTCCGCCATCAGCCGCGGGGTTCCCTCCATCTTGTCGAACAGGCTCCGCACCTCTTCCACCGAAAGCACGGTCGGCAGCCGTTGCCCGCGCTTGGCGCGCACCGTGTCCTCCAGCCTGCTGACCTCCAGCCCCAGCACGTCACGGTACAGGAAGAGCACTGAGGCGAAAGCCTGATTTTGAGTACCCGCGGCCACGTGAAGATGCGTGGCCAGGTGCGAGATAAAGGACTGGAACGTGTCTTCGGTCAGCACCGGCCGCCCGTTCGCCACCCGCCCCACAGAAACCAGATAGTCGAAGAACCGCCTCACCCAGTCCACATAGGCCTGCTCCGTCCGATACGAGTAGTGGCGCACCCGCATCGTCTGCGTCAGCGTCTCCAGCGCCTGGGCCGGCTCAACCGTAGCGTCCGCCTCGAGGCTTAACTTGGACACCGCAGGCGGAGACACGGCCTGCCCCCGCCGCCAGGCGAGCCATGCGGTCACCGACATCCTTGCCTGCTCCACCTTCCAGTCCTCGTAACGCTCGGCCTCCAGCGCCCTCAAATAGGCCTGCATGCACTCCTCCGCCGTCGCGCCGGGCATCGGCGGCGGGAACGCCAGGAAACGCCGTACCCACCCCACCATGAACCGCCCGTGCCTCTCATCCGCCAGCCGGTTTTTCAGCAGGTGGTCTGCGAACGCGGCCAGTAGCCGTTCCCGATCCTGATCCGCCATAGCCGTCCTCCTCTCTTTTTCAGGAAAAAGCCAACTCCTAACATGTTCTTAAGCATGTCATTATGTCATTTATGTTATTCGCAAAAAGATTAGGACAACTTGTCCTAACAGGGTTATTTCCCACAAAAAGCCAACTTTAGACGTGCCGTTTTTCGCCTAAAACGCATCTAGATCCTCATATTAGGACAACTTGTCCTAATCACGGTAATTCCGACATAAAGACAATTTTTATCATAAATTTGCCAAGTTTTTCTTGATTTGTCCAGTGATTTGTTGTAAGGATCAAAACAAATCTGGTCATGGTGTTATGGAAAGACAACTTTGGCCAGAATACGTTA
>JAQVSS010000279.1 GCA_028700415.1 Kiritimatiellia bacterium
GTCGGCCCAACCGAATGGGAAAAAACGATCCATCCCGGAGAAACCTCGAAATAACCCTTTCCTTCACTGAACCCCAAACCAACCACGCTTATGAAAAACACCGCCCACACAACCCCGCGTTTCATGATGGCTGCCACCCTCGTTTTCCTCGCCGGCTGCACCAGCCCCAAGGCGCCTGAGCCGGTGCCCGTCCCGCCGCCGCCGCGCGCCCCCGAAGTGGTCGCCGCAGAGCAGCTTTTCGAGCAGGGCAAAGTGCAGGACGCCATCATCGCCTGCGTCGATATCTCGAAGAAAAACCCGGAGGCCGCGGGCCTGACGGATCTCCAGCAGCGCCTCTCGAAGAAACTCGCCGACGAGCGCCTGGCCGAAGCTGAAAAACGGTCTGAAGCCACGACCCGTCTCCATACCGCGGACGCAAAGAAGTTCGGGGTCTCGCCGGACAGCTACCGCAAAAAAACGCACGTGGTCGGCGACAAAGCCCCGCTGCGCACCATGCCCACCACCATGCAGAAGGCGCTCCAGAACCCGGTCAGCGTCCATCTGGTCAACGCGGACATCAACGCCATCATCGCCCAGATCGGCAAGTCCCAGAACATCAACATCATCGCCGACAGCGAGATCAGCCCCAAAGCGCTGACGATCCACGCCGAGAACACCCCGCTCGTCGAGATTCTCGAGTACATCGGGCGTAACCTCAACGTCACCTTCTCCGTCGGCAGCAACCTGATCTGGGTCACGCCGAAAGAGGAGCCCTCAACCGGCGTCCCGCTGGAGACGCGCATCTACCGCCTGCGCAAAGGCATGGTCGGCTCCGAGCTCGGTAAATCCGCACAGGGGCAGTCGCTGTTCAAAGGCCCCGAAGAGCGGGGGAGAAGCAGTTCCAATGACCAGCAGCAGAAGCCGGACGGCGAGAAGAAGAACGGGCAAGTCGGCCTGCTGGAGTCGATTGAACGTTTCGTGCCGCAACCCGAAGGCGCGGATTTCCTCTTCAACGACAAAGTCCATGCCCTGATCGTGAAGAACACGCGCGAGAACCTTGTTCTGGTCGAAGACCTCATCGAGGCCATGGACATCCGCCCCCTCCAAGTCCTGATCGAAGCCCGCTTTGTCACAACCTCCATCACCGACCTGCGCAAGCTCGGCGTCGAATGGCTGATCGACAACCGCGGCAATTCTAAATACGACGCGGGACAATTGACAACGACAGATCCGTGGATCAGGGGCAGGAATCCGGTCGACCAAGCCCGGCGCGATGTCTTGACCGGTTCCTTTGCGGGGGTCTCCGACACCGGCACCGGCGGCGGTTCCCTCGCCTACCAGTTCCTGCTGGGCGACACCGCCCTGCAGGCCGTACTGCACGCCCTCGAGCAATCCGGCCAGAGCCGCACCGTCGTGGTCCCCCGTGTGACCACGCTCAACAACCGCGAGGCCCGGTTCCGCGTCGGCGAGGACACCTCCTACTTCGAGGAGGTCGACACCAACATCATGACCAGCGGCTCCACCTACGGCAGCAGCGAATCGCGCGACAACGTGACCTACGATTACGACACGCCCACGATCGTCGAAACCGGCTACTCCCTGATCGTCACCCCCAGCGTCGGCTCGGACCTCTCTGCCATCAACCTCGTGCTGCGGCCGGAAATCAGCTCGATCAAGGAATGGAAGAAATACCAGCTCAGCAGCCTCGCCAGCACCGTCGAGGGCAAGGAAGAACCGCAGATCGAGATACCGATCCTCTCCCGGCAATACATCGAAACCGAAGCGGTCGTGCGCAGCGGCGAGACCGTCGTGCTGGGCGGCCTCGTGGACACGTCAAAAACCGAGGACCATTCCGGCACACCCTGGCTTTCCACACTCCCCGTCATTGGCCACCTCTTCAAGACTGAAGAAAAGAACGAGACGGCCAAGAACATCCTCATTTTCGTGACCGCCACGCTCATCAGCGACGTGGGCGAGGAGCTGATCCCTCTGAGCGACGTCGAACAGTACGGCAACGCCGTCCCCGCCGAGGCAAAAGTCCCCAACATCCTGAAAGACGCGCCCGCCGCCAAACCCGCCCCCGCGCCTTGATCCCCCCGAAACCAGAAACCCGAAACCCGAAACCTGAAACCCGGAACCCGAAACCAGAAACCATGTCCCAAACCCATCAGATGATCGCCCTCGACATCGGCGCGCGCTCCGTGCGGGCCGTATGGGTCACTCTGCGCGGCTCAGCCCCCACCGTCACCCGCGCCGAAAATCTCGCCCTGCCGCTGGACGAGGAGGAGCCCCATAAACTCATCAGCGCGTGGGCCGACAAGCTCGGCATCGCCAAACACTTCTGCGCCATCGCCCTGCCGGGATCCCAGGCCGTTTTCCAGAGCGGGCGCATCATGCACAACGACCCGCGCACGCCCGAACAGGTCGCCGCCATCGACATCGCCCAGTTCAACGAGATGGCCGGCGATGAAATGACGCACGACGTGGCCGCGTTCGAGTCGCCCTTCGAGATGGGCGTCCGCCGGTACATCATGTCGATGGCCCGCCCCGCCGTGATCACCGCCGCCCTGCAGGAGGCGCGGCTGAACCACCTCCGGCCCGCCGACCTGGTCGCCGCGCCCGTCGCCCTGTATAACGGCCTGGATGTCTTCTCGGGCGACCACGAGGAGCCCTGGTGCTATGTGGGCATCGGCCACACCCAGACCGAAGTCGCGGTCGGCCTCAAAAACGGCCTCCTGTTCGCCCGTTCCATCCCGGTCGGAGGCAAGCAGTTCACCGACGCCGTGGCCCAAGCCACCGGCCTGCCGCCGGCGCAGGCCGAGGTGCGCAAGCATGTGGACTGCGGGCTGCGCGAAACCGACGCCTGCTGCGAACCCCTCCGCGCCGCGGCCGACCGCTGGGTCTCGCAGTTCAACGCCTGCATGGGTGTTTACCGCAGCCAGTTCCAGGACCGCAAATTCCCCGTCGCCCGCCTCGTGCTGACCGGCGGCGGTGCCCAGCTCAAAGGCCTCAAAGAGTACCTCGCCGCCAAACTGAACCTGCCGGTCGTCTCTGCCGCCGAACTGCCCGGCGTGCCCGCCTCGTACCGCCCGTACGCCGGCGTTTACGACACCGCCTTCGGCCTCGCGCTCACCGCCCTCCGCGCCGGCACCACCTACCTTTCGCTCCTGCCCGGAGACCTGAAAGACGAGGTGGTTTTCCGCGCGAAAAAGCCGTGGTGGCTCGCAGCCGCCGTTTTTCTCCTCGGCGCCATGGCGCTCTACTCCGCCACCGGCGTCGTGCTCCTGCGGCGCGACAACGCCCAGCTCGACGAGGTGCGCGACCTGCTACGCCGGCGCGAGCAGGTCGACAAACGCATCCAGGAACTCAAGCTGCTCGGCGCGCACACCTTGACCAATTCCGTGCCGCTCTCGAACCTCCTGATGAACGGCCCCCTCGCCCGCGAAGTGCTCTCGCTGGTGGCCTCCACCGTCGACCCCAACGACTGGATCACCCTCTTCTGCGACGAGAAGATCTACACCCCGAAAGAGCAGGAAAGCGGAACACAGAAAACCGCGCCGCAGACGGCCGCCCGCAACCCCTTTTCCCTTTTCCGCACGCTCCGGCAGGCTCCGCCCGCAACGGGGAAGCCTGCCGCCACCGCGGCGGCAGGTTCCGCGGCCGCCCAGAAGAAAGACCTCCCCGACCCGCTCGCGTCGGTTTTCATCGTGGAGGGCTACACGCCCAACGTGAGCCTCAAAAGCGTCCGCGAAATGATCGAGCGCCTCAAAACCTCCCCGGAGATCGCGCGTGTGGACCTCCGCAGCGACGACCAGGTGTTCGCCCCTACCGGCATCCCCGAATTGGAAACGGAAAAGATCCCCAACTTCCGCCGTTTCGTGATTGAGATCGAAGTGAAGCGACTATGAAAAATGGGTTCTGGCTCCTGGTTTCTGGTATCAGGTGAGAACCGAGTTGTGCGATGATTAAGAACTTTGAAGAGATTGAAGCGTGGCAGTTGGCCCGTGAATTGACAAAGGTGGTCTACGCCATTGCCAAAACACCTGCTTTTGCCCATGATTTTGGTCTCCGCGACCAGATCCGCAGAGCTTCAGTCTCGATCATGGCCAATATCGCCGAAGGCTTTGAACGCGACGGTAACAAGGAGTTTGTCCAATTCCTTTCTCAAGCAAAAGGTTCGTCAGGTGAGGTCAGATCTCATTTGTATGTCGCGTTGGATGCCAGCTATATCGACCGACAGACCTTTGACACCTTGTCCGGTCTGACAATCCGCATCGGGAAAGCCTTGGCTTGTTTCATCAAACATCTCCGAACCTCGGATCTGTCCGGCTTGAAATTCAGGCATGAACCCCAGCACCCACAACCAGAAACCAGAAACCTGAAACCAGAAACCAGAAACCAGAAACCTGAAACCTGAAACCAGAAACCAGAAACCCCATGTCCTTTTCTAATCCACACCTATTGTCGATTCTCCGGCTATTATCGACTGAACGCATGCAGGTCGTCTTCATCCTGCTTTTCGTCCTCTTCAGCGCCTTTCTCACCGTGCGCTTCGTTGTGATCCCCCAGCGCGAGCTGGCCGAGAACAACCGCATGGTGCGCGAGCAACTCGAACACAGCCGCTATGCCAACCTCTCGCTGATCAACATGCAGGCGATCGCCAGCCATGAATCAGCCAACCTGGCCGCGCTCTCCAACGAATGGTCCCGTATCGCGGAACGCCTCGCCACCTTCCCGAACCAGACCGTCATGCGCAACGCCGAGGTCAACCGCATCGATTACAAGGTGCAGCTCTACGAGATCCGCCAGCGCCTGCAGGCCAAGTCCGACGAGCTGAAAATCCGGCTCATGCCCACCGAGCTCGGCCTCGACGAAACCGTCGCCAGCGGCGATATCATCCGGGTGCGCATGTTGCAGCTCAAAGCCGTTGAAAAACTCGCGGACCTCACGCTCGACCGCCAGATCCAGCGGCTGGTGGAGATCTACCCGCTCGCGCCGGTCGAGCACAAAGACAAAAAGGGACGCCGGACATTCGAGGAATACCCGGTGCGCATCGAGTGCGACGTGGACTTCGAGCACCTGTTCACCTTTTTCCAGTCAGTCTTTGAGGAAGGTCAGGTTTTCGTGTTCAGGAACCTGCGCATCGAATCGGGACCCACGTTCGACGCCAAGCTGCGCGTCAAGGCCGTCCTCTCCGCCCTGCTGTTTGACTAAAGGATTTTTATGGACAACCTCTGGAAATGGATCATGCGTCTCAACGCCAAGGCCTTCTGCCTTGTGGCCATACTCTTCTTCGCGGGGGTCGCCGGCTTTTGCGCCTGGCAATACACGCACCCTCCCGCACCGGTCAAAGACGGCGGCGACGGCAAACCGCCCGAGCCCGTTCCCGCCTGGGGCATCGGGACCCTCGACTTCGTCACCAACCAGTTGACCGCCGAAGCCCTCGCGATTCCTGT
This sequence comes from Kiritimatiellia bacterium, assembly GCA_028700415.1. Taxonomy (GTDB): domain Bacteria; phylum Verrucomicrobiota; class Kiritimatiellia; order RFP12; family UBA1067; genus JALHET01. Next base: position 5,436 of record JAQVSS010000279.1, read on the forward strand.
CGATCCTTTCCGTCCCACCATCGAGGCCATCTTCACCAACGAGACCGAGCGGGCCGCTTTCCTCAAAGCCCTCAAGGCCGCCCAAGCCGCGGCCGCCGGCATCGCGGGGGGTGCCAACGCGGCGGGCGCGAAGAAAGAAGACCCCTTCGCCAATTTGCGGAAAAAAGCCGCTGTGCCCGGCGGGCTCGTCGGCCCGAACGGCAAACCGATGGTCATCCCCAAGCTCTCTTTCATGGGTTTCTTCCAACGCCCGGACGGCAAACAGGCCGCCCTTTTCTACGACTCCGCCGAAAACACCACCGTCTTCTATGATGCGGGCAAACAGATTCACGGCGTGGACATCCTGAGCGCCAACGTGCGCGAGGCTGAGATCCGCTTCCCGGACGGGACAACCCGCAAACTGGAAATCGGCGGCTCCGTCGAGCTTCCCCCCGAACCCGCAAAAACTCCGCCGAAAAAGGCCGCGCCCGCCAAACCCGCCGCCGGTAAACCGGGG
>JAQVSS010000032.1 GCA_028700415.1 Kiritimatiellia bacterium
CGGTCGTCGACGCATTGAGCGACTTCAGGTAACCGGTCATCCGGTAGACGCCATCCGTCGGCGCATGGAAACGCGCCAGGCTGTAGGTGTTTTCATTCGCAGGGTGGTGCGCGAACTCCTTCGCGTCTGTCGTAGTGACATCCCATACCGTTCCTGCCACACCGTTCGTGTTGATCATCATGTACGGATATTTGTCTGAGCCGCTTTTCGTGAACCCGCCCCATGCACCATTGTAAACCACGTCGCCCTGCGTGAACTGGTCGGGCGTGAAACCAGCGTTGAGGCCATAGGTTCCCATCGTCCAAACGCCCCCATCGGAGCCTGTGAAATGCGCAGTGGGCGTGGCGCTCTTGAGGTTCTCCATCGCGGCAGTGTACAATGAATACTTCCGCCACTCGTCATGGGCTTCGTCGCACGTAATACCGAGCGTAAGCCCCGTTGCGTCGTACGAATGCTGGCCGTTCGCGTCCAATACGAAATCAATGCGGTCGCCAGGGAAAAGTTTCAGCCCGCTTTTTGCCATCGCTTCTTCACTGCGCGTCACAAACACAGTTTCCACCTGGTTGCTATTCACATAGGCGGTGAAATTGACGCCCTCCGTGCCTGGATACCCTGCCCAATAGTCGGGCGTGAGACGATTCAAATCGCGCACGACGGCAGTGAACGAATAAAGTCCGCTGCGCCCCGCTGTATAGCGCACTAGAACATGAGTCGTTATATCGGGGTGAAGGAAGGCCTCGCCTGGGTTGACGGTGTAAACAGAGCAATCTGACGCAAGCACCGCACTCTCTCCCAGATTGACCGCCAGACGCGGATATATTTTTGCGGCGGGGTTGGTCACGGCGGCAAGTCCCCTCACGCATCCGCTAACCACGTTGGTGTCCACATAAAGGTAGGCGAGCAACGTATTGACGCCGTCCGCCGTCCGCTGGTAGAAGCTCCACGCCCCCTGCACGCCGTTGTCGACAGGATTGACGACCGTGTCGTTCGTCACGGCTATGCGCATCGCGTCCGTAAGCGACGTCGAGAACACAGCTTCACCGCGCAAAACCGACGCGGTGCACAGGAATCCCAAGACCCAAAATACTTTTGCTCGCATTCTGTTTCTCCTTATTCCTTCCGAACAACCCTTTTCATTTGTGAATATACCTATCCGCTAATGATTACCAAATCATTAGTGTTTTTGATTTCCAATAGTGAAAGGATATCAGATCGCTCCATGGTGTACAAGCAAAAAATGTGCTACAATTAAGACATGAAAAATGATGAAGATTTTGTCGTACCGGGTTTGTCGAGGGGCATCCACATCCTTGAATTGCTTTCCAAACGCCCGGGGGGATTGACTCAGACCGAAATAGCACAGGAACTAACGCTTCCATTTGCAAGCGTTTCCCGCATCACGAACCAGTTGGAGGAGATGGGGTATCTGCGTCGCAATCCCGAATCGAAAGCGTTTCGACTCTCGATGAAAATGATGGTAGTTGGCCAGCGTGCGATGATCGGCACGGACGCCTTGGAACTCGCCATTCCCGTCATGCGGCAAATTCGCGACGAATTTTACGACACGGTCGCCCTCGGCGTGATTCAAGGGCCGAACGTGGTGGTGATCGAGTCTGTCCCCGGCACACACCCATTCATCTTCACGCTCAACCCGGGCTTCACGGGACAGATTCACGTCACCGCGCCGGGCAAGGCCATCATGGCGTGGTACGACAATGCCCGCCGCGCCGCAATCCTCGATCAGATGACCTTCAAGAAATACAATGAGCGCACGATCACCTCGCACGCGGCGTTCGTGAAGGAACTCGACCGTACCCGCAAACGCGGCTGGGCCTTCGACAACGCGGAGGAATATGACGGAGTCTACTGCATTGCCGTTCCCTTTTTCGACCGCACGGGTTATCCGCTTGCAGCCATTTGGATGACCGGACCTTCCAATCGCGTTCCCGTCGCCCGTCATCCCGCTATCGCCGAACGCATGAAAACGTTAGCCGGGAAAATTTCCGCCGCGCTCGGTTATGTTCCCGAAGGTCTTGTTAGTGGGGCATGATTTGACTTTAGGAACATAACAAAGGGACACACACCGTTCGAAACGGAAGCCTGAAGGGGCTTCAATCCTTTTTTGATTGTGGGAGCGTCAGCGCTGCGGCAGGGATCCAGCCGCGGCGGCCGGCGGCATCTATACGTACCCATGAACTGGCGTTTTCCAGTGGAATAACGGGGGTGCCTGGGTTCAGCACAAAAAGAATGGCAGCGGCGCGCGACGGTGCGAAAAGGACTTCGGTATGGCGCGAAATCGCACGTGTGGCGGCAACGGTCTTTCCGCTGAGGGCATAGCCTATGCCACCGCCTGCGACGAGCAGCACTGAGCCGAGCAGGAGGGCCAACCGCGTGTGGCGCCCATAGAGCACAAAAAAGATAAAGAACGCGGAGAGCGCGGCGGTGCAGACGGCCAGTAGCGGTACTGCGTGTTGCAGGGAAAGGTTGACGCGCTCAAGTGTAACGGTCTGTGGGAGGTTTCCCTCCGCGGCGGGATCCGATGTGCTGATGACGCGCACCTCATCGGGCCTGGGCGTGTCGGGCGTGTCGGTATACGTTATCTTGAAGGGCCCCGCAACGCTTTCCTCATAGCGGCCGGTCGCGGGATTGAAGAAACAGAAGCGCGCCGCTGCAAGCTCGGTGGCGTTTGTGCAGGACGGGATGAAGACCTGCTCGGTCTGTATCCTGAGCGGCTCGCGCAGAACCTCTTTTTGGGGATAGGTTTTGAAAAGTGAGGAGTCGGGGGGGGCAGGCACGATGGCGTTGGCCAGCCAACCCTGTCCGGTGAGCTCGAGGCGCAACGTGATGATGTCTCCGGGATGCGCACTGGTTTTCGAGAGTCCCCCGCTCAGGTGAAAGGTTCCGATCGCGCCACTGAAGTGCGCGGGGCGCCCCGCTTCCGGCAAGGGGAGCACGCGGAGCGTAAAGGGATCGAGCGTGTGCTGTTTGGGATAGGACTGCCAGTGGGAGAAAAACCCGCTTGTGCGCCGCTCGACAAACATGCACTGCAGCGTGGGGTTAAAGGTGTGGGTGAGGGGTTTGTGGCAACGCGCGGAGGCGGTGAAATGGAGCACGTCGATGGCTTGCGCACCGCGTGTGATCCGGTTGCGCGAGGTGGTTTCCAAACGGCCGACGGTGATCAGGTCCGGGTTGTTCGGAAAATCGCTGATCCTCAGATCCTCCACCTCACTGCCAAAGGAGACCTCCAGCTCGAAGTGGATTTCGAAGGCCTGGTTTGCATAAATCTGCTTGGGGACAGTATAGAGCCGGCCCGAAAGGATTTCGCCGCCCAAAGAGGGGAGGGAAAGAAAAACTAATCCGTACACGGTGAGCAGTAGACGGTGGGGCAAAGGGGCAGGCTTGTGCGTTTGGCCATGGAGGGAACGGGCAGGACGGGGGAAGAAAAGGGTCATGGCAATCCCTCCGTTTCAAAAAGTGACGAGGAGATAAAGACGCGGGAACCCCATGTGGCGGTGTCGTGGCGCTCATTCGCAAGAGTCGTGAGCGCAGAGGCGGCGAATACCGTCGCGATCAGGCCGCCGGTGAGCATGCAAGTCTCCGAAAGGCTTCTCAGAAAGGCATGTCCCTTGCGTCGTTTGAGAAGGATGCGGCAGAACACGCCAAGCCAGAATAACGTCCAGCCGCCGAGAGCGGCGAGCACGCGCACCGGACAGGGAAAGACGTAGTGCCAGAAGAAAGCGGTGCGCGACCAGGGCAGGTCGGCGTACGCTCGTCCTTTCTGGAGCGCGAGTGCGGCAGCGAGCCCTTGCCGCGTCTCCGGCGTGGCCCCGAGATGGCGCTCGGCCCGCGCAAAGGCGGCGGAGGCGTTCGCGCCGTCGCCCGCCATGACGAGCGTGTTGCCGAGGTTGAGGAAAAGCGGCCCGTTATGAACGCCGTCCGCCACGAGCCGGTTGTAGGTCTTTGCGGCTTTGAGGTATGCTTCCGGTTGGGTGGCTGAGGCGGCCTGCGTGTTGGCCTGTTCCCAAAGAAAGGTGTGAGCTGTTTCGTCGGCGCGGATCGGGAAGGAGAGCGAGCATAGGACGAATAGGATGGGGAGGACGGAGCCGCTGGACCGGACAGGCTTCTCCGATTTGGCGAGCGTGGCGTCGATGACAGGGAGGAGGCGTTGAAGAGAGCGGATGATGTCGGGGATCGGAGTGGAGGCGTCGGGGCGGTACATGACCTCGTCGAGTTGCGCAAGCAAGTCGCGGCAGGCGGATGCGGCTTCCTCCGTGACATCCCGCTGGAGCAGCAGCGCGGCGGTTTCGGTTGGGGTAAGCGCGTTGCCGGGCACATCGAGACGGTCGGCCAGATAGGCGCGGATCGCATGGGCGGCAAGGCCGGGAGAACGGGCATGGCGCAATGCGGCGTCTGCGCGGCGCAACGCTCCCGAGTGGCGGAGGTTCTCACGCAGGGCGCGAAGTGCGGCGGCGCAGGGAGTCGCCGCAGTTGCGAGCAGGCACAGGAGGGGGCCAGCAAACAGAAATGACCAGAGCAGATGACGTGGCGGAAGCAAGGGGGATGATTTCGCCCCTTCCGGGGTGAGCGTGATGCCTGCGGGCAATGGACGTGCTGTCGCGTGAACCGACAGGGACTGGTCGGCCTTATCGTTGTCGGACGCTGTGGCGATTTGTGTGGTGGCATGTGCCTGGATGGGCACTGGGACCGTAGTGATTGTTGTGTAAGCGCGGGTGGCGGTGTTGTAGTAGGCCAGCTTGACCGGGGGAAATTCCAGCGTCCCCTCGCGCGTCGGACGCACGCGGTATTTGAAACGTTTGCCGTCGGGCAACGTGTCGGCTGAGACATTGTCGTCGTAGATACGGAAATCCTTGGCAAGGTCGGGCTGGAGGTTGAGGATGGGCGCGCGCAGGTTCGAGACGCTGATAGGCCCAGTCACTTCAAGCGTGAGCGTCAGCGGGTCACCAACCTTGCAGATGGTCGTGTCGAAGGCGGCCGAGGCCTTCATGTTTTTCCCGAGGCAACCGATGAACCATTCGGGACGGCCCTCGTCCGGCGGCGGCACAATGCGCACCGTGACGGCAGGGCCGATGGTGTACACGTCTTTGGTGATGGCTTGGCGGTCTTTGTTGACGTCCGCGATAACCGTGCCTTTGAAAGAAAGCGGCCCGAAGGTGAACTCTCCCTCTTTTGTGGGGGTATAATTGAGGGAGAGGGTGTATTCCCGGTACTTCTTGTTGTTAATGGTGATTCTTTTTTGGGGAAGCCGGAAGCGGACCGGGCGCGGGCGAAAGGGGTCGTCGTCGCCGAAAAGGCGCCCGAATCCGCTGCTCATGTCGCGCGTCTTGTAATCGTTTATGGCGAACCCGGGCTGGCGTCCGCTCTGGTCGATCAGTCCGTTGAGGACTTGGTTCAGATCGGGACCTTTAATGTCCTGCATCCCTTGGCGGATCTCGAGAAAATCGGCGGAGAGTTGAGGGAGGAAATTTGGGTGGATCGGCTCGTTGTTTTCGGCATAAGGCTCGGGCAGTTCCGCTATGGCCACCGAGAGCGTGACCGTAAACGGTTCCTCAACGAGCACTGACGTGGAAGAGGCTGTGACGGCGGCGATGACGGTGTCCTGCTTCTCGATGCCCGCCACCTGTACTGTGACTCCCGGGTGGGTATAGGTCTTTCCCCCGGCCGTGACGCGGATGGAACCAGTCGTAAAGTGCCCTTCGTTTTTGGGCTTGATCTGATACGCAAAGACGCGTCCCTCAAAGGATTCGCGGGTCATGCGGCCGTTGATGATGGAAATGCTCGAGCGGCTGTTGCTGTGCTGTCCGAGAAACTGAATGTCGGACGACGGAAAGGTTGAAAGGTCGGGTGTGTCGATGCCCCGGTCCGCGCCGTTGACTTCGATTGTGAGGTTAAAACTCTCGCCCAAATAAATGTTCGGGCGGGAAGGCGTGACTTTGAGAGAGACTTCGGCGAGAGCCGGGAGGGCGAGGAAGAGGAGCGGCGAAAGAAGCGGTAGAATCGAACGGGACGACAGGATCGATTCGCTCGTTCCTGTCGATTCTGTCGATCCCGTCGGTCTTTGCTTTCGCCGGAACATAGGGTTTACCAGTCGCGTTCGGAAGGGGACATGGGGAGCTTTCGCATCTTTTCTTTTTTGTCGTTCTCGTGCTCTTTCTCGCGATCGAGGGCACGGCGCAGAACTTCCTTCACGTCTTGGGGCGGCTCTTGCTTCTTTTCCTGTTTTTGTTCCTCTTTTTTCTGCTCTTCCTGTTTCTGTTCTTGAGGCTGTTGCTGTTGGTTCGGCTGTTGCCGTGGTTGCGGGTTCGGCTGTTGCTGGTTCTGGTGCTGCTGGTTCTGGCTTTTCTGCTTGGGCAGCAAGTCGCGTATCTCGATCAGATCCTTAAGGGCCTGCTCCTGTAGTGCGGTGCGCTCATGTCCCTGAGGTTTTTTGGCGATGATTTCGGCTTGGAGTTTCTCCGCGTGGGCTGCGATCTCGGTGATTTTTGCCTGGTCTTCAGCGGTGAACGGCGGCATGTTGGTGTCGGCCTTCGCCTGTTGCTGGTACTGCTGTGCCCATTCGGGGAAACGCTCGCGGAATAACTGCGTGAGTTCCAAGGCCTCGTGCTGCGTGTCGCGGGTTTCCAGATAACGGTAACGGCCCGTGAGTTTCTGAAGGGCATTGCTCTGGCAGAGGATGTCCTCGTCGAGGGCGGCTGGCGGCATGGTGACCGCTTTCCAGAAGGCGTAAACCAGCGGTTCTGCCTGCGCGGTATCATTTGCCGCTTCGGGCATCAGGTCATGCAGGGCGGCGGTCGCGCCCTTCATGCTGTCCCGTGCGAGTTCGATTTGCTGGGAGAAGAGCGCCTGCTGCTGCTGGTTAGTGACGGCTTGCAGGATGTGATGCTTGAGAGGAATCCACAGGTCGGCCTGTTTCTCCTGTCGCTTGGCGAGTGCCTCGGCTTTGCCGATCAGGGCGGGCGCATCATTCGTGAAAACGGAAGAGCTTTCTTCGAGGATTGCGCGTTGTTCGGCGAGCATCGCGCCCATGAGCTGGTCGGGCGGGGTTTGCCCGTGTTCCTTCATCACCTTGGCGATGTGGGCGGTCTCGCGCGCCTCGGCGAGCGGCGAGACGGCACGGGTCAGATTACGGTTGCGCCGCTCGTCTTTCGGTGTGTCGCGCAGGGAGCGTTGGAACCCGGCGGCAGCTTCCTCGAGCGCGTCGGCCTTGGCGGCGGGATCTTCCGCGCCCTTCTCCTTCGCCTTTTGCATCAGCAGTTTGCCAATCAGCTCGCCCGCCTTCGCGCCATTTTTTCTGGAGGTCAGCAGCGGGCGCAGGGTCTCCACGGCCTTATCCACGTCCTTGGCCTGGTAATAGGCGAAGGCGGCATTGTAACGGTAAGTCTCCGCCTCTTCCAAATCGGCGCCGCGGGCGGCGGAGAGAAAAGCTTCAGCGGCTTCGCCTGGCTTGCCCTTGCGGAGCAGGGATTGCGCGGCGCGTGCACCGGCACGTCCCGGCTCGACCACGATGGGAGGGCGGTTGGTGGAAGGGGCGTCAGGGGAATTAGGAGTTAGGAATGAGGAATTAGGAGTTGGGGATGATTGCCCGGCGGGGCTCGCCACAGCGGGAATAGGGATTGGAGTCGGAGACGGTTGGGTCGGGGACGTTGAGACAGTGGGGCCTTGAGTCTGCGCGGAGGCGCACAGGCTGGCGAGAAGTAGACTTGTCAGAATGAACTTCATGGCGGGGCCGATTCCTAATTCCTGATTCCTGACTCCTGTTTTCTCGTACGGTTGCCGCAGAGACGGCCGCGGCTGAACCAGGCGGCCGCAAGCAGACAGAGCACCGCGGGGAAAAGGAAGGCCTGGTAACGCTCCTGATAGCGATTCTCGATCTGTTCCTGCTGCTCCTTGGCGGCGATCTGGCGCAGGTGGCGGCGATAGATCGCGCCCAGCGTGGTGTGCGCCGTGCCGGCCGTGCCGAGCGGGATGTAGCGTCCGTTGGAGGCCGCCGCGATGGCGGAGAGCGTTTCTTTGACGAGTTTCGTTTTCACGGCGGTTCCCTTGAACTGCTGGACGCCTTTGTCGCCCTCCCCCGGAATGGTGGTGCCGGACTCGTCGCCGATACCGACCGTGAAAATCGGGATGTTGCGCTTGGCGGCGTCGGCAGCCGCCTCGATCGCGCCGCCCTTGAGGTCCTCGCCGTCGGAAATGAGCAGGATCGCGTTATACTCGTCGAGGGCGGGGTCGAGCGCTTCGAGCGCTTTGCGGATCGCGTCGCCAAGATCGGTTTCGCCGCGCGGCGCGGATTCGGGGCTGACGCCATCGAGCGCTTGGCGGAGGAAGGAATAGTCCGTGGTAAGCGGGCAAAGCAGGCTGCCTTTGCTGCGGAAGGCGAGCAGTGCGGCGCGGTCGCCCTTGAGGTCTTCGATGAGATCCATGATATCGGTCTTCGCGCGTTCGAGACGGTTGGGGTGGACGTCGGCGGCGAGCATGGAACGCGAGACGTCGAGGGCAATGACGAGGTTGCGTCCGCGCGTAAAAACCTTTTCGTCTTTGCGGCCCCATTGTGGGCGTGCGGCGGCGAAGGCCAGAAGCGTGAGGCCTGTGAGCACCAGCACGAACTGGATGTAGAAAGTGGCTTTCGGCTGCGCCGGCATCAACTTTTCCTGCAGCGCGGGAGCGATGAGCAGGGAGAGGCGCCGTTGAGCGCGACGGTAGAGCCATAGCCAGATCACGCCGACGACCGGCACAGCAGACAGCAGCAGAAGAAACCATGGATAGACGAAACGCATGGGAGAAAGGGGGAGTTAGGAATGAGGAATGAGGAATGAGGAGTTGGGGAAAGTGGGTGGGAAGGTACACGCGGACCGCATGACGCGATGCCTCGAACCTGTTACGCAATGTGGTTGGCTATAAGTAGTGTTCATATCAACTCCTAATTCCTAACTCCTGACTTCACAGGAGCCTCCGCGCCAGGTTCATGTTGAGGGTGAGGGCGAGCGCGACGAGAGCCGCACCCAAGAGCAGAAAACGGACAAAGTGTTCATCGAAGCGCTGGTAAACCTGACGGTCGATTCTGGTCGTCTCGAGGGTGTTGATCTCCTCCAGCGCGTTTTTCAGGCCGTCGTTGTCCCGTACGCTGAAGTAACGGCCGTTGGTTTTCGCGGCGATGGATTTGAGCTGGGTTTCATCGAACGTGGCATCGGCATAGGCGATGGTCTCGCGCCCGAAGATGTCGCGCGTTTTGAAGGGCGTGCGGTTGTTGGAGCCCACGCCGATTGCGTAGACGCGCACGCCGGTCTTGGCGGCGGCGTCGGCGGCCTGATCCGGCGTGATGATGCCGGTGTTGGACTCGCCGTCGGACAGCAAAATGACGATGCGCGTCTTGGGCTCGGCGTCGGTGAGGCGTGCCACGCCGGTGGCCAGCCCGTCACCGATCGCGGTGAGCGTTTCCTCCTGATCGACCGGTCGGCCTTGCGCGTCGGTCTGCGCGCGGGGGATCTCGACGCCTTTGAGCACGTGGACGAGTGCGCGGTGATCCGCCGTGAGGGGCGCGCGGGTCGAGGCGTAACCGCCGAAGGTGACGAGGCCGATCAGGTCATCGGGACGCGCTTCGACGAACTGCGCGAACATTTCCTTCACAACATCGAGTCTGGTTTTATAGTTTTGGGCCGAAGGGGAGAGATCGAGGGCTTCCATAGAGCCGGAGACATCGACGACCATGCCGATGGCGATCGCGTTGACGGAGCGGCGTTCGCGGGCCAGCGCGGTGCGCGGGCGGGCGGCCGCGATGATGAGCAGAAATGAGCCGGCGAGAAACAGCAGCGGCACAGTGCGGGCCAGCGCGACGCGCCAGCCTGCGGTCTTGGCAGGCAGTCGGTGCGTGGGCGCAAAGAGAACGCCCGCACGTTTGCCGGTGCGGTACAAACGCCAGGCGGCCGCGGCCCACGGCAGCAGCAGGAGAAAAGCATATGGTGTGGCAAAGGTCATGGGGTGATTAGTTCGGCCCGGCCGCTGACGCATCCTTCGCAATGTAGGTGCGGGCTTTGGCCGTGGCATCGTCGGTCATCGCGGGCGTTGCCTCCTGTCCGGCGAATTTCACAAGATCGGCGGACTCGAGAAAGGTGCGGAGTTGGGCGAGCACTTCAGCGGTGAAGGTCGGGTGTTGGGCGGCCGCGGCCAAAAACTCCTGGGTCGTCTGTTCAGGCGCGCGGATGCCGTGAGAGCGTTCGATATAACGGCGCACGACCATGGTCAGTTCAATGTAGAATTCCTTGAAGAGGCCCCGGCCCGGCAAGTTGCGGCCCAGCAGGCGCTGGAGTTCCGCCATCGCGCGTTCGCGCGGGGACATGCGGTACTCGCGCACGCGGCGCGACAATTTGGTCAGCCCGAAGAGGATTGCGGCAAGCGCGGCTATGCCGCCGAGCGCGGCGAAAATCCAGAGCGTGACGGTTCTGGCGGTTGGCGGTATCCATTCGGGTTCGGGCGTGACCTCAGGGTCACCTGTCACGACCGGGCGCGCACCCTCGCCGGGAAAGAGCACGGGTTTGGTGGCAAAGGAAGAAACCTGAGGGGCCGCAGAACGCTTGTCGTGTGCCGTGACGGCGAAAGGCGCGAGGCGGTAACGTTTAGCGGCGGGCTCGGGGGTCAATCGCCAGCGGTATGTCTGGCGTATGCGTCCGTTGGCTTCGACGGGGTCGGAGGCGAAGTCTTCGGCCGTGCTGAAGCCGGAGAAACGGTCGCGCAGGTCCGGAAGCGTGACGGCAAGATGCGAGGGCGCTTCGACCGAGAGCGTCAGCATCAGGTCTTCGGCGGGGCAAACTTTATCAGGAGAGGCTTCGAGCTTGATCGAGACGTCGCCGCTCGAGAGGTCGGCGGTGAAGGCCGCCGCCAGAGCCGGGAGTGAGAGGAGGCAATAGGCAATGGGCAATAGGCAATGGGCTAAACGGTGGACAGAAGGCCGAGATCTGAAGACAGAGGACTGAGAGCCGGCTTCTGGCTTCCTGCCTCCTACTTCTGACTTCTGACTTTTATTTCTCATGGTTAATGTTTGCGGGCCCGGCGGCGGAAGAGTGCCCGCACGTCGTCGATGTAAGGGGTGTCGGTGGACAGGCGGATGAAGTCGATGCCGGTCCGTTTAAAGAAACGCAAAAGCTGTTCGTTCGCGCTCGAGGCTTGAGACTGAAAGGCGTCGCGTACGGAAGCGGAAGAGGTGTCCACCAATAACAGTTCGCCGGACTCGGGGTCCTGCAGCTCGATGAGGCCTACGTCAGGCAGGGCGGATTCGCAAGGGTCGGAAATCGGACAGGCGATGACGTCGTGGTGCCGTGCGGTGACCCGAAGCTCTTTCTCGTACCCGGCATCCTGAAAATCCGAGACGAGAAAGACGACGGCTTTGCGTTTCTGGACGTTGTTGAGGAAACGCAAAGCGGCGGTGATGTCTGTGCCCTCGCGCGTTTCATCGGCGGCGAGCACCTCACGCACAAGGCGCATAACCGCTGTGCGGCCTTTGCGCGCGGGGATCGATTTGAGGATGCGGTCGCTAAAGAGGATGAGCCCGATCTTGTCCTGGTTGCGGATGGCGGTCATGGCCAGCAGGCACGTGATCTCGGCGGCGAGTTCGGATTTCGAACGCGTTCCGGAACCGAAAATCTGCGAGCCGGAGACATCGACCAGGAAAATGACCGTCAGCTCGCGCTCCTCCGAGAAGCGTTTCACATGGGGCGATCCGGTGCGGGCCGTGACGTTCCAGTCGATGGAGCGAACATCGTCGCCGGGCACGTAGGGGCGCACCTCATCGAACTCGACGCCTTGGCCTTTAAAGACCGAATGGTAATCCCCTGAAAGACGGTCGTCGATCAGGTGCGTGGTGAGGATTTTGATCTTCCCCACCTGTTTCATCAGTTCTGTTGTGTCGATAGGCATGATTCAGGAGGGGCACGGCAGGCTGTGCCCTTAAGGGACGGGGATCTCGCTGAGGATTTGGGTGATGACTGTATCGGTCGTCACCTCTTCGGCTTCGGCCTCGTAGGTGAGCATGATGCGGTGCCTCAGCACGTCGTGGGCAATCTCCTTCACGTCCTGAGGCGTGGCGTACGCGCGGCCGTGCAGCATCGCGTTGGCGCGTGCCGCGAGGTTGAGGTAGAGCGTCGCGCGCGGCGAGCCGCCCATTTGGATCTGGCCCGCGAGCGCCTCGAGTTTGACCGACTTCGGGTCACGCGTGGCGAAGACGATGTCGAGGATATAGTCGCCGACTTTCTCGTCGCAGTAAACCTGTTCCAGCGTGTCGCGCAATGTCTGCACGTCGGCGGCACTGATCACGGCCTGCACGGCTGCGGGCTGCTTCTGCGTGAAGCGGTTCATGATGCGGCGTTCGTCGTCGCGGGAGGGATATGAGATGACGCACTTGAGCATGAAGCGGTCGACCTGCGCCTCAGGCAACGGGTAGGTGCCCTCCTGCTCGATGGGGTTTTGTGTGGCCAGCACGAGGAATGGAGCAGGCAATTTATAGGTGTGCTCGGCGATGGTGACCTGGTGTTCCTGCATCGCTTCGAGCAGGGCACTTTGCACCTTGGCAGGGGCGCGGTTGATCTCATCCGCGAGCAGGAGGTTGGTGAAGACGGGGCCTTTCTTGGGGGTGAACGTCGCGTCCTTAGGGTTATAGATCATTGTCCCGATGACATCGGCGGGTAAGAGGTCCGGCGTGAAGGAGATGCGCTGGAACTGCAAACCCAACGCATCGGCGAGCGTGCGGACGGACAGGGTCTTGGCGAGGCCCGGAACGCCTTCGAGCAAGATGTGCCCGCCTGTGATGAGCGCGATGATGAGGCGGTCGATCAACTTTTCCTGGCCGACGATCACCTTGTTCACTTCCTGACGGATCTTGGTCAGGATTTCCGCTTGTGCGGCAATAAGATTGGTGGTGTTTTGAAGGTCCATGACGACTTAGGGGTTAGGGGGTGGGGGTTGGAAATCAGAAGAGCCGGACAGGTCAGACGCGTCTGACCTGTCCGGAAGAAGAGACCTATTTGGCTTTCGGCTCTTCCTTTTTGGGCTCCTCCTTGGCTTTCACAAGGTCGGTGCGGGTCTTGGTCATGTTTTCCGCGTTATAAGCGGGAATGACATAGGTCCATTTGCCGGCCTTGGCATTGAAGGTCTCGACCTTTTTGGCGAGTGCGGCGTTTTCGGTGGTGTTGGTGCCGACGGGTGAGAACGCGGCGCTGATCTTGAAATAGCGGTCCGTGCTGTTGGTGGCGACCGCGCCGATTTTGGCGGTATAGGCTTCGCCGTTCTTCAGCGTGACCTTGTAAACAGAGGCGGTGGCCAGGCCGAGCTGGCTATCGGTCAAGGCAGGGTCGGCCACGGTGTTGAAGTTGAGGTAGCTGAGCGCGGACTCGATACTATAACTCTTCGACGTGTCGAACTCTTCTTTTGGGGTCAGGCCTTCAAGTGTCCAGGCCCCGTCTTTCTTGGCGAGTTTCGTGGTCGTCCCTTTTCCGGAAAGCTCAATGGCCGTGATATCCGCGGACGGGACTGAAGCGATCTGCGCATCGGTCCAGCTTTTCGGGTCACCGTCGAAAGCGTCGAGCGTTTCCTTGACAAGAAAAACGGTGTCGGCGCCTGCGGCCGAGACGTAGCGGCCGTCCGGGAATCCGCCTCCCCCGCCGTACTGTTCCATTTCGCCGGAAGGCTGGCGCATATGCTTGTCGCCGAGGCGCAACGTGGCCAGCGATTTTCCTGCGGCATTCTGGAGATCAACCAGTATGGGCGCGGCGAGTTTCTTCCCTGCGGCGACATGGCCGATTTTGAGATCCTTGAGCTTGAGCAGGTTTTCACGGATCTTGGCGATGTCGGCCGGATAACCGAAGAGCGATGGAATCACCCAACCGGAATCCGAACTCGCGAGGACGAGTTTTTTACCCCCCGCGAGGCCGGCTTCGATTTTCGAGACCTCGCTGAGCTCAAAATCTGAAACCACAGGTTTGCCGACGAGCGGCGGCGTTTTCACTTTTTTATGGGTTGTGCTGAAATAAGCCAGTCCAGCCAAGGCGGCAGCGACAACAGTGAGTGAAATAAGTTTCTTGTTGGTCATGATTGAAAATCCTCCTGAAAGAGGGCGGGCGCATCGGTCCCGCCCAGACACGTTACCGTTTTTTACGCTGGAAACCGCGATAGAGGCCAAAGACGATGACGAGGAGCGGGATCAGCGCGATATTGACAACCTTGAGGGTGAGCCCGAGGCTTTCTATCTCGCTGTTCAGGTTCTTGCGGACCTCTTTGAGCTGTTTGCGCGTGTCGGCCTGGGTTTTGCGGAACTGCTCCAACTCAGACTGCTGCTCTTTTGAGAGGATCAGGCGCTCTTTGCCGGTCTTCTGCTGTTGCAACTGGGTCAGGCGTTGCTGGGTCTCCTGCAGCGCCGCCTCGAGGCGCTCCTCTTCCGCCTGCCACTTTTTCATGGCCTTGACTTCCAGCGCGTCGACCTTGCTGAAGGGGCGGTTGAACTGGCCGCGCGAACGCACGCCGATCAGCTCTTCCCGTCCGGCGAACTGCTCGACCGTGTTGCCGAAAAGTGTGAGGTTGTCGTTGATCGGTTGCGCGATGGCGCCAAAGAGCGAGTTCATGACCTGCACGCAGAAGCGGTCGTTCAAGAAGTCCGCGTCGCCGAAGATCATGACCGTGCTCGTCCCGGAAGTGAGGTGGTTCGGCACCGTGTTGGTGCCCGTGGCCTCGATGCCGTTGGGGAAGGCGGTCTTGAAGGTGCCTTGCAGCCGGGCGGCGAGCACGCGCTGGACGCCGTCAGGCTTGAGCTGGGCGCGCATCGCGCCCATACCGAACTGCGCGTTCATCTGGTCGATCAGACAGGCGTTGTCCTTGGAGGTGGTGATGAGCGGCGTGAACGTGAGCTCCTTGGCGGTGTTCGCCGAAAAGGCGCCCGCGAAAGGCATCATTACCGATGAAAGCTGTGCGGTAAGAAGGTCATCCTTGCCCATGTTGACCTGCGCCAATGAAAGGAAGGCGGGGTTGTCCTCGACGCGGCCGTTGCCGGCGTTGAGTTTGGTGGAGCAGCTCATATCGGCGACGACCTTGGCGGTGTCGAAGCCCACGCCCCATGTCTCAAAGAGTTTGCCGAGGGTCGAAGGCCCTGCCTGGCCACCTCCGCCCATCTGCATCATCATCGGGTTCTGCTGCTGGTTGGCCTCGAAATCCGCAACGCTAAAGGGGTCGACGCACGCGATGAGCCGTCCCCCGCGCAGTACGAACTGGTCGATGGCGAAGAGCGTTTTATCTGAGAGGCTCTTCGGGTGGAGGACGATGAGCGTTTTGACGTCGGCGTCGATTTCCCCGGCATCGGGCTTGATCTCACGCACGGTGTAGTCCTTGCGCAGTTCCTTGAAGGCAGCCCAACCTTGGTCGGGCTGCTGGCGGCGCTGCATCATCATCATGGGGTTCTGCGGCGCGCCGAGAACGCTGAGGCTGCTCATGACGCCGAGCACCGGCTTCTCCGGCCAGGCCACACGGGTGATGAGGCGGGTGATGTCGTACTCCAGCGTCGCTTCGGTGCGCGGGTTGAAGCCGGGGATCACCTGCTCCGTTTCGCCGCTGACCGCCACGAGACCGAAGAAAACAGGCTGGCCGAACGGGTTGGTCTGCTGCGGCTCGATGCCGTACCGCTGCGCCCATTCCTCAGAATCCGAGTCGGGTCTGGGGTCATAGGCCTCAAGCGTCACGCGGCCTTTGCCGGCGATCTCGTACTCCTTGAGGAGATCTTGGACTTGGTTGGCGTAGGTCTTGAGCCCCATCGGCATTTCGGCCGAGCTGGAGCTGAAATAGAACTTCAGCACCACGTCGTTCCCGAGCTTGCCGAGGACTTTGCGGGAACCTTCGGAGAGCGTATAGAGCTTTTCTCCGGTCAGGTCTATACGCAGACGCAGGTTGGCGATAATCAGATTGGCGGCGCCGATGATGACCAGCAGGGCCGCGAGGCCAGCGGCACCGGTACCGATGCGTGAGAAGGGTTTTGCTTTGATTTCAGACATGATGAAAACTCCTTAAACGAAACGTGCAACTAGAAACAGGAAACGGTATTGCGCCTGAAGTTGCTGTTCTGTTCCATCCTTTGACACGAGGTTAAGAGGCCTTGCGGTTATCGGTGACGACGTGGGCTGCGGCCAACATGAAAACCATCACGCCGATGTAGTAGCCGATATCATAGAAGTCGATCACGCCCCGGCGCATGGCGTCGAAGTGCTGCATCAGGCTGCAGGAAGCCACGGCATTGACGACGCCGGCGGGTACGCCCCAGCCGGAGACCGCGTTGATCACGGGGTCGAAACCGATGATCAGCATAAAGAGGCAGACCGCGAGGGCGATCACGAAGCCAATGACCTGGCTGCGGGAGAGCGCCGACGCGAACACGCCGACCGCCACGCACGCTCCCGACAGCAGGAAGGAGCCCAGGTAGCCGCACACGATCGCGCCGAAGTCGGGGTCACCCAGCCAGGCGGTGGTCATCACCACCGGGAAGGTGAGCGCCAACGCGATCCCGATGAACGCCCAGGCGGCGAGGAACTTGCCGACGAGTGTCTCCACCAGCGTGACCGGCAGGGTCAGCAGCAGTTCGATGGTGCCGGTGCGGCGTTCTTCGGCCCAGAGTCCCATGGTTGCGGCAGGCACCAGCAGCAGGTAGACCCACGGGTGCCAGAAGAAGAACGGCGTCAGGTTGGCCTGGCGGCGCTCGTAGAACATGGTTACGCCGAAGGTCAGAAACCCGACCAGCACGAGGAAAGCGACCAGAAAGACATACGCCACAGGCGAGGCAAAGTAGGCTTTGAACTCGCGCTGAAAGATGGAGTTGATGGTTTTCACGTTAGACATTGGATGCGTCCTCCTTCATGGTCAAGTTGCGGAACACGATGTCGAGGCGTCCCTGGGGATCTTTGGCACGCAGTTCTGCGGGGGTGCCGTTCGCAACCACTTGGCCGCCGGCGATGACGAGCACACGCGTGCAGACGGCATCAACCTCTTCGAGGATGTGGGTGGAGACGATGATCGCCTTATCGGCGGACATCTCTTTGATCATCTCGCGCACCACGAACTTCTGGTTCGGGTCCAGCCCGTCGGTGGGCTCATCCATGATCAGCACCTGAGGATCATGGAGGATGGCTTGCGCGAAACAGGTGCGCTGACGGTAACCTTTGGAGAGGGTTTCAATGGTTTGTCCACGGACAGTGTCCAGACGGCTCTTAAGGATCGCCGTTTCGACTTTGTCTTTTAACACCTTGCCTTCGAAACCGCGCACCTTGCCGATGAAGGTGAGAAAATCTGTCACAGTCATGGTGTGATAACTTGGCGCGTTCTCGGGCAGGTAGCCGATGCAGCGCTTGGCGGCAACAGGGTCGTTGATGATGTCATGCCCGCAGATTGTGGCGGTTCCGGCTGTGGGGGGGATGAACCCTGTGATCATACGCATGGTGGTGGATTTTCCCGCGCCGTTCGGCCCGAGAAAACCGAGAACCTCGCCCTTTTTCACGGTAAAAGACACATCTTTTACAGCTTGGATCGAGCCGAAGTTCTTTTTGAGGTTACTTACGGTCAGCATCCTGTTTCCTCATTTTGTTGGTTGACAGAACATCCGGCCGGCAGTCCGGCAGGATGACAAAAATTCACACATCGCCGGTGAGGATCACCGGTTTTCACAGAGTATTTAGCAAAATGTATGCCATATTGTCCGTATTCAGGGCACGGGCGCAACCAGGCCGGGGCGCGGCAGGGTATGAGGCCGGGGCGCGGAAACCGTTTGCCTTAACAACCCGTGGTCGGTGAACAGGGGTGGCGCGATCGACGAATCGGCATCCTGTCCAGAAGCTTTCTGATAGCCGGCCCACGCATCCGGGCCGAAAGAGACCCTGCCCCAGCGGAACCGTCCCGGGTAGTACAGGTTTCCGGAGAACGCGGCTTCCGCAGGATCATAAACAGCAAGTTCTGTGTCGCCGCAACCGTTAATAACGGTGCGCAGCATGTGGATGCAAGAGCCCGCGTCGGCCAGCAAACCGGTTGCGCATACGGAAATCACGCTTTGGCTGATTACCGCACTGCCGCCGCGACTCACCCTGAGACCGTAATCCCCGCCCTGAATGACGCAGTTCTTGATGAAGCAGACCCCTCGCGCCAGCGGGTTGTTTTCGGTAAAGCCCAAATGTTTGGCCAATCCGCTGCAGATCCAGACCTGCGGCCCGTTGTTGCCGCGCACGCGCGCGTCGACCAAACTGCGCAGACCGCCGATCAGATGGACGCCCGCCAAACGGTTGCTCTCCACGAGAACCCCGTTATAGACCGACTGCGACGCGTTGATGTCCTGAATGCCGTAGTCGTTGTCATAAAAATGCGCGTGCCGAACAGTGACGCCGACGTCCTCATGGATTGAAAAGCCGTCATCGCCGTTGTGGCGGCTCACAATGTTTTCGAACAGCAGGCCGCGGCTCCCGCCGTGAACATTGAAGCCGTCGTTTGAAAAGTATTCGCAGGTCAGGTTGCGGACCGTGACATAGCTGGCGTCCTGGATGGCGACCCCCGAGGATAACAGCAAGCCTTTCAGCGCATAGTCTGCAGGGGTCCGGCCCGGCTCCGGCAGGAAATAGACCCCGTTTGTGGCCCAATAGTGCTGGCCCGGAGCGAGCGTTCTTAACCCGTCGGGGGAAGAAGGGATGCGCCCCTTATGTCCCACGAGATAAGGGTTGTTTGCGCCAAACCGCCTCAGGGGTTGGAAGTAAATCCCGTTGGCGAGGCGCTGCCAAGCGTCGGGGGGCACGTCCCGTAAGCCTGTCAGCACCGCGCCGCGGCCCTCAACCACAAGGGGGGCATCGGGGGTTCCGCCATGCCCGGGGGGGATCGACAGCGACTCGCGGAAAGGCACTCCGGTTGACGCCAGCATGATCGTGTCCCCGGCCTGGGCGAGTTGTACGGCGCGGCGCAACGTGGCGACCGGCTCCGCTTCTGAAGCGCCCGTGCGGGTGTCATTCCCGGTCACATTGTTCACATGAATCGCGGCCCCAGCGGCTTCCCCTGCCAGCAGGAGCGTCAATACCCAGAAATTTTTCATAACGTGTTCCACACTTTGTCACACGCGGTTCTGTTCCGCAAGTCCAAACAGGCAGAAATTTTGCATGTTTGTTTGTGAAGATGCAATTGATCAAACGGCACGGAATGCGCTATCTTGAAAACACATTAACAGTGATGAATAAACGGATTTTTGTCGGGATGTTTTTCGTGTGGCTGGCCGGACACGTGTGTGCCCGTGCGGGGGACGCCATGGGCAATGGCGGGCTTGGCCTTGAGCGTTGGCCGCGGCAACCGGTTCTGCCTGTGCCTCTGGCGCCGAAAGCGCCGGTGATCGACGGGAAAATCGACGCTGAAGAGTGGCAGGGCGCATCTGCCCAGGCCGCCTGTGTCGATCAGGACTTAGGGGTTTTGGACGAACTGGGGACCGAGTTCCGCGTCATGTACGACGACGAGGCGCTGTATGTCGGCGTGCGCATTCGCCGTCCGGCCTTCGCGCAACACCCGAAAGCCGATTTCCCTCCCGGACGACAGCCGCATATCTGGTGGAAGGACGACAACTTCGAACTGGTGTTGGTTCCCGGCATCCGGGAGAAAGAGACCCGGCATGCCTATGTGTTTGTCGGGAACGCCAAAGGCGCCTACTCCGAGATGCTCAAGCCGTTGGGTAAAAACGCTCCGGTTGAGTGGGCCGGAAAATGGGAGTATGCGGCGAAGTGGCAGGTCCACGGCAACAAGGCCAACCACTGGCCGGTCTGGGAAGGGGAGTTGAAAATACCGTACGCGCAGTTTCCCGGCTGCCGGAAACCCCAGCCGGGCTCGGAGTGGGAGATGGCGTTCATGAACCAGACGCTCACGCCTGTCCGTCGCCGGATCACCTGGTCGCAAGAGTGGTCGTTTGGCGCGCGGGGTTACGCGTCGGACACGATGGGGCGCCTCCGTTTCGTGGGAGGCGGTCCGGGCGTGACGCAGAAGCGCTGCGGCCGTGTCGGGGAAAACCGTGTCGGAAACGAGTTCATGATCTACAATGACCGCGGAGAGTCCGTCGACCTGACTGTCAAGACGCTCCTCTACCGTTCGGAAAACCGGCGTTCGGAGAGCACCGAAACCTTCTTGAACCTGTGGGACATGGTGCGGTACATGGATGCCACGGGCGAGAAAATGATACAGGATCCCAAAATGGCGGTGCAGGCTTTCCGCTCGCGCGCAGAGCTGGTCAGGGAACTGGACACGCGGTACCGGTTTGTCGACAAGCGGGAACACACGCACAAGATCGCGGCCGGAAAACGCGGGTACAGTTTTTACACTTCCCCGCTTCAGCAGGGCGAGTATCTGATCCTCACCGAGATGCGCAACGCTGCGACAGGCGGCCTGCTGTACGCGAACGTGGTTCCTTTCTCCAGTTTCGAGGGATTTGACCTCCACGTGTTCCCGTATTTTCTCCTCCACCAGAAAGCCCGCGTGGAGCTGGACCTGGGCCGATTTGACCGGCGCGGGGAGATGGGGCGCGTGCAGGTGACCCTCTCGGATGCCGGCGGGAGAGCGCTGTCGCGAACGGAGATGTCCCCTTCCGCAACGGATGAGAAGGTGAATCTGTATGTGGACACTGCCGGGATGGCGCACGGTTCGACCGGCACGGTGCGCGCCGTGCTGTTTGACCGCTCCGGGGCGGAACGCCATGCGGAAAGCGTGGCGTTGCACCGCCCGCCTAATCCGGAGTGGTTTGGGCATGCCATCGGCAAATCTCCGGTTGTCTGTCCTCCCTTCCGCCCGCTGGAACGGATCGATGCCCGCAGCGTGCGCCTGTGGGAGCGCGTGTACCGGATGGGCGGCTGGGGATTGCCGGACTCGGTCGAGGCGCGCGGCACGGAACTGCTGTCCGGTCCGGTTTCGCTGGATTTGCATGTGGCGGGGCGCGCCGCATGGCAGGCGCCGGGAAAAGAGTCTCTGGAGCAGCGTTCCTTCACGGAACGCGAGACTGTCTGGCGCGCGGTGCAGGAGCGTGACGGTCTGCGCGTCACCGTGGACACCACCTTGGCCTACGACGGCATGTTGCGGTATGACCTCACCCTCGACCCCGTCTCGGGTTCCGTGACGGTCAGCAACCTCGCGCTGCGTGTTCCGGTGCGGCAGGAATGGTCCCGGTACTTCGGTCATCACGCGACCGGGACGCGGCTCGATTCGCACAAGATGGAGTGCAAGGGCGGGAAGGTGGAGCGCTGGTTTTCGGAGTACGGCGACGCGATGCCCTTCACCTTCGCGTTCATGCTGTGCGGCGAGGACCGAGGCATCCAGTGGTTCTGCCCGAGCGACCGCAACTGGTCGAACCGCGGCGAGAACAAGAAGATCGCCTTGACCCGGGATGCGGATGGCAACATCGCCCTCGCGGTTTCCATGATTGACCGCCCCAAGGCAGTGGAACGCAAGACCGCTTACTCGTTCGGGCTCATCGTCACGCCGGTCCGTCCGGTCGATGTTGATGCGCAGGTGGAAACCGTCAGCGGCGGCGGTCCGCTCACCCTTTTGGAGAAAACGGTTGCCTCCGAACGGGAACAGGCGGAGGCGAATCTCCGGATGGCCGCTGAACTGGGGATGACCGGCGTTGGCGATTACCTGCGGCGCGGGACGCAACTGTTCGGCGTGCCCCGTTTTTATAACGCGGACGAGGAGCAACAGTTCGCCGCAGCGGTCAAGCGTGTGCATGACGCGAAGTTAAAGTACATCCCTTACGCGAGCTGGGGGGTGAACGCCAGTCTGCCCTTCTTTAAAGCCTTTGGCCATGAGATGCTGGCCGAGCCGTTCAAGGACATCTCGTTCGGCTGTTTTGCCCAGTTCATGGGCTCGACCTTTCCGGACTGGTATCTGCACACCTTGAAACACGCGCACGAGACCTTGGATATCGACGGCAACTACATGGACGCCACGCAGATTCCCAGGCTTTGCGCAAACGCGCTGGACGGCATGGGCTGGACCGATGAGGAGGGGCACGCGCACGGCACGTACGACATCTGGGGGCAGCGGGCGTTTGCGGAACGCCTTTACGTCTTCTGGCACCACGAGGCGAAACGCCCCGGGCTGATCGGAACCCACACTAGTCAGATCCCGCTCTATTTCCTCTCGTGTTTTTCCGATTATGTCCCGAGCGGCGAGTACCACCTGCCGGGGAAGACGCTGGAGGAGCAGTGCCCGCTGGACACCTGGATGGTCTTTTACTGCACGTGGCCGCACGGGTGCGCCACGCGCCGCCTCTGGTGGAACTGGTACAAGAAACCCCTGTTGAGAAACCATGAATGGAGTCTTGCCCAACTGCATGATATCCTGATTCCGACGGGATTGGGAAACCTTCGGTATTACGGCAAGGAGATCGGTTACGCCGCAAAGGCAAAGCCCTATGTGCGGATCAGGGCGGTGCGGAGGGCTTTCAACGGCACGCGGTTCGAGCCGTATTGGAGTCAGAAAGCCGTGACGTTCGAGCCTGCGGGTCCGTTGGCAAGCCTGTGGGTTGACGAGGCGCGCAAAGCCGCATACATCTTTGTGGCCAACATCCCGGATATAGCGTACGCCGGGACGATGAAACTCGATCCCGCCGCGCTTCCGGTAGGAATGCCTTTGACCGCATACGACGCGATGCTCGACTGTCCGCTCGGTTCGTTTGAGAAGCCGCTGGCGCTGGAGATCCGCCCCATGCGTTACCGTATGGTCACCGTGGGCACGCGCGTGCCATTGCCGGAGGGTGCGAAGATGCGGGTTGTGGACACGGACTGACGGCCGGCGTGGGCTGGGAAGCCTTAGGAGTGAAAGTGTGGGATAGCCCTATGCGAAACGGATGGAAAATAACGGCCACCGTCTGGCTGCAGGTTCTGCTGTGCGGCTGGGTTGCGCACGCCGTGCAATACGTGGTGCCGGGAGGCGCGGGCGACCAGACCGGCGGCTCATGGGCGAACGCGCGTGCGGACGTGCAGGCCGCGGTGGATGCGGCTGCGCTTCCGGGCGAGGAGGTAAAAGCTGACAGAAATTGTTGGAAGTATTGAAGGAGCAGGAACTTGTCGTGTGATGGTCACGCTTGAAAACGGTGTAGAATACATATATGCGGTTGAGCAGGATATAAATAC
>JAQVSS010000280.1 GCA_028700415.1 Kiritimatiellia bacterium
ATCAGGATCGAGGTCGCATAGAAGACCAGGTAGGCTGCGACGACTTGGTAAATGACGCCGATGCCCATGTCATTGACGCCGTAACCGATTTTATCTAGAAGCGGAATGTTCTGCAGCTGAACCTTTCGCTTGTTTATGATCACACCATCTCTCCCTCACGCGCCGCAACAGACGGCCGGCACGGCCACGATCGTGCGTCTCGCGCGTGTCATGCCACCATTATAACGCTAAACTGGGCCCGTTATTTGTGTTCATTTTTATTTGGACGGCAAATTGCGCTTCCTGTTGCGATTCATCGAACACATGACCATCTCCCGGGCAGGTCGTGGTAGAATAAAGCTGTACAGGTCCATGGCGGGAAAGAAAAGGGGGAATGGAACATGATGAAAAGAAAAGTGCTCATTACAGGCGCATGCGGCGTCATCGCCTCAAAAATCATCCCCGGACTCCAGGAACGTTACGATCTTCAGATGACGGACATCACCCGAACGAATCGTGACGGCATCTCGCTGGATGCCATTCAGACCGCAGACCTGCTGGACACCAATCGGGACGCGTACCGTGATTTGTTCCGAGATGTGGATACCGTGATCCATTCCGCTTTCGTCCAGAAAAAACCCGGCGAAGAGCCCTTTTTTGCTGAGTTGGCCAATGTCAGTATGGCTTACAATGTCTATCAGACCTGCGTCGAGGAAAACGTGCGGCGTGTTGTCGTGATCAGCTCGAATCATGCGGCCGATTATTACGAAAACCTGATTCACAAAGGCCTGATGCTGAGTGTGACCCCAGCCATGCCGCCATTCTCGGACAATTACTACGGCTGGGCTAAAATCGCTTACGAGGCACTGGGGTTTGTCTTTGCCACCGGCAACATGAATAACCAGAAAAAGCTGCCCAATGTCCAGATCCGGATCGGCGGACCGCGCGAAACGGATATTGAGTCCTGCCCGATCGGCGATGTGGTAAAAATGCACCGGGCCCTGGGCGCTTACCTGAGTCTTCGAGACGAACTCCAGCTGATCGAAAAAAGCATTGAGGCCGCTTCGATAGACGATGAAAACGCCATCCCGTTCCAGATCTTTTACGGTGTCAGCAACAACACCCATAATTTCTGGGATATCGGCAACGCCCGGCGGCTGATCGGCTATGCGCCGCAGGACAACAGCAGCATCCGGTTTGCCAAGCAGGTCGCGCGCATCACACAGGCTATCTAGTCGATTAAGTGGCTGTCTTTCGCGCGACAAGCCTGAGATAGCCATCCAATCGGAACGATATCTGGTAAGATAAAGAAGCGAAAAACAACATGCCCCGCACGGAGGACGGCCTATGGTTGAGATCATCGAAGTGAAGAGCCGGCGCGACCTGAAGCGCTTCATCGCTTTTCCCCATCAGCTGTATCGCGGCAATCCAAACTGGGTGCCGCCCCTGATCTTCGATGAATGGAACACGCTCAGCCGCAAAAAAAACCCCGCTTTCGCCTTTTGCCGGGCACGTTACTGGCTGGCCCTGAAAGACGGCCTGGTTGCCGGCCGCATCGCCGGCATCATCAACGACCGTTATATCCGGGAAAGCGGCAAGAAGTATGCACGCTTCGGCTGGATCGATTTTATCGATGACGAAGCCGTTTCAGCCGCGCTGCTGGGAGCGGTCGAGGCATGGGCCCGGGAAAACAAACTCGAGGCGGTACACGGTCCGCTTGGCTTTTGCGACCTGGACAAGGAAGGCATGCTGATCGACGGCTATGACGAACTCAGCATGTTCATCACACTTTACAATTTCCCCTACTACCCGCAGCACCTGGAACGGTTGGGCTATGGCAAGGCGACCGACTGGCTGGAATACGAGATCAAGGTTCCCGAAAAGATCCCCGAGCGCATCGAGAAGCTCAACATGCTGATCGAAAAGCGGCTTCATGTCACGGTCGTCCGCTCCAACAGGAAAAAGGTCTTCATGCCGTACGCACTGGCTATCTTCGCCCTGCTTAACGATGCGTATAAAGACCTGTATGGGTTTGTCGCGCTGTCCGACGAGCAGGTTCAGTGGTATATCAGGCAGTACTTCGGCGTAATCAACCCCGATTATCTCCGCGTCGTGCTCGATCCAGCCGGTGAGCTGGTCGCCTTCGGCATCGCTATCCCTTCCCTGGCCAAAGCGTCACAGAAGGCGAAAGGCCGCCTGTTCCCATTCGGGTTTGCCGCCATCCTTCGGGCTATGCGGAAAAATGACCGCCTCGAATTGCTGCTCATCGCGGTGCGCAAGGACTACCAGGGCAAGGGAATCAACGTCCTTCTGCTCAACGACATCAACAAGGCAGCGATCGCGAACGGCCTTCGCTATGCCGAAACCGGCCCCGAACTCGAAACCAATAAGGATGTTCAAAGCCTCTGGAAGTATTATGAAACCCGGCAGCACAAACGCCGCCGCTGCTATATCCGGCTGTTAAACCCGTAATGCAAGAAAAATACCCGAACCCGAACCCGGTGCCGCTGGCTTAGACGGTATCTGTTTTCGTGAAGGCTATTTCCCATGAGACGGCCTGCTTGCCATCCACAGGAAACACGATGCGACAGACGCCGTCAAGACCGTCCTCAAGCGTTTCATAGTTGCTTTGCTCCGGGTCAACCGAATAGTTCTTGGGGATGTGGATGAACAGCTCATAGGGTTCAGATGCGACCGCCGAGGAGATTCCCGACAAGATATGACGATCGTTGTCCCAGGTTATCGATTGGATTTCCATAGCGCCCTGGCTGATGTGACGGGATGTGGAAACGATCTGAGGACGGTTCAGCTTGCGGCGAACGGAAAGCACCCGGGTCGCGTGTGCGCGAAGCCGGATCGGGACGGTTTCCCTGAATGATCCCATGTAGTGCTTGTTCCAGAAATCGAAAACCAGGTATTCGGCCGGGTCCTCTTGATCCAGGTTCACGTCGGCCTGAAGATTGACCAGCACCTCGTCCGGGTGATCCTGAACGTTCATCATACCGAGCACATGCCATTGCTCATAGGGCATGCAGATGGAAAGCCAGATTTTCACAATCCGGCCGTCAAAGGTGTTTTCGCGGATATCCAGAGGATGGATGTTAAGGGGCGGTGTCACACGCCGCAGCAGCGCCACGCGGTCCTCGGGCAGGGCGGGCAGGTTGTCGCCGTACGTGACCGGCAGGCCCAGAAGCCCGACCAGCGAGACACGGGAGATGGCCTCGTCATCCGTGTTGTATTGCGGCCGGATCACCAGGTTGTCAGGATCGTTCAGGCAGACGATATTATGAAACGCATAATAGCGCATAACCCTGTCGATGCACTGGCTGACGAATTCGTCCCACGTAAAGATGTCCCCGCCGATCCGCATGGCGTCGAAAAGGTCCATCGCCATGGTGCTCTGGCGGAAGTTCGCGCCAGAGCAGGACAGCATGTAAAAATCCTCGCCCACGGTATCCCGGGCCTTTTGCACCAGGCGGCGCAGCGCCTCTTCCGAGGAAAGCCCCTGATCGTGAAAACGCCCGTGGTTTTCGTCGCAAAGCTGCAGCGTAATCGGGAAGCAATCCCACTTAAGCGCCTGGTAACCCCAGTCGAGGAGCTGGCGAAACGCGGCGGGGATGTACTCGCACAGCACCTTGGGATGACTGGGATCCAGAAAATAACTGCCGCACCAGCTGGGCTTCACACACAAAACCACACCGGGGTTGTCCCGGATGAAGTCCGTCTGGTTGACATCGTTGCTGGCGCCGATCCAAAGCGCCGGGATAAGGCCGAGCTTTTTGATCTCAGCGGCGACATGAGCCAGCCCCCGCGGATAACGCTCCAGGTCGGGATGGAAAACATCCACACCTTCCCGGTGGGTTCCCGTGAAATCCTTGTGGTACCATTCCCAATCGACCCAGATGCACGTCGCGCCGTATGGCTTCAAATGTGACGCCATCCAGCGCGCGTTCTCAAGCACCGTGTCTTCACAGGCATCAAACTGGACGGCATACCACGTCATCCAGCCTGCTGGCGGTGTACCGAACGTGTTTTTCCGGTTGTACGGCTTGTATGCGATGCCAAACCGTTCCTGATACACGCGGTGGTGAACGCGGATGCGAAACGTCTGGCTTTTGTCCTGAGATGAGATCTGCAGGCGAATCCGGTAATCGTTCAGATCCCAGTCATACACCAAGTGGACAAAGCGACAATCTAGAATCTCCAGCGCTGAATCGGATTGCCGATCGAAAAGCGCGTTTTCCGCATGGCCTGAGGCAGGCCCCAGGGCTGCACGCAGATCGAATCCGGTTCGGTTGAGATTGACCGGGAAGGTATCGACAGCGGGGTGGACACCCCAATGGATCCGGCCGCTCAGGCGAAGATCCTCTTCGCCCGGCCACTCATAGATGACGGAAATCGTATCACAGGTCAGCCGAAAGGTCAGAACCAGCTCGTTGCGAATGGAACCGCCGCTGTACCGGACGCGCAGCCAGATGCCGTGACCGTTTTCGCTCTCTTCGCCGCTGGTCCAGGTGGTTTCGCTGAAGGCATCCAGATCCAAGGCCTCGGCGCCTCGCCGCGTGCGCTGTTCCACCCCGACAGACTCAAGGATGGTTCCCATCGCGCCGTAGCGCACATCGAACCGGTGTGTGCCTGTGTCGTAGCTGACCTGAAACCCCTTGTAGTTGGCATAAGCTGTTTGAGCCATGATGACACGCTCCTATCCGCATGAAGAGGACGCCAAACACCCTGAAACGGCCGGATTGGCTTCGATATGCGCCAGTCTGAAAACGGGCAGAGAAGTAAAACGGCCCTTGCTGTCATTATACCGTAAAGCAGCCCGAAACGGGGCGATGTAAAAAGATCGCGGGGACAGCGCTGTACCCGCCTGTTGTTGCGGCAAAGGGTCACGTCCATGCGTTAGCGGCTGTGACCGGGCCCTTGCCCGTCTGTCAGTTCCGGTCTATTCGACCCAGATGCAAAAGATTCTCGGATCAGCCGAAGTTTGCCCGGTTTGATTAAGGGAAAACGGATTGGCGGCCGGCGAGGCGATACCGCCAACCATATGACCGATCAAAACTGGACCGGGCATCGGCCAATCCAGCAAAAACACGCCGGTTTCACTGCGCGGGAGATTCGTATTGGGGATGAACTCAGCGCTGGTACCGGCAAAACCAGGCATGCTGATCGGCAGTACATGCT
This sequence comes from Kiritimatiellia bacterium, assembly GCA_028700415.1. Taxonomy (GTDB): domain Bacteria; phylum Verrucomicrobiota; class Kiritimatiellia; order RFP12; family UBA1067; genus JALHET01. Next base: position 5,164 of record JAQVSS010000280.1, read on the forward strand.
CCGTGAACGTGTCGTCTGCTGTCCGGGTCACCCGGCTGATCGTCGATACAAACGGAACGAGATCGTCCTGTTTACGAACCCCGTCCTCATAATAGAACTGGGCCAGGCCGCCAAAAAAAATCATATGCAGGGCCTGCTGCGAAGAGTCGGTCAGGGCCAGCTTGGGGCTGTGGTAGTGGCTTAAGGTTTGTTCGAAACCGGCGACTGGGTAGTAGGAATCCGCGTCTATTTCGACCACGGTCAGAAAGGGAAGGTCGGCGTTAGCTTGGAAGACTCCGGTCGAAATCAGATACCCCGGCCGGCCATCGGCAAACAAATAGGGGACCAGATTGTAATCTCTTCGCCGCAGGTGATCCGGATCAACGAGTGAAGAATAGCCATCGACCACCGGAGCCGTTCCCGTCGTATCGATTGAGAACCGCTGTATGGCATTGGTATAGGCCTGGGTGTTTTGCCGCGAGGCTTGAGGCGTGTAACGCCCGTCAAATCGATGCCCGCCTACCAGGTACAAATCGTCGCCTATTTTCCCCAACTGACCGCCGGTGACCGCGAAACGCTGGTCCGCCAAGTGTCCGAAGGCATGCGGGTCCAGCTGGCCGTTGATAACGCCTTCGATGACTTCACTGACCTGGAGGGTGGTCAATTTGGGGAACGTGATGTGTCCGCGGGCGGTTTCACTGTAGGCATATCCGCCTATGATAAACAGCGTGTCACCCGACTGGTAAAAATTCATGTTC
>JAQVSS010000033.1 GCA_028700415.1 Kiritimatiellia bacterium
CGAGCATCTGGATCTCGTTGGTGTTGTCGCCCTCTTCCTTATAGATCTGCGCCATGCGGTTGAGCGCGTCGAAGTAGTAGGTCGAGTTGGTGTAGATCTCCTCGATCTGCTTGTAGTAGGTCATCGCGCCCGCATAGTTCTTGGTCTGGAACTCGCGCTCGCCGAATGTCATCACCAGCTGCCCGGCCGCGTGGTGCGTAGGATAGTTGCGGAAGAACAGGGCGTAGGTCTCGCGTTTCTTGTCCTCCATCTTCATCTCGCCGAAACGCTCGCCGATCCGCCGCACCTGGTCGCCCGCGTCCTTCATTAGTTTGGCGTTGGCGGAAAACCGCTCGGCGAGATGCGCGGCCACGGTGTCGGCCAGCAGCATCGCGTCCGGGTCCTTGTCGGAAGACTCGATATAGCTGACCGCCAGGTCGCCCAGCGCGGCAACCGCCTCCGGGGACTCGGGAAACTGGTTGAGCACCAGCAGGTATTTCTCGACCGCCTCTTTGAACTGGTTCTGGCTGAACAGCAGCCTCGCGCCCGCGAACTGCATCTGACGCACCTTGGCCATCTGCTCGGCGGTGACCGGGGTGCGCAGCTCCGCATGGAACCGGTCTTTAATGAGCTTCCGGATGATTTCCGAACGCTCGCCCGCCTCGGCCGCCCACTGGCTTTCCGGGAAACGGATGAAGACGTTGATGAAATGGTTGAACGCGCCGTTGCCTTTGCGCTGCTTCGTCTGAGGGTCGCGCTCGCCCAGCAACAAATCCTTGATGCGGTCGTCGCTGCCGTCCTCCTTCTTCGCCTCGGCCATCGCCTCGTTCATCAGCAGCAGCGCCAGCAGATAGCGGCACTGCGGCATCGGGCTCATGCGCAACAGGCCGGACGAACCGTTTGCGTCCTGTTCGCGCAGAGAATCGTGGATCGTCTTGAGTTGGGGCATGTAGTTCTCAACCAGCTCCTGCGCGCCCTTCACATCTCCCCGCAACAGGAAAATGTGCCCCTTCATCACGATGGCCTTACCGAACCAGATGTCCTGTTTCCAGAGCAGCTTGTCGACCACGCCCTCGGCCTCCTTGAGCATGGCGTCTTTTTCGGCCTTTTTCGGAAGCCCCGGCGCGAGCTTCAGCATCAGTTCCGCCATGTCGGCTTGCACGTTCCGGGCGACATCTTCCTCCAACGGCACCTTGAACAGGCGGCGGAAAGCGTCCAACGCCTCGCGCTCCTTGCCCAAATAGAGCAGCATCTGGGCATATTTGTAGGCCGAATCGCGGTAAAAAGAGACCAGCGTCGCCGGCGGCTTATCCACCTGTTTGAAGAACGCCAAATACAGCTTGTCCGCGTCCGCATACTTGCCGAACGCATAATAGGCGTCCGCCATCGCCAAATTCAAGGCCCAGAAATCCGCGCCGTTCTTGTCCGGCATCGCGTCGATGACTTTTTTGACGTCGTCGAACTTGCCTTGCCACAACAGCCCTTGGATCTCGCGGACTTTGAACTGCGCGGCCGCCTCCGGAAAACGCTTCTTCGCCTCGGCGATCACCTCATCGGCAATATCCGGCATCCGCAACTGCTGCAGCAAGTCGATGTACTTGAACTCCTCGCGCAACTCTTGTTCGCCCTTATCCCCTTGCGCCTGCGCCATAACGGCAGGCAGGGACAGGCACAACGCCAGCGCGAGCCCATGACCAAAAATCATGTGAGAGCACTTCTCATTCATAATCCTTTTGTTATACGGTAAGTTGGCTGTCGGGTCAATTTCAAAGAGCGAGAAAATGCAAAATAAAACAAACAGGCGCGGTTTGTCCCGCCGCGGAAAAACGGACGCCCGACAAAAAAAACACGCGTAAATCACTTTGTTGTTGCAGTCGCCCCCCCTTTTGATTTAACTTTGACCATATGGCCAAACGTGTCACAAGTTAACGTTGAGGAATTTACAAATGGGTAAGCTGCTGCGTGTGTTGGTTATTATCATTTTGATCCTGAGCGTCGTTTCCCTGATTTTCGCAAACCTGCTGTTTGGAAAACGGGAACTCCTGACTAAACGGAACAGCGTGCTGGAGGCGCAAATCATCAAACTGGCCAAAACCATCGAGGCCGCTGATGCCACTGACGCCGCCGCGCCGGATGTTCAGAAAGACACCTCCGATGTTTCCGACCGTGAACTTGCCAACCCTGAAAAGGTGTCGGTTCTCGAAGGCTATCCGATCAAGCTCGAGCAGCAGAACCTGCCAACCCTTGATTTCGGAAGTACGGATAAGCGCATCCAGCTCCGCAGTTTCTATGCCCTGACCCCCGAGGGGAAGTATGACCTCGATCCGGTGGACCAGAAACCCCGGATCAAAGGGCCGGGAACCATGCAGGAACTTCTGGACGTGATCTTTGAGCGCGCCAAACTCCAGCAGGCCGTGCTGAACAAGACCCGCGCCGAACTCACCAAAATGCGCGACCACGTCACGACGGCTGTCGAAGAGGTCAACAAGCTGAAGACGGATGGGCGCGCCACCAAGAAAGAGCTGAAGGGTGCCCGCGAGCAGGTCACCGTGCTCCAGACCGAAAAGGAAGAGCTGAGCGGTCGCATCACGAAACTCACGGCGGAGAAAAAAGAACTGGCCGCCGAAACCGCCGACGCCAAAAATGAGGCCGAGCGCCTGCGCGAAGAGAAGCTCACCCTGACCGAAGACCTCGCAAAAACCCGCGAAGCCCTCGACGAAATGAAGAGGCGTTTGGCCGGCGGCGGAAACCGTCCCGTGCAGGAAAATGCGGGTGTGGCCGTCACCGCTCTCTCCGCAGGCGACAAGGGGAAAGTCCTTGAGGCCAATGACGAGCTCAAATTCGCGATTCTGGAATTCTCGGATGACGCCATGACCGAAATGCTCGGGGCCGACCGCCAGAACCAGATGCCGCAGCTCGAAATGAACGTCCGCCGCATCGGCCGCCAGAGCGCCGCAGGCGAGTTCGTCACCCGCATCAAACTGCGCCAGTCTGTCCGGGGCAAGAATCTGGTGGTCGCCGATATCCTGAGCGACTGGCAGCAGGTTCCCGTGGAGAAGGGCGATGTGGTCTTTTTCTAAACGGTTCCGGGGCCTCTTCGGTCTCGCCGCGGCGCTGACCCTGCTCCTCCTTTCAGGGTGCATGTCGGCCGGCCCCACTGAAACCGACATGCCTTGGTCAGCGCCCGCCGCATGGGAGGGCACCATGCCGCTCCCGGGCGGGTATATGAACCGGTATGAGTGAACGCAGGCCCCTTCTGAATCAGAAGGGGCTTTCTTGTTTTAAGGAGGCCAACACCATGACGCCCTCTTATTTTCTCGGCATCGATGTCGGCGGCTCACACATCACCCTTGCGCTGATTGACGCTGCGACCTTCGACCTGTTGCCGGACAGCGTTGTCCGCGAAAATCTCGACACACACACGCACGCCGCCGACCTCCTCGACGTTTTCGAGCACACCATCCGCGCCTGTGCCGCCAAGCACGGCCCTGCCGCTGTCCGGGGCGTCGGAATCGCCGTTCCCGGGCCCTTCGCGTACGAGGAGGGCGTCTGCCGCATCACCCCCTCCCAGAACAAGTACGAGCAGCTGTTCGGCGTCAACTTCCGCACGTATCTCAGCAACGCGCTCGACACCCGCGCCAAGCCCGTCATTTTCAATAACGACGCGGCCTGCTTTGCTCTCGGCGAATATTTCCGCGGCGGCGCCCAAGGCTTTAAACGCCCTGTCGTCGTCACCCTCGGCACCGGCTTCGGCGCCTCCTTCCTCAACAACGGGCGCCCCCAGACACGGGGCGGCGACGTGCCGCCCGGCGGCGAACTCTGGCACGTGCCCTACAAGACCGGCGTTGCCGACGATTTCTTCTCCACCCGCTGGCTGGTCGCCGAATGGCAACGCCTCACCGGCCAAACCGCCGGCGGCGGCAAAGAGATCGCCCAGGCAGCCCTGAAAGGCGATGCCACCGCCCGGAAAATTTTCCGGGCCTTTGGCGAAAACCTCGCCGAGTGCGTCGCGCCCTGGCTGGAACGGTTCGGCGCGGACGCCTTCGTCATTGGCGGGAACCTCGCCCGCTGTTGGGATCTTTACGTGCCCGCACTCGAAACCGGCCTGGCGAAACGCCTCACGCGCGGAATCGCGATTAAACCCTGCGAACTCGGCGAAGAGGCTCCGATCTACGGTGCCGCACTCGCCCTCACCTTCGCAGACGCCGCCGCCGCGACCCCCGGCGTCCTGCCCGCCGACTTTACCGGACTCGGCGCGCTCACCGCGGAAGTGTCCGCCCAAAAACAGGTGCTGCTTGACGGCGCCGCCGACACGCCGTGGAAACCCCTCGTGGCCACCCTCGACTCAGCCTTGCGCGCGGCCGGGAAGAAAACCGTCTGGTATGATGTCAACGCGGCCCGCACCGGCGGCGTCCTCGACGCGGACAGCCTCGCCAATATCCGCCCCGACGCGCAGGCCGACCTCTGCGTCGTCGCGGGCACTGGCGCCTCGCAGGTGCCGTGGCCCGACGCCGTAAAAATCCTCGCCCCATAAAATCGGCCACGTGCGAAAAGCTAAACGCAACCCCGCAAAGGACAACCCCCTCATGACACATTCCTTGATATCACAGGGACAAACCAACCGCCGGAAATTCCTGCGCTCAGCGGCTTCGGGCGCGGCGGCGGTCATCCTGACGCCGGCGAGCGGGAAAGACGCCCCGGTCAGCCCGGTGCTAATCGAAGAGCCGTTCAACGGCGCAATTCTCGACCGGCACCATGGGCGCCCCTGCGGCGGCGGGCTTGCGGTCCGCGTCGCCGGAAGCGCTCCCGAATCTTTGCGCGTGGTTGTGAATGGCACGCCGGCGCGGCGCAAGGGGAACCGTTTCTTTTCCGAAGTCACGCTTTCCCAGAAGGTCACCGAAATCGTGGCCCGGTGCCCAGGATCCGGAGAGGAAGACCGTGTCCGCGTTGTGTGGGACCGGTTTTCCAGCCCGCGTTACGATTTTGCGCTGGACGACAACATTTTTTTCCTGCGGGACATTGCGCGGCAACGCTATGCCTCTCTCTTCGATTGCTTCTACCTGAAGATGCTGCGCGACTGGCACAGGAAATACGGAACCTGTTTTACGGCCAACATCTATTTCGCTTCCGAAGACGGGTTCACGCTGACCGCTTTCCCCGACCGCTACATGAAAGAGTGGAAAGAAAACGCCGACTGGCTGAAACTTGCCTTCCACGCTTATGCGGACCGTCCCGACCGGCCGTATCAGGATGCCCCCGCGGCCAAGCTTCTGGGCGACTACGACCGAGTGGCCGAACAAATCCTGCGGTTTGCGGGGCCGGACACGTTCGCGACGCCGACCAACCTCCATTGGTCAATGGCGCGGCCGGACGCGCTCAAGGCGCTTGCCCAGCGAGGGGTACGCGTCCTCAGCGGTTACTTCCGCCCGTACAACGGCCGGTGGGACATCAACTACGACCTGGGCGCCAAGCGTTCAGAATACCTCTCCAGACAGGACCGGCTGATGGACTTTGACCTGGGCATCATCTTCATCCGCGATGCGATTGTCTGCAACGAGAATTCTGTGGGCCAGGTGGCGGCTGTGCTGGATCCGCTGACCCGCAGCGGGACCGATCAGAAAGAGACCATTAATTTGCTGACGCACGAGCAGTATTTCTGGCCGTTTTACTCCCGCCACCTACCCGATCATCCCCAGCGCGTTGAAGCCGCGATCCGTTGGGTCACCGATCACGGCTACAAACCGGCCTTTTTCCGGGACGGCCTCTTGGGCGGAGCGGCATAGGGTGTGGCCGGGCAGGCGCGGGCCGACAGGGAATCAGCCTCACCCCGCCATTTCCATCAACTGCCGGATTTCCTGACGCCACAGCTCTTCGTCCGGCGTCTCCAGCACCAGCGGCATGTTCTCAAAACGCTCATCCCGCATGATGCAGGCAAACACGTCGAGACCCAGCAGACCCGCGCCCAGCGACTCGTGCCGGTCCACATGCGAATTGAGCCCCACCTTGGAGTCGTTCAGATGCAAGCCGCGGAGGTGCTTCATGCCGACCGTCCGGTCGAAGTGCTCCATGGTCTTGAGAAAACCGGCGCGCGTCCGGATGTCGAACCCCGCCGCAAACGTGTGCATGGTGTCGAGGCAAAAGCCCACGCGCGATTTGTCGTCCACGCCGTCGAGGATCGTCTTCAGCTCCTCGAAGCGCGAGCCGAGGTTGCCGCCGCTGCCCGCCGTATTTTCGACCACCAGCGTGACGTCCTGCGTCTGGGCCAGCACAGCATTCATGGATTTCGCCACGCGCTCGCACGCCTCCTGCGGGGCGAGCAGCCGCAAATGGCTGCCGGGATGGAAGTTCAGCTTGTCGAGCCCCAGCGCCATGCAGCGGCGCAACTCGTCCAGCAGCGACGCCATCGACTTCGCGTGCGCGGCCTCGTCCGGATTCGCGAGATTGATCAGGTAACCGGCGTGCGGCATAACCTGCGCGGCCGTGTACCCGTCAGCCGCCATCTGTTTCTTGAACGCCTCAATGTCCGCCGCCGCCAGCGGCGCAGCCGTCCACTGGCGCTGGTTCTTCACGAACATGCCGAACCCCGTCGCTCCCAACGCCTTCGCGTTGGCAGGCGCCTTGGCCACCCCGCCTCCGATCGACACATGCGGCCCGATGAAATACATGGCCTTCTCCTTTCGGGGCGACCCGCCGGTCGCCCTCCTACACACTTTGCGTGCCGACCGCAAAACGGTCCCGGCCCGAATAATCTTTGATGACCGCTACGCCCGTGAACCCATACTCCTCAAGCATCCCGTGCACCTGCGCACCCTGCTCGTCGCCTATTTCCAGAAAGAGGCCGCCGCCCGGCTTGAGCACCATGACCGCATCCAGAAGAAGCGCACGATACGCATCCAACCCGTCAGGCCCGCCGTCCAGCGCCAACCGCGGCTCGTGCCCGCGGATGTGCGGTTCGAGTCCGTCCACGGCCAGCGACGGGATATAGGGGGGGTTGGAGACCAGCACATCGACGCTCGCGGGGTCGAACTCGCCGCAGCCGTCGGATTCGGCGAACACCACACGGCCTTCGAGTCCCGTGAAGGCCGCATTCTCCTTGGCCAGCGCCAGCGCTTCGGGGCTGATGTCCAGCCCCACGAACACGCCATCCCCCAACTCCTTCGCCAAACTCAGGATGATGCACCCTGTCCCCGTGCCGACATCCACCACGAGCGGCTTGGCCGCACCCTTGACCTGCGCCGACTTCAGCACCAGATCCACCAACTGCTCCGTCTCGGGACGAGGGATCAATGCGCGGCGATCCACCTTCAGCGTCAGCTTACGGAAATCCCACTGCCCAAGCACATACTGCACGGGCTCGCCCTGGGCCACGCGCTGCAGGCCGCGCCGCAACGCGCCGACGACGCGTTCCTCAGGCACGGCGTCCATATGCCGGTACAGCTCCAAACGCCCGCATTTGAACAGCCGCGCCGCCAGCAGCTCGCAAGCCACACGCGGATCGGGGATTTTGCGCTTGGTCAGGAAGTCCTCCCCCAGCGCGATCAGCTCACCCAGTTTTCTCGGGGCATCCGACATGCAAACGTTTCCCGGACAGCCGGGGCAGGGCCCGACCACCCCAAAAATGCCTAGCCCGGAAGGGAAGCCCCCCCCGGTCATCCGCCATCAGAACGGCGTCGGGTCATCCGGAGGCGGCGGTTCGGCCTCGTCGTAGGAGACCGACGCCCCGTCGGTGTCCAGCTTGTCGATCTTAAACGCCTGAAGATCGACATAATAGCGCTCCTTATACTCGTTGCCCCTGATACGGAAATCCACTTTCACGCGCTCCCCCACCGCCACGTGATCAAGCAATCCGCACTTCTCTTTGACGCAGACAAATTTGATGTCCTGGGGATAGTCATCCTCCATCGTCAAAACGAACTCGCGCTTCGTGAACCCGCTCGCGAACGTCATCGGGTCAAACACCGCCTTGATTTTTCCGATCATCTCGTACGTTGTGCCAGCCATATTATGATCCCTAATTGAATATCATCGATAATGCGCCGGTATTTAACCACATTTCCGCCATGCGATCAAACCTCTTCCTTCAAGACTTCGGGTCCGTAGCGGCGCGAGGCGGCCCAAGCCGCCGAGATCACGCAAAGGGCCGCGGTGCCAAGAAAGCCCGCGAGAATCCCCGCCATCGCCGGCCACGGCAGGCCGCTTCCCAAAACCCTTGCCGCCGGCTGGATCGCGACCAGCGCGGGCACGATGCCGGTCACCAGCCCCGCCAGCACCAGCACGCCGTACTCCGCGGCCAGAAGCCGCGTCACGGCCCGGCGCGGCAACCCGACCGCCCTCATCAGCGCCAGTTCGCCGCGCCGCTCTTCCACACTCCGCAGGACCACCAGCGCAATCCCGAACACCCCCAGCACAACGCCGAGCCCGCCCAGCACGAGAAACATGTCGAGATAGGCGCTCTCCACGGAACCCAGCAAACGCAGCCGCTCCTCCACCGTCTCGACCGTCACCCCCGGTTCCGGATGCCGCAACTTTCCCACCTGATTCCCGTCCGCGGCGCCCGGCCGCCGGGCGGGCCTCCTCTCCCCCGCCTCTCTCAACAGATACGGCGCGTAATCGCACAGCCACATCCGATAGCCTTCGTCGGGGAACATCTTCACAAACGCCCGCTCGTCCACGATCAGCGCGCCCTGCAAAATGCCGCTGCGCACCGGCAGCGCGCCCACAATCCGCACGCGCCAGTCCGTGCCGTCCCTGCCCGCATAATTCAGTATCGCTCCGTCCGCCAGCCCCGCCTTGGCCTTCAGGCTGTAGTGCAGCATCGTCTGGTCCGCCGCCAGCGCCGGAATGGTCCCGTCCTCCAGAGGCCGCTCGATGAGCGTCCAAATCCCGCCCGCGTCTTCGGGTTCGAACGCCCGCGCGCGCGCCATGGCGCGCGCGTCCAAGCCGAGCAAGCGCGGCGTCTGCGGCCGGTTCATGTTGAGGCACCCCGCCTCGTCCCCGTCATGCACGCGCACCGGCACCACACCCTTGCCGCCGCTCACCCTGCGCGCCAGTTCCACGCCGCGCCCGCGTTCCATCGAAGAAACCGACGTGACGATCGACGCGAAACCTCCGCTGCCGGACCACGGGTGCCCGCACCCCGCAGCCGGGTCGCGCTTCATCGACACGATGCCGACCGTCAGAAACAAACCCGCCGCCAGCAGGAGCACCACCGGCGCGCTGCGGCGCGGCACCTGCAACGCCCGCCTGATTCCGGCACCCGCCGGTCCCCGTGTTTCCTTCTCCGCTCTCCGCCACGCCGCTCCCGCCGTCTTCACAAACAACAGCAGCGAGACCATCAGCAGGAAGCCCGCGCCGAAAAACGCGCCGTTCGCCGCCGCGCCGCCCGGACACAGCACCATCACCGCCAGCGCCCCTGCCGCAAGCCCGCCGCCAGCCACGCTTTCCCATCCCGCCCATCTCTTGCGCCCGTTTCCCCCTGCCTTCCCGCTCCCCTGCCACACCTCAACCGGACAGGCCTTGGCGAACCGGTTGACCGTCCTGAGCAAAACGGCCAGCGACAGCACCGCGCCCGCGCCTGCCGCCACGCCCGCCATCCGCGCGGAAAAATGAAACGCCATGCCCGCGCCCGCAAAAGCACCGCTCCAGAAACGTTCCAGACTCCACACCAGCGTCCGCGCCAGAGCCGCGCCGAAACCGCCGCCCGCCAGGGTGCCCGCCGCCAACGGCACACCCCACTCGGCAACCAGTGTCCTCACCACCTTGCCCCGGCTCCAGCCCAGCGCGCTGAAGAGCGCCACCTCGCCCTTGCGCGTCTCCAGGGAGAGCGACAGCGAAAGCGCCGACAACAGCAGCGCCGCCGCCACCAGCACGAACGCCATGCCCGCAAACAGCAGACGGAAATCGGTCGAGCCCTGCGCGGCCATGACCCCCTCCCGCCACACCGGCCGCACCACAAACCCCGCCTGCGCAGGCGTCAGCGCCTTCAGCGCGCGGCGCGTCGCCGCCTCGTCCGCCAACACCCGCACGCTCATCGCCTCGCCGAAGAGCGTCCCGAAACAGGCCTTGCCTGCGGCAAACGTGAGGAACGCCTTCGGCATCGCCCGCCACCGTTTCCAGTACGCCTCGTTGGCGGCGTCTTTCAGCTTTTCCTCATCCATCGGCAGGCCCACATCCCACGCCGCGCAACTGTCCACACCTTCGAGCCCCGGGAAAACCGGCATCGCGGCTTTGACGGCCTCCGCCTGTTCCATCGCCGCCACCGCCCGCACCCGGAAGGCGCGACTGTCGGAGACCAGCCGCCCCCCCTCTTCAAAGCGCCGCCACTGCAGGGTCACCGTGTCGTTGGTTTTCGCGCTCAAGATCCCGGCGAGCCAGGCGTTGATCACGATCTCATCATCCTTCAGGTCCCGCGGCACACACGACCCGTCCGGCGCCAGCCCCGCCACAAACCCATAGGGGGTCGCGTTCGTCCCAGCCCCGAACGCATCGGCCAGGTGAAACGTCGCGCATTCCGTTTTCAGCCCGGCGGCCGCCAAAGCCGCCGGCACCGCCCGCGGCAGAAACACGCCGCGGCTCTTGACCACCGTCGCGCCGTTCGTCTTCTCCAGCACGAGGCCGGCGTCTTCCGGCGTCAGCGCATCCGCCAGCGCGTGCCCGAACGCCTCCGGCGGCAGGGACGACACCAGCAGGTTGGCCATGCCCGGCACGCCCGCGTCTCGGGCAAGCTCCTCGAACGGCAGGAAAATGTTCACCGGCGGCACAGGGGCGGCGCGCAGCGCGAAATCCGGAGTGATGATAGACCGGCCGGGCGCGGATGAACCGTCCGCCGGCTCCAAGCCCAAGGCCCGCCGGACCATCCGGTCTTCCTTGGCCGCGCCTAACGGCAACTCCGCCGAGAGGAGCGGGGGCTTTTCAAACCGGATTGCCCCTTCGGCTCCCGGCCCCGCTTCGCTGCCGCGGGCGTTGAGTTTCGCGACATCCCCGGCGCGGCGCCGGGGCGTGCCCAGCGGTGGCTCGCCGCCTTCCATCATGCCGATGACCTGCGCACGGCCCGCACATACCGTTCCCCCGGCGGTCAGCAGCTCTCCCTTGAGCAACAGGGCGGCCTGAGTGTCCGGCAAGCGCTGCGCCAGCGAAGCCGGAAAAACCCCTTCAGAAAGATAGACCGCCGAACGCACGTCCCCGAGCCGCGCCCTCAGATCGCGGAACAACCCCTGCCGCAACGATTCGCCCGTGAGCAGCGCGGCGCAGAGAATCGCCGAGGTCAGCGCCACGGTTCCCGCGAACACGAAGTGCCGCACGCGGTAGTACCGCAAACTTCTCCTGACCCAAACCCCGACCATGAGCGGCTCCCCCTCACTTGCGCGTTGTTTGTCAAACGTGATGCCCAGCAGTTTACCGTTTTCATCCGGCCCGGACAAACAGATATGCGGGCGGGCGCGAGACGCAAAAAAAAACGGGGCCGGGGCATCACCCCGGACCCGTTTTCATTTCAGCGTGGAGCACGCTTATTTCGCCGCGTTCAGGCGGGCCTGAATCTCAGCCAGCTTGGCTTTGAGGGCATACGGCATACGCGCGCCGAGTTTCTCCCACGATTCGGCGACACCGGCCAGTTCCTTCTTCCAGCCTTCGACATCGACGGCCAGCAGCGCCTTCATGTCGTCGGCGGAGACGTCACAGCCGTTCAGATCGATCGCGTTTTCGGTCGGCATGATGCCGATCGGGGTCTCGCGGCACTTTGCGGTGCCCTCGATGCGCTCGCAGATCCATTTCAGCACGCGGCTGTTCTCGCCGTAGCCGGGCCACAGCCATTTGCCTTCGGACGTCTTGCGGAACCAGTTCACAAAAAAGACCTTGGGCAGCTTGGCCGCATCCGTGCGGATCGCCATGCTCAGCCAGTGCGTGAAGTAGTCGGCCATATTGTAGCCGCAGAACGGCAGCATCGCCATGGGATCGCGGCGAACCACGCCGACCGCGCCCAGATTGGCCGCAGTAGTTTCGGAACCGGCGGCGGAGCCCATGAACACGCCGTGTGTCCAGTCGAACGCCTCGTTCACCAGCGGTATGGTGGAGGGGCGGCGTCCGCCGAACAGGAAGGCGTCGATCGGCACGCCTGCCGGATCTTCCCACTCTTTGGCGATTACGGGGCACTGGGCGGCCGGCGCGGTAAAACGGGCGTTGGGATGGGCGGCCTTGATCTTCTTGCCGTCCTTGTCGCGCAGCCCGGGAGTCCAGTCGTTGCCCTTCCAGTCGATCGCATGCGCGGGCGGCTCGCCGTCCATCTCCTCCCACCAGATGTCCCCGTCGTCAGTGAGCGCGCAGTTCGTGAAGATCGTGTTCTTCTTGATCGAGCGCATCGCGTTGGGATTGCTGGCGTACGAGGTGCCCGGCGCCACGCCGAAGAACCCGTACTCCGGATTGACGGCATACAACCGCCCGTCCTCGCCGATGCGCAACCAGGCGATGTCGTCTCCCAGCGTCTCGACGGTCCATCCCGGAAGGGACGGCTCCATCATCGCGAGGTTAGTCTTGCCGCAGGCGCTCGGGAAGGCCGCGCAGATATAGTAACTCTTCTTCTCCGGCGAGGTCAGTTTGAGAATCAGCATGTGCTCGGCCAGCCAGCCCTCCTGCTTGGCCAGATAGGACGCGATGCGCAACGCCAGGCACTTCTTGCCGAGCAGCGCGTTCCCGCCGTAGCCCGAACCGAAGGACCAGATCGCGCCGTCTTCCGGGAAGTGGGCGATGTACTTTTTCTCCAGCGGAGCGCACGGCCACATGACATCCTTCTGGCCGGGCTTGAGCGGCGCGCCCACCGAATGGAGGCACGGGATGAATTCCCCGTCCGAGCCGAGCTGCTTCAACACCTTGACGCCGACCCGCGTCATGATGATCATGTTGACCACCACATAAGGCGAGTCGGTGATCTCGATGCCGATTTTCGCGACCGGCGCACCCAACGGCCCCATCGAGAAGGGGATGACATACAGGGTGCGGCCCTTCATGCACCCCTTGTAGAGCTTCAGCATCTGCTTTTTCAGCCCGTCGGGGTCGATCCAGTTGTTGCTGGGGCCGGCGGCAACGCGGGTCTTGGCCGCAATATAGGTGCGGTCCTCGACGCGGGCCACATCCGACCAGTGCGAGCGCACCAGATAGCAGCCCGGGCGCTTCTTCGGGTTCAACTTGATGAACGCCCCTGACTGCACCATCCGTTCACACACCTCGTTGTACTGTTTCTTCGACCCGTCGCACCACACCACATCCTTGGGCTGGCACAGTTTCTTGATCTCGTTGACCCAGGCGATCAGCTTGGCGTTCTGGGTGGGAAGCTTTGCGGTTGCGGAAGCCTTGGCAGACTTCTTCGCGGTCATCTTGCAGGCGCATCGGACGGATTTCTTGCAGGCCATAGGGTCATCTCCATGCTTTTCGGATTGGGGCTTCCGCTCGCAACATGCTCCGGGCATGAAGGCTGCGAAAGATGGCGCGATAGTATATCGGTTTCCCGCCTGTCCCGCAACAGAAATGATTCGATTTCTCGTTTCGGTGAACGGACAAACTGAATGCGCCCCCCTCCCGGCGGAAGGGGATGCATTCAGTTTGTCCGTTCACCCCCCGTTTTTTGCATTCCTGACAGTCCCTTTTCGTGATAACTTTAATCCATAATTTAATGACTCTCACTCTTCCAGAGACCTGTTCTTCCGAACGTGTGGCGGCTTTTTGGCGCCAGGTTATGCCCGACGTCGCGCGCTTGGGCGCGGGCGATACCCTGACGCTCGACGCCCGGTCCGTGACCGTTTGCGACGGTGCCGGAGAGGCGTTGATTGTCGAACTTTACCGGCGCTCCGCCCAACAGGGGTTCGCGGTCGCGTGCCAAGACCCGGACAAATTCGTGACCCGCACGTTAGGACTTTTCGACGTCGCGCGTTTCACCGAAGACCCGTCTACGGTCAACCCCATACGCAACACGCATACCAGCGAGCAGCTCGGACAAGCCGTCGTTCACATTTATGACGACGTGTGCGACCAGCTGGCGTTCTTGGGCGAGACGGCGGTCTCCGCGTTTTCCCTGTTGGTGCGTCCCGGACGGCTCCGGCTGCGGGACACGATGCTGCATTTCGAGCGCGCGGGCATTGACGCGCTGCCCATCGTTCTGCTGATCGGTTTTCTGCTCGGCCTCATCCTCGCCTTCATGTCCGCCACCTCCTTCCGCCAGTTCGGCGTGGAGGTCTATGTCGCCGACCTGATCGCGATCGGCCTCTTCCGCGAGCTAGGGCCGCTGATCACGGCGATCATTCTGGCCGGACGCTCGGGCTCGGCCTTCGCCGCCGAGATCGGCACCATGAAAGTGAACGAGGAGATCGACGCGCTCACGACGTTCGACCTGCCGCCCATCACGTTTCTGACGCTGCCGCGCGTGATCGCCGACACGCTGGTAATGCCCATCCTGAGCATGTTTGCCATCCTCGCGGGTCTGTTCGGCGGGGTTCTCGTGCTGGTGTCGATCGGCGTGCCCGCCGTCACCTATTGGCAGCATGTGATCGCCGCCTCCAGCTTGGGCAACATCTTTTTCGGCCTGCTTAAAGCGTTGGTTTTCGGCCTGCTCGTGGGCCTTGTGGGGTGCTCGCACGGTCTCCACACCAGCCGCACGGCCGATGGCGTGGGCCGCGCGGCCACCGCCGCGGTGGTGGGCAGTTTAGTCCTGATCACTGTTTCCGACGGCATTTTCGCCGTCCTCTCCTTTATCCTCGGAATCTGATCCATGCCTGAAGACACGGTCATTGCGGTTGAACATGTGGACGCCGGTTATGACACGCCGGTGCTTGAGTCCGTCTCCTTCACGGTCCGCAAAGGGGAGGTCTTCGTGATCCTCGGCGGTTCCGGATGCGGCAAGAGCACCCTTCTCAAACACATCATCGGCCTGAACCCGCCGCTCGGCGGCGAGATCCGCATCATGGGCGACCGCATTTTCGGCGGGGCTCCGGCAGAGCGCGAGCGCGCCATGCGCCGGTTCGGGGTCACCTATCAGAGCGGCGCGCTTTTCGGCTCGATGACCCTGCTGGAAAACGTCTGCCTGCCGCTGGAATCCTTCACCGACTTGCCGCACGACGCCCGTTACCTGGTGGCCGAGATGAAGCTGGAGCAGGTCGGCCTCAAAGAGTACGCCTCCTATTTCCCCTCCGACCTCAGCGGCGGCATGAAGAAACGCGCCGCGATCGCGCGCGCCATGGCGCTCGACCCCGCCATCCTGTTTTTGGACGAGCCCTCCGCCGGGCTCGACCCCGTGACCTCGGCGGGACTTGACCGCCTGATCCTGCGCCTGCGCGACACGCAGGGCGTCACGGTCGTGATGGTCACCCACGAGTTGGCCAGCATTTTCGCGGTCGCCGACCGCTGCATCATGCTGGACAAGAAGACGCGGAGCCTGATCGCGGAGGGTTCCCCCGCCCGCCTGCGCGACTGCCCGCCCAACGCGGCCGTTCAGGCCTTTTTCAACCGCGAGGCCGAAACCGCTCCCGATCCCCAACGCCCCGCCTCCCCGTCCTGTCCGAACCTTGTTTCACCGAAGGAAAGCTTATGAATGAGAACAAAGCCAACTATGCGAAAATCGGCTTTTTCGTCTTGGCCGGCATCGGGCTGATGCTGCTGGTCATCGGCATCGCCGGCGCACGCACGTTCAATAAAAAAGTGGTTTTAGCCGAAACCTACTTCGCGGAATCCGTCACCGGCCTGGATATAGGCTCGCCGGTGAAATACCGCGGCGTGCCGGTCGGCGAAGTCAAGCGGATCGGGTTCGTGTACAGTGAATACGGGAGAGCCGCCGCCGAAGCCGTAACCCAGAACAGCGCCCGCCAGGTCCTCGTGGTGATGGCGCTGGATCCGGAACGGTTCGGCCTGCTTGACGCGCAAAATCCCGAAACCGTCCTGAACCGCCTCGTGGCGCAGGGCCTGCGCGTCAAACTCGCCATGTCGGGCGTGACGGGACTCGCCTTCCTCGAATTGGACTATTTCCGCTCCGACGCCGAACCGGCTAAGCCGCCGAATAAAGACTGGCGCCCGCACCATCCGTATATCCCCTCCTCCACCAGCATGATGACCACCCTGAAAAAAGCGGTGGACGACGTGTTCGTCAAACTGAGTGAGGTCGACATTCCGGCGCTCGGCGACGAGTTGCTCGCCACGCTCTACCTGGTGCAGGAGAAACTCGCCTCCACGGATATCGCCGCGCTCAACGCGGAAGCGACCGCGCTGCTGACCGAGCTGCGGGCGACCAACCAGTCGGTCAAAAAACTGATCGATTCGCCCGAGCTTGAAAAACTGCCGGCCGGCCTTGCCGCCACAGTCGACAGCGCCCGCCGGTCGGCCGAAGGGATCGAGGCCCAGATTCAGCCGCTCGCACAGTCCATCCGGACGCTGACCGCGCGCGCGAACACGCTCGTGGAAACGTTCACCGGCCTTGTGACCAACAACGGCACGCGCATCGAACAGACGATGTCCTCGCTCACTCAAACCGCGCAGACCCTGAACCGCACCACGGTCTCGCAGCAGGATTCGCTGGCCGACCTTTTGCAGAATCTGCGCAGCGCCTCCAGCGCGTTGGAGCGGGTCGTCAACGACCTGGGCGCCAATCCCTCTGTGCTGCTCTTCGGCCAGCCGCCCGCCCCGCTTCCCGAAACGAAAACCCCCTAACCTCCACGCTTGAACAAGGACTCCGCGATGAACACGAAACTGTGTCTGATTCCAATGACGGCGCTTCTCTTGGCCGGCTGCTTCGCAGGCAAAGGCGCCCAACAACAGGCGGCGGCCCAGAAACGGACGTTTGTGCCCGTCGCGGCTGCCGCGCAGCCGGTCAACCCCGCGCCGAAGTTCGCCGCCGTTAAAATCCGCCCCTTCCGCGCCTTGCCGCCGTACGACGCGCGCACCTTCATCGTGCGCCGCGCCGGCGGGGAATTCGCCGCCGATTTCTACAACGGGTGGCTGGTGCAGCCGCAGGAGCTGATCCGCGTGCAGGCGTCGCGCTACCTGGAAGAGTCGCGCCTTTTCCGCGCCGTGTACGACGCGTCCAGCGGCACGCTCGCGCCGATGAGCATCGAAGGGGTCGTCCAGGAACTCTACCTCGACTACTCGACACCGCAACCCGCCGCCGTCGTGACCCTGCGCCTGCTCGTCCTGAACGAACGGTCACCCGAGTTCACGGTTCTTTTCACCGCTGAGAAAAGCGCGCGGGTGCCCTTCGACCCCGCCGCGGCGACCGCAGCTTCACAAGCGTTCGGCGCGGCGCTCACCCAGACCCTCGAGGCCTTGACCCGCGCGCTCGCCGCCGCGCACCTGCCCAACGTGGAATAGCGCCGCCTCAGTGAATCTCGTCGGTGACGGGCGGGATATACTCCAGCCCTTCGCGGACTTCGATGACGCGGATCTTCTTCCAGTGCCCCTGCCGCCACCGCCACCAGAAACCGAGCGCGAGCACGCAGACGTAAACCGCGAGCCAGACCCACAGGCCGAGGATACCCGACCCGAGACGCAGAAGCACAAGCGTGCCGGGCACAAGCACCAGCCAACTGCCGGCCACCATGTAGACCATCACGAAACGGGTGTCGCCCGCGCCCTTCAGCGCGCCGCTGAGCACAATGGAGACCGTGTCGAGCAGTCCCCAGGCGGTCATCAGCAAGAGCATCGTGCGTCCCAAGGCCAGCAGTTCAGCCGCCGTAAAACCGGCGTCCTTCGAGCGGAACAGCTCGAAATAGCCTTTGGGAAACAGGACAAACGTGATGCCGATCGCGCACATGTAGAGCAAGCCCATCTTGAGGCCGGTGTATCCGGCCCGCTCCGCGGCCTCCGGATGGCGCGCGCCCTGGTGCTGCCCCACAAGGGTCGAGGCCGCGAGGCCGAAACCGAGCAGCGGCGCGAAGGCGAGGTTGTTGATGCTAAAGGCGATGTTGCTCGCGGCGAGGGCGACCTCTCCCATGCGCCCGGTCAGCATGATGAACACGGCGAACGAGCCGACATCCATCAGCAGCTGGAGGCCCGACGGCGTGCCGAACCGGACGATGCGGCGCAACAGCGCGCCGTCAGGTTTCAAAACCGCCGGAAACCCGATGAGCCTTACGGGACGTTCCTTTATGAAAAGACCCGTTTGGATGAGGCAGGTGACGGCCCCGGAGATAAGCGTGGCGTAAGCCGCGCCCGCGATGCCCATTTCAGGAAAGCCCCAGTGCCCGAAAATCATCGCGTAGTTCAGAACGATGTTCAGCGAACACCCCAGCGCATTGGCGGCCATGTTGACCGTGGTGCGCCCGATCCCCATGAAATACCCGCCGATGGCCGAGTTCAGCGGCACCGTGATGCCGCCCGCCATAAGGATCAGAAAGTAGGTCTTCTCCGCCGCCATTACGGCGGGCGCATGGCCGCTGAGCGTCATGAACCACATCCCCAGCGGGATCTGGAGCAGGATCAGCGGCCACGAGGCAAGAGCCAGCCAGAGGCCCTGCACGGTGGCGCGCACGCACTGGGCGGGGTCTTTCGCGCCGTGATAGTGCGCGGTGAACGTGCCCGCATACCCCGTCACCGCCTGGAAGAAACAGATCAGCGTGTGCGCCAAAATGCCCGCAGGCAACGCGGCCTGAATCGTCACGCTGCTGTAGCGCGACAGGAACATGCGGTCGCAGAACTGCATGATGGTGTACGACCCCATGCTGAGGATCAGCGGTGCGGCGATGCGCCACATTTCGCGATACCCGCCCGGCACGACAACCGCGCTATCCCCCGGAACCCTCACACGCAAAACTCCTCCCCCCCTATAACTTGAGAGTTGAGCGTTGGGTGTTGAGCGTTTGAACTCTCAACTCTCAACGTTCAACTCTCAACTCTCAATTTTCAGACAGTTTAACTTGTGCAGACTACTGGCCGCCGGCTTCCAGCAGCGCGTTAACCTTGGCCATCACCTCGAAGGCGTCGGCCACATAAACCACGTCCGCCTTGCCTTGCGCCCACCCGCAGTTGGGGTCGAGGTTGACCGCACGCCGCTCATTGATGAACCGCCAGCCCACCGCGTGAGGCTCTTCGCCGTGGCAACAGGTGGCAAGCCCCTTGGGGTGACGCGGCGTGGAGCCCGTCTGCCCCACCTGGTTCATGTGCGACATGAAACTCAGCGTTTCCTGTCCCTCGCTCTGTATGTCCACCAGCGACTTGCTGCTGCCGAGCGACGCCTGTGTCTTGCGCAAAAACGTTTGGATCAGCGCGCCGGCATCGCCGATGTGCGACTGCCCGTCCTTCTGCTTCTTGGTCCAGCCCGCGCCCGCCACGAACAGCAGCGCCGCATCCGGCCGGATGGTTTGCGCGTCCGCGGCCGGGGCCTGAATGCCCGTGACCGCCGTGCGCTGATCCTCCGCCGCGAAGGCTACCGCCACGGCCTTGGCATGCGCCGCACCCGACGCGCCCTGCCACGCCGGCTGTGCGCCGCCGTCCAGCAGCAGCATCCAGGGCCGCGCCGCTCGGCTGAACGAGCCGAGGATGCGCTGCCGGTAAAACCACCGCTGCGCATGCACCGCCCCACCCTCGCCGCAGAGCGCGACGATGTGCGTGTCGACCTGCGCGCCCACGCGGTGGGCCACGCCCGGAAGGCAGCGCGCAAACCGCGCGGTTCCCGGCGCCAACACGATCTCCGGGCCGGCGGCCTGAATCAGCGCGGCGGCCGCAGCCGCGTCTGTCGCGTAACGCGGCTGGCTGACCGCCTCGTCGCCGACGGCCAGGAACTCGGCCGCGCCGCAGCCCGCGACCGCGTCGGCCGCCGCGGCAGCGCCCGCGCCAATCACGCCGACAACAAAGGGCTGGCCCAGCGAGGTCGCGGCGGTAAGGGTTTCATAGGCGGCCTTGGGCAACGAGCCGTCCGCCTGCGTGTGTAACAATGCCAAAATTTTCATGGGCGTTTTTCCTTTTCGAGAGATTCGATTGCTTCGCGGGTTCCCGCATTAACCCTTGACCCATTCGACGATTTCGCGCGCGATTTCGTCCGCGGACGCATCCTTCACGATGCGCGTCTGCCGCTTCTGCGCCGGAATCTCGGTCTTCCCGTAGACGATGCCGCCGACACCGGCCGGCGCGGGTTTGGCCTTCATCAGCGCCGGCATCACGCCGCGCATGTTGGCCATACCGATCTGCGGATTGTTGGGGGGCTCGGGCAGGTTCCCCGTGGCCCAAGCCAGCACCGCCGGGGCACCCGCACACGTCGAGGCCAGATACTGCCCGCCCTCGATACGCTCCAGCACGGTAAAGGCCCCGTCCTCCCGCACCTTGATCTCGTCGACGCCCGCGAACTGGTCGCGGATGCCGAGGCGCTCGCCGACCAGCTGCATCGTGACGCCGGCGTCGCGCGAGGCCGAGGCGCACCCGCCGAAAACCAGCAGGCGGCTCTTGTCCAGGCCGGGAATCGCCGCGATCGCGTCGGCCAGAGCCGCCGCCACCCCGTGCGCGTCAGTAAACCCGCTGGCGCTGCCGTCCAGCGCGACCAGCTCGAAGGGCACCTTCTGCGCGACGGTCATCATCAGCTGCTGGAGCTTGGCCTTGGGGCCGAGGCTCACGAGCCAAACCTTGCTGCCCGCGACTTGCTTCGCCAAGTGGGCCGCTTCGAACAGCGCGTGCGCCGACCACGGGTCGAGCACGGAGGGCAACATCGTTTCGTTCTTCAAGCCCGGTCCCTGAGGGGTCGTCACAGGCTCGAGTGTCTGAAGCGGATCAGGCACAAGGCTGCCGCATACGACGATTTGAAATCCTTGGGTCATTTTTTCTCCTTATCAGAAGGGTCTCCGGTTCCCCGGTCCTGAAAGGCGGACAAACGGGTACAGGCCTTTCACATGCGCCCCACTATAGCAAAGGGGATGATGCGTTGGAATGCCCTTTTTGGCCTTGTCATCCCCTCTCCACACGACTAAACTAACGACAAGAGTCGGGATTAACGTATCCGTGGATTTCCATCAACTGAAAGGATGACACCATGAAAACTTTTGATGTGCAGACCAACGCGCACGATCAGGCGGTGAACATCACCAGCCAGATTCAACAGGCGGTCAAGGAGTTGGGGATCAAAGACGGGGTGATCACGGCCTTTACGCCGCATACCACCTGCGCGCTCACCATCACCGAGAACGACGATCCCGCCGTGACGATCGACCTGATCAGGCAACTCGACGCGGTCATCCCGTGGAAACACCCCGCCTACACCCACGCGGGCGGCAACGCGGCCGCGCATATCAAAACCGCGCTGGTGGGCTCTTCCCTCCACTTCATCGTGGCGGGGGGCACGCTCCAGCTCGGCATGTGGCAGGGCGTTTTCCTGTGCGAGTTCGACGGCCCCCGCATCCGCCACGTTTGGGTGCAATAAAAAGAGGGAAAAACTCCGGCATCCGGAACGGCGGCGATCAAAAAGTGTTCCCGCGACTCAGAGCCCGTCGCCGTCTTTCGCCAACTGAAACTCAACACTCTTTGCCACACCTGTTGTGCCGGTGTACGTCACGCGGTAGCGGCCCTTGAAGCCGCGGAAATTCACGCTGCCGTCTTCGCCGGCTTTCACGGTGAGGCGCGTCTTCCACTCGCCGTTGATCAGCCTGTCCAGCGCGTGGAACGCCGGCTTGGGCTCCATGTCGCGCGAGAAAATCCCCGACACCGACGGCTCGCCGGGCGCGCCGCAGTCATCCACCACGTTCCACCACGTGATGCCCATCATGGGCTTGACACTGAACCACAGGCGGTAAAGGTTCCGGGCGATCGTCGCCTGAATCGCCTGGCCGCGCTCATCGTTGTTCGGCGCGGTGATCGTGATCTCGCTCAGGTGGAGCGGCAGCCCGGCCTGCGCCAGGGTCTCCATCCGTTTCCACACGATGTCCGGCGACTCGATCGGCTTGCCCGCCGCGATGTCCAGACACTGTTGCGGATCGAACAGGTGCATCTGAGAGCCCATGATGTCGATGCGGCAGCCGCGGTCGAGCAGGTCTTTGACCTGCGCGGTATAGGCCGCATTGTTGAGGTAATCGTTGATGTTCAGTTTCACGCTCTTCGGGAACAACCGGTCGGCCGTCCTGAGCGCCTCATACGTGTAGTCGCCCGGCATCAGCCCGTAGGCGCTCTTGCAGACCGCGTCGCCCGGCACCATGAGGCCCCGGCTGAAATCGGTCGCGCTTTCGTTGACCACATCCCAGCTTTGCAACCGCCCGCCGTAGTGCTCAATCAACTCTGTGACCCGCTTCCCGAAGAGCCGTTTCTGTTCTTTGGTGTAGACAGGAGCCAGTTCCGCGATCTGCGCGGGAGACAGTTTCCGCCAGCCGTTCTTGCCAAGCGCATTGAGCTTCGCCTTCTCGTCCGCAGGGCAGAACCGCTCAAAAATCCACTCCGGATGTTGCCACGTGCGGTTCCCCCAGATCATGGTGTGGCCATGCAGGCGGATGCCCTTGCTCTCACAGAAAGCCACCACCGGATCAGAGGCCGGGCGGCGCCAGTGCGGCTCCTTTTTCGGTTCCTTCACGCTGTTCCAATACGCCTCGGTGTCCTGCTCAGCCTCTTTGAAACGCGGCTTGCCCGGTTCCGGCTCGAACTTTTTCCAGTAGAACGCGATGGTCGCGGAATTGAACAGCGTCCCGTACAGCTCCTTGTACTTCCGGTTGCGCTCGGCCGTCCCCAGCTGGTTGAAGTTGAAGATGTGCGCGCCGAAAACGAAATCGTGCGAGAGCTGCTCGACCTTCACCTCCGTCCCGGCCGGCACGCCTGCCAGCTTGAGGGCCGCGTCCGCCTTGCGGTTCTGTTCGATGTCGCGGTCGATCCGCGCCTGGACATCCGGGTTCCAAAGTTTCCAGTAGGCCTCGCTCATCACCCCGGCCGGCTCCGCCCCGTACGCCGCAAGCCCCATCAGCCCCATCAGACCCACCCATGCCGTCTTCATTGTTTCTCTCCTTTACGCTTTCACCGCTTACCGACGAAATACCCATGTGCCTCAAGCACAAACCCGCTCTGCGCATCGCCATTTACGCCATCCGACAGCAGCGGCTTAGATGAACACCGCCTTCGGCCCGCAGTGCAGATAGACCATGTCCAGCATCACGCGTAGCCTGAGCGCGTGCGCGGCCGCCACAAAGTCTTTCCGGTC
>JAQVSS010000034.1 GCA_028700415.1 Kiritimatiellia bacterium
CGGGTTGACGCGCTCCCGGTAGACGCCCTCGTGCACCGTGACGACGTCGCCCGGGCGGGCCAGCTCGGCCGCGCGCTGGATCGTGCGGAGCGGAGCGGCGGGCGTCCCGGGCTGCGCGTCGTTCCCCGCGACTGAAACGTGGTATTCAACTGCTCCCGCGCAGACGGCCCACGCGCAACAGACGGTGAACAGCGTCTCTCTTTTCAGGGTCTCTTTTCTTCGCATGGCGGCATACTCCCGTTCAAGCGCCTGAACATGACCGATTTCACATTACGGTTTCACGCTACTCTTTTCATCAGGCATTGTAAACAAGTTGCGCCGGTTCTTGCCGGGGGGCGGTGTTTCCGGCATAATCAGAACTTTAAGAGGTACAGTCCGGGCATCGTCGGTTCTTAAGGGCGTCAATCAAGTGGGGAGCGGCTAAACATGAAATGGATGGCGGCGGCAGGTGCGGTGATGGCGGGGATGGCGGTTGCCGGGGGACTGGAAGGAAAACTGGACGCGCAGGTGCTGGCGACGGGAAGCGGGCGCGTGCTGCTGCTTTCGCCGCAGGGCGATGTGGTGTGGGAACACAAGGCGGGCAACATCCATGAGGCGTGGCGGTTGCCGAACGGCAATGTCCTTTTTGCGGACGGGAACATCACCGAAGTGACGCGCGACCACACGGTCGTGTTCGCGTATAAGCCGGAGATTCAGGAAGGCGGGGGCGCTTATTCGTGCCAGCGGCTGCGGAACGGGAACACGGTGGTGGGCGAGAACGCGTCGGGCCGCGTGGTTGAGGTGGACAAGGATGGCAAGGTGGTTTTTTCGCTGATGACCCGGTTTGCCGCAACCAACGCCCACCACCACATGCGGATGGCGCGGAAGCTGGACAACGGCAACTATCTGGTCTGCCATTCGGTCGACAACATCGTGCGGGAGTATAAGCCCGACGGCACCACCGCATGGGAGAAAAAGACCAAGGCGCTGGCGTTCGCCGCCGTCCGGTTGCCGAACGGCAACACGATGGTCTCCTCGCTCGGCCAGATCACGGAATACGACAAAGACGGCAACGAGGTGTGGGAGTTCAAGAAGACCGACGTGCCGGGAGTGGTGATCCAAAACATGACCGGGATCCATGTGCTGCCGAACGGCAACGTGGTCACGGGCTGTTACGCTGCGTACAACCGGAATGGCGAGGGGACCGGCCTGCTCGAGGTCACTCGTGCGAAGAAGCTGGTTTGGTGCTATGTCAGTCCCGGGCTCCGCGACAAAAGCATGATGGGCGTCCACAAACTGGTCAACGGTGCGGAGCCTCCGCTGCGGTAACGTTCAAACGCTCAACTTCCAACGCTGAACGTTCAACGTTCAAGGTATGGGCAAGGGGGAGACACATGCGCGTGAAGCAGGTTTTTCATGTTGGGCTGGCTCTCCAGTGTGCGGCGGCTGTCTCGGTTGCGTTGGCCCAGCCGTTGGCGGGCACCGCGCCGCTTACGGGCACGAATAACCTTTCCGACGCCTATTTGAGCGGAGTCGACCGCTTCATGCTCACGGGGGCCGAACGGGTTGCCCGCGAGCGGCCGCAGTATTGGAAAAGGGATTTCTCCGCAGGTCCCGAAGGGTACTGCGCTTCGGTCGAGACGAACCGGCAACGGCTTGCCCGCATGTTGGGCGTGCGCGATGCGCGCGTTGCCTTTGAGGCGCCCGAACCGGTCGCCACACTCGCCCGTCCCGCGGTTCTGGGTGAGACGGCGACCCACACGCTGGTGCAGATCAGGTGGCCGGTTTTGGACGGGTTCCAAGCGGAGGGGCTTTTGCTGGAGCCGAAGCGCAGGCCCGTTCTTCAGAACGTCATCCATATCCCTCATGCGGGGGTCACGCCCGAGCAGCTGTTGGGGTTGGCGCCGGGCGGGCCTGAGCCCGGTGCGGGGTTCGCTTTTCCCGCGCCCGGGTGCCGCATGGTCTTGCCCGCCGTGGTGAGCCGCACGAAACAGAAATACCTGAGCGCGATTCCCGACTCCTCTTACGGCAAGCAACAGGCCGCGATGCCCGTCGGCAAGATCATGCCGAACCGCGAGTTCGTTTACCGTCCCGCCTATGTGATGGGGCGGCACATCATCGGGTATGAGGTGCAGGAGGTCTTGGCGCTGGTGGACTGGTTCCGCAAGGAGAACGGAAAGGCGGAGGTGCGCGTGGAAGGCTGGGGCGACGGCGGGATGCTGGCCTTTTATGCGGGCGCGCTGGACACGCGGATTTCCGGGACGGCGGTCGCGGGGCACTTCGATCGCCGCGACAACCTGTGGCGGGAGCCGATCGACCGCAACGTGTTCGGGCTCTTGCGGGAGTTCGGCGATGCGGAAATAGCGACCCTGATTGCGCCGCGCAAACTCACGGTTGTCGCTGTTCCCGGGCCGGTCGAGACCGTTACCCGCGAGAAGGGCGAGGGCGGCGCTCCGGGGTGGCTGGATTCGCCTGATCCTGATTCTGTCGCGCGCGAGGTTGCGAAGGCGCGCGGGCTGGTCAAGCCGCTCGGGAAAGCGGAGTGGCTCACACTGGTCCGGGCATCGGAAATAAAGGCCGCGGCCCCGTGCCTGCATGAGGGAGGGAAACAGTTCGGGCGTCTAACGCGCTTGCCGGATGCGGAGGCGCGCGAGAAACGGCTGATTGCCGGGATGAACGGCTTCTCGCAGCAGCTGCTGGCCATCTCGCCGTCCACACGGCGCGCGTTTATGGACAGGCTCGACTTTTCGTCGCCCGAGGCGTACGGCCGTTCGGCGGAGTGGTACCGCGAGTATTACCGCGAAGAGATCATGGGGCGCGTCCATATGCCGAAGCTGCCGCTGAACCCGCGCTCGCGCGTGATTGAGGAGACTGCGGCGTATGTCTGTCACGAAGTGGTGCTGGACGTGCTGCCCGACTTTGTGCTGTACGGCTATCTGCTGATGCCGAAGGATCTGAAGCCCGGCGAACGGCGGCCCGTGATTGTGGCGCAGCACGGGCGCGGCGGCACGCCCCGCACGGTGATGCGTCCCGAAACGGGCGGCACCAGAACCTACAATGCGATCGGGCCGAGGCTCGCCGAAAAAGGGTATATCGTGTTCGCGCCGCAGAATCCGTATATCTTTGAGGACCGGTACCGTCAGCTTCAGCGGAAGGCGAACCCGCTCAAGCTGTCGCTTTATTCGGTGATTTACGCCCAGTACGAGCAAATGTTCGCGTGGTTCAAGACGTTGCCGCAGGCGGACGGCGCGAAGGTCGCGTTCATCGGGCAGTCATACGGCGGCAAGACGGCGGTGCGTGTGCCGCCGGTGATGCCGGAGTTCAGCCTGGTCATCACGACCGGCGATTTCAACGAGGGCGTGACCAAGATGGCCTCGACGCTCTATCCGTTCAGTTTCGCGCTGTTGGACGAGTACGAAATGTTCGAGTTCGATCTCGGCAACACCTTCAACTACTCCGATCTGGCGGGACTTATGGCGCCGCGTCCGTTTATGGCGCAGCGCGGCCACTCCGACGGCGTGGCGTGGGATGAGTTCGTCGGGTACGAGTACGCGCTGGTGCAACGGCTCTATACGCGGCTCAAACTCCCGGGGCGCACGGCGATCCACTGGTTCGACGGCGGGCACGAGATCGAGCCTGTTTCCGCGCTGGCCTTCTTTGACCGTTTTCTAAAGGCCGAGTGACCGCGCGGTTTTTCAGGGGGCACAGGCCAGGAAGGCCTTTTGCGCGTTCACGCGCCTTCAAAAAGCGAGGCGGGGAGCATGCAGGATGCGAAGACGTGGCCCTCGTAGAGCGCGGAGTTGATGACGTTCTTACGGCCTTTGAGCTGTTTGAAGGAGTCTAGCCACTGGCCGAGAAGTTCGATCTGGATCTGGCCGGTCACCGGGTCGATCGAAAGGATGCGCAGGTCGCGCGGACTGTAGCGGATTCCCGTCCCGATCGTTTTCGAGATGGCCTCCTTGGCACACCAGAAGCGCAGCATGGCGATGGGTGCCTCGCCCGTCTGTGCGGCCATCTCCATCTCCTCTTGCGTGAAGACGCCTTTGGTGAAGTCTTCGCTGAGGTCGCGCCCGACGGCCTCGATGTCGATACCGATCCGGGCGTTGGCCGCAACCGCCGCCACAATCAGTTTCGACGTGTGGGCGATGGAGAGATCGATGTTTGTGGAGGTGTGCTCGCGCCAAGGGCCGAGCGGGTGGGGCTTGCCGGAATCGTCCGCCCATATGGGAATGTCTGCGGCGGTCCACCGGGCCTGGTGGTATTTCTGCAGGAAGCGCCGGACGGACTCTTTGGCGGCGGCGCGGCCGAAGAGCCACTCCACGCGGCGGCTGGTGGCGCCTTGCATCGCGAGCCACTCCTCGCGCTCGGTTGGCGCGAGCAGGACATGGGCAAGCGTTTTCAGCCAGAGTTCCTGATTGTTCTCGAAGATCTTGAAGGGCACGCCGGTGGCGACCGAGGCGGCGACAGGCGTGGTCGGGTTGCCGAGCAGCTCCAGCGGCAACTCGCGGGTGAGAAACTTTTCGGAAGGCCGCAGGATGAACTGGTGATATTCGGGCGGCACGCGCTCGCAGAGCTCTTCCCAGCCGCGGAAATGGATCAGCAGGTTGCCGTTGCCGTCGGAGACCTGGATGTCCGCCACATGCGAACGCGGAGTGACGGATGTGAGGCGCAGGTAGCCGCGCAGGCGCGCGCCCTCGGTGAAACTCGAGGCGTAAAAAATGATGCGGTGGGCGCGGAAGGGCATGGAGATCGCCCCGGCGAATTTTTCGTGCGAGCGCCAGAGGGAGAACCCGGAGACGATGCCGTCCAGCAGCATGGGCCAGATGGAGAAAAGCGGGATGCGGGTTGAGCGGACCGCGGAGGCGCGGCCAGGCACCTCGACTTCGAAGTCGATGCCTTCCTCGCTCCAGAGGTCGACGTGCCGCACGATGCGCAGGCCCTCGCCGTGGAAGAGGCGGTCGGGATAGATGTCGTGGCCGGACCAGTTGACGGGGGGGGCGCGGGTGGGCGGCGGCGGTTGGATGGGGGGGGGGGCGTGCCCGTTGCCGCGAGCAGGATGGTGGCTTCGATGATGGGCCAGGTAAAGGCGCTGTTGGGCGAGTCATCGCGGAGCTGGACTTTGACGGCGGCGTATTGCGTGTCCGGCCACGCGATGCGTTCGGCGCGGATGATGAGGCGCACGGAACCGCGCTCGAAGCCGACCCAGCGGGTGGCCCGGAGGTTGTCGATTTGCGCCACGCGGCGTCGCGGCACGAGTTTCCGCGCGGCTTCCGACATTATCTCCAACCCGGAAATCAGCGAGAGGAGGGTGAGCCCTTTGAGGTTCGGATCCGCGTAGGACAACTGAGACGTGCCAAGCGCATAGTCGCCCAGGAAGGGGTAATCCTCGAGTGTGACGACCTTTGCGATTTCGAGGACGCCGGGTTCTTCGCTGAGGATCTCGGCGTTGACCAGCATCGGGAAATCGGCGCCGAAGTCGAGGTGGCGTTTGTCCCTGCTGACAGGGAGTGTTTTCCGGGACGTGCTGCCGGTGGCGCGCGTGGCGAGCAGGAACTCGCCGGAGGGCGAGAAGACGGTGAGGGCGGGCAGGTTTGACGAGAGGCGCAGCTCATGATCGTTTGTGGCAGTGACCGAGAGGGGCTTGTCGAGGTCGAGCACGTGTTGGCGGCGGTGGCGGTGCAGCAGCGTAAGGTCAAGCTGCACGCCGTGGGCGGCCAGCAGGCCGAGGGCGTGGTGGAGCTGGGCCAGGCCGGAACGGTGGATGCGGTTGACGGCGACGGCCTGATGCGGCTGGTTCTTGAGCGTTTCGTCGATCGCGTTGGTCATGTTGCCGCGGGCGCCGAGCTCGATGAAGATGCGGAACCCGTCCGCGTACATCTGGCGGATGGTGTCGTCAAAACGGATCGGCGAGGTCCACTGGTCTGCGGTGAGGTTCAGTATCCCGCGGGGTTGCGCGGGCAGGCGTTCCCCGGTGGCGCACGAGTAGACGGGGATTTTGGGCATGTGGCGGACCCAGTGTGCGAGAAACTGTTTGATGGGGGGAAGCGCTTTGGAACACCACGGGGTGTTGAAGGGGCGGTTCACCGGCACGGCCATGGTTTTCGCGCCGGCGGCATGCAAGGCCAGGGTCACCTCTTTCAGGATTTCAGGCGAAAGCGCCACGGACTGCTGCCGGGGGCTGTGGAAAAAAGCGACCGCCATGCGTCCGGGATGGGAGGCGATCAGGGAATCGATCAAATCGTCCGGGGCGTCGATCACGGAGAGCATGATGCAGGCCGGCAGGTCGTCGCGGTCCACGAGCCGGTTCAGCATCTGATAGCCTTCCCGCATGAAGACAATGCGTTTGTTGCGCGTGAGGTCGCCGTAAACCCCTGCCACATCCAGCGCCGCGAACTCGCCGCCGCTGATGCCGGCGAGGCCGTCCGGGGAGACGCCGATGCGGTCGAAAAGGCGGAAAAGCGCGGTGTTGGCGGCATGGATGGCGATGAACGACTCGGAGAAAGCGTGCGCGCTGAAGGCCTCGGCGTCGATCCTGTAACTGGCGGAGGGCGGAAAGATATAATCGGCAGGGGAGAACCGGTCGGTTTCCTCGGTTTGCAGGGCCTCTTCGAGCTCGTCAAACGCGCTGCGGCAATCGTCGAAGGCGAGGCAGAGGTCGCGCAGCATGTCCGGGTAGAACGAGACGGCGCCGGGGAAAAGGAAAGCGATGCGCCCGCGCGGACGCAGCCGGTCGCGGAAGAAATAGGTGCCGCTCTTGTCGCGGATACGCCCGGCGTTTTCGGCGAGTTTCTTATGGGCAAGGGAAAGCCGGTCGCGCAGGTCGGGCACGGAAGAGGCCACGACGGCGATGACGGAGGGCATCTGGCGGGCGGTCCGCACACACGTGTAGGCGATGTCTTGCAGCAGGGCGTCGGGCACATGTTCGAGGAAAAGGATCACGCGCTTCACCTCGTCTGCGAGCGCGGCGTCGTTCGGCGCGCCGATGAGGATCAGCTCGCTGTCGAACGGGTCGTAAAGGTGGAGGGCGTTGCTCATGTCTCCTCCGGGTATTCTTCGAGGATGGCGGCCGCGCAGGTGCCGGTGAAATCGATGGAGGTGACGCAGGCGCGGCGCGGGGTTTTCTTGCTGCCCCGGATCCAGGGGCGTGCGTCGGCCAGCAGGTAAAGGGGGGATTTGGCCGACACGAGTTTGAGCAGCGGTTTGTCGACGGGCACATGCGGCGCGAGGGTGCGGTGCGAGATGGCGAGGGCGGTTTTGAGAATGCCCGCCGCGCCGGAAGCCCAGAGGGCGTGGCCGATGTTCCCTTTGACCGAGCCGACGCCGACGACGGGCTGCCCCGGTTTGCGTTCCCCGTAGATTTCCTGCATGACCTGCAGTTCGGTCTGGTCGGAATGCGGGATGCCGGAACCGTGGGCTTCGACGAGCTGGATCGAGTCGGGTGTGGCGTCGGCGGCATGCAGGGCGCGGCTGACGGCGCGCGTGAGCCGTTCCGGTGTGGGGATGCGCTGGTGCTGGTCGATGGAAGCGGCGGCGATGCCGGTGGAGCGGATGATGGCGTAGATGCGGTCCTCTTGGCGCAGGGCGTCCTTGAGCCGTTTGAGCACGAAAAAGGCTCCGCCTTCGCCGGGCAGGGTGCCGTCCGCCTCACGGCTGAAAGGCTGGAGCGTTTTGCCGCGCGAAAAGAGGAGCGAGCCTGAGAAACCCTGGAGCGCCGCGCGGCTGAGCGGGGGCTGGACGGCGCCCGCGAGCGCGATGTCGGAACGGCGCGAAAGCAGGTCGTCCATGGCGCCCTGGAGCGCCTGATGGCCGGAGACCGTGCCGGCGTCGACGACGAAGGCGGGGCCGGCGAAACCGAGCAGGTGCGCGGTCCACGAGGCGATGGCGCAACCGAGCGCGGAGACAAAAGCGTATGGGTTGGGGGCCGGGAGCGACGCGGTCAGTTGTTTGCGGATGTCCCCGATCTGATCCGGTTCTGCGCCGGGGAAGAATTTCTGGATGATCCCCAGCGTCTGATCAATGAAAAACGTGTGCTGCAGCCAGTTGACCGACGCGGCATTGAACGGGGGCGCGTAGCCGAGGCGCAGTGAGACGCGGTCGGTTGGCAGGCTGTTGATGGTGTTGCCGCTGTCGCGCAAAGCGTCGATGGCGAGCTGGACGGTGAAAAAGACGTCCTGATTCTCGCCGGCGTTCATTTTGCGCGGGAAGTACTGGTCGGCCGGTGTGCAGGCGTAGAGGTCGTTAAGCTGGCCGCCGACGGTGGGATAGGGGCGGTCGAAAAGGGTGGCGCGCGGCGCCGCGGTCTCGCCCGGCGCAGCGTCGCCCAACGGTTTGAAAAGCGATTGGCGGCGCATGACGTTGCGCCAGAAGGCGGCGAGGCCGGGAGATTCCGCAAAGCGGCAGGACATGCCGGTGATGACGATATCTTCGCGTGATGTGCGGGAGAGTGACATGCGGTGGATTCGCGTGCGTGGGTTAAGGAGGGGGGATGCCGGAGGGGGCGTAACAGTGTCCGGGCTCCGGGAAGGCGCCGCTCTGGACTTCCGCCGCATAGGTGCGGAAGGCGGCTCGCACGGTGTCGGCGAGCGCGGCATACGGCTTGACGAACTTGGCGGGTTTGTTATCCGAAAGCCCCAGCAGGTCATGCAACACAAGCATTTGCCCGTCGCAGGCGGGGCCCGCGCCGACACTGATGACCGGCACCGCTACGGCGGCCGTGACCATGGCGGCAATGTCGGGCGGCGTGCATTCGAGCACGATCGCAAAAACGCCCGCTTCCTCCAGCGCCTGCGCGTCGGCCACAAGTTGTTCGGCGGCCTCGCGCGTCTTTCCCTGCACCTTGTAGCCGCCGATCACGTTGACGGACTGGGGGGTCAGCCCGATGTGGCCGAGAACCGGGATGCCGTTCTGTGTGAGTGTCCGGATGAGTCCGGCGCGGAGGGTTCCGCCCTCGATTTTCACCGCGTCGGCACCGGCTTCCTGCAGGAAACGCCCCGCATTGCGCACCGCCTCGGCGTCGGAGATCTGGTAGGAAAGGAAAGGCATGTCGGCGACGACCAGCGCGTCGCGCGTGCCGCGCGCGACAGCGGCGGTGTGGTGAAGCATGTCGCCCATGGTGACCGGCAGGGTCGAGGCGTGCCCGAGAACGGTCATGCCGACCGAATCGCCGACGAGCAGCAAAGGCAGTCCAGCGGCATCGGCGAGACGGGCGAAGGCATAATCATAAACCGTTATACAGGCGAGTTTGCACACGCCTTTCGAGGCCTTGATTTTGGCCACATTCCATGTTTTCATGCCCCCCATTTTAGCACAATCCGCGGTAGGGGCAACTCCCGTGTTTGTCAGGCGCGCACGCGGTCGGCATACTCGCCGGTCCGGGTGTCGATGCGGATGATGTCGCCCTCGTTCACGAAAAGGGGCACGGCCAGTTCATAGCCGCCCTCGACGACGCAGGGTTTGGTGACTTTTCCGGCAGCGGTGTTCCCTTTCGCGCCGACATCGCACTTGGTCACTTTGCGTTCGACGAGGTTGGGGAGTTCGACTTCGATGACTTCGTTGTTGAAGAAAAGCGCGTCGATCGGCATGTCATCCAGCAGGAAGTACTTGTTCCGCCCGAGGACGGCTTCCGAGACGGTGACTTCCTCAAAGTCCTCGTTCTGGAAAACGTAGCGCCCGCCGCTTTCGTAGGAAAAGCGCAGAGGTTTCTGCAGCAGCTCTGGTTTCTCAAAGCGGTCGTTTGAGCGGAAACTGCGGCTCATGGTCGACCCGGAGAGCATGTTCTTCAGTTTGCAGTTGTAGATGGCCTGGCCTTTGCCCGGTTTGCTGAAATCGAAGTCGGTGATGAGATACGGTTGCCCTTCAATCTCGATTTTCAGGCCTTTGCGGAGATCAGAAGCGTCAAGCATGGTGTTCCTCTTTCGTGTTCAAATCGTGTGTTACCTTACAAACAGAGGTGCGGTTCTGTCAAGCCGGCGGACGGGAGCCGGTTAAAGCCGGTCAGGGGATGGCATCGAGT
Source organism: Kiritimatiellia bacterium (assembly GCA_028700415.1). Classification (GTDB taxonomy): domain Bacteria; phylum Verrucomicrobiota; class Kiritimatiellia; order RFP12; family UBA1067; genus JALHET01. The sequence continues at coordinate 9,992 of JAQVSS010000034.1, forward strand.
AAGGCTTGCAGGTGGAAACGGATCATTTGGTTGTCCGGCATGGTGCCGGCGGACAGTTGCCGGAGGCCTTCGCCGCAGGTGAGGCGGGCTTTCCTGTTCTGGCGCGAAAGGAGCTGGTAACGGGCCAGCAGAAACAGGTTTACGCGCGGCGTGCGTCCTTCCCAGGCCGGGTGCCGGAGGGCTTCCTCCAAAAAAGCGGCGGCGTAATACCACGCCTGATTGGCGGCGAACCATTCGGCGTACAAGGCCAGGCGGGTGGATTCGCCCGGCGTGCGCGACTCCGCCATCCCGTAATTGTAGAGAGGGTTTTCTGCGGAGGCGTCTGAGGATGGCGGTTCGGGCAAGGCTTTTCCGGAGGCGTCCTTTCTGGACATCAGGTCCGCATAGGTGCGGGCGACGGCGAAATCAAGGAGCCAGACGTTGTTGCCCTGATACAGGGCGGCATACCGCCCCTCTTCGAGGAACGCGATCTGATCGAAAGGTTTCTGCAGCCCGAGGAGACTTGCGGGGGCACAGCGGGCGAATTCCCGGTTCTGTGCGCATCCGGTGACGCAAAGATCATTGGAGGAGGTCACTGAAAGTTCCCACTGACCGTCCGGGGAGCGCGTGTGCAGCCGGTCGCCGGGGTTGGATTTGGGTTTGGCGTAGAGGGCGTCCGCATTGAAGCTTGGGAGGATCGTTCCGGTATGGGGGGCGAGGGACACGCTCCATTCGCGCGTCACAGGCGGGACATCCTGGAAAAGGGTTTTGAGGAAGACGGAGAGGCGGGAACCGTCGAGCGTAGTCAGCGCGCCCGTGACGACCGTGTTGGTGGTGTGCCGCCAGAGGCCGAACTCACGCAGGACGGTTTGGGTCAGGCTGTCGGAGACCGTTACCCGGCCGTCCTTGATCGTGAACTTCAGGAAGCCGTTGCCCGAAAAGAGGGTGTGCGCGCCACACCTGCCCGCGTAACGCAACCCCGGCAGGCGTTCTATCGCATAGCCAAGGAGGGTTCCCCGTTGCGCATCGGTGGCGAAAAAGACATTGTTTCTGACCGCCACGGGTTCGCCGGGGAAGGCCGGCTGGGGCGGGGGCGTTTGCGTGGCGCGACCGGTTCCTGAGCTGAGCGTGTCGATGTTGACAATGTCGCCTGCCGGGGAGATCTCCAGGGCGAAACGTTTCCCGTGCGCCGAATAGCGAAGGACGGTGTGCCGGTCAAAAACATAAGGCTGCTCGTGCGAGTCGGGCCAGAGCAGGTTTTTTTTCCAGACCCACTGCGCCGAGATCAAGTCATAGAGGCCGACAATCCGGCGCTCGAGCGCGTCGATCTGGATGGCGGCGGCGATCGCATAGCGGCCGTCCTGCGAAAGGTGCCAATTCCAGGTTTTCCCGGTTTCGGGCGGCGGCACGCGGAAAAGGATTTCCGGTTCCTGCGCGCGTGCGGCCCAGATGCGGAGGTTGGCTTCGTCGGTGGGCCGGCCCTCGTTTCGCAAGTCCCGGCGCCATTCCGTCAGGTGTTGCATGCCGGCGGGGGCACCTGCGGTGAAGGACGGCGGCACGCCGTTCGTGGACGTGTCTGACGGGGGGGGCGGGACCGGTGAGAGTTTGTGGAATACGAAGACAAAGAAGATGCCGAACAGCATGGGTACCAACAGGATTGCGCACGCGAACAAGGCGGTGTGCCAGAGCTGACGCGACGAAAGAGGAGTGTGCGCGGGCTGGTCGGGATGAGAGAATGGGTTCTTTTGCATGGGTTCCTATTCTAGCGTGCCCGTGGTGTAGAAATCAATCAGCGTGTTGACCTCCGCGGGCGCGGTGTTTGTTCCGCGGAAGAATGCTGAAGGGCTCGAAGCGGCATAGGTGGGGTTTGTGGCAACAGGTTCCGGGAGAGGCGGGGATACGGGTGTCAGGGGAGGGGCGTTGGTTTTAACAGAGGCCAGATGGCGGCGCCAGCGTTCGTTCGCCTCGGCATCCCTTGCGCGCTTTTCCGCAACGGCCTGATCCAGAGCCCCGAGCCTTTTGGCGTAAGCGGTGACGCCCGCGGTGACAGCCGCCGCACATTGTTCCTGCCAGGAGGATGTCAGCATTCTGAGGGTTTCGCCGCGATTGGAGAGAAACCCGAACTCGAGCAAAACTGCGGGGCAACCGGTTTCACGCAAGACAAAGAAAGATTGGCGTTTGAGACCCCGGTCGGTTGCATTTGTCTGCACCGCCAGTTTGCTGTGGATCGAAAAACCGAGCAGGGTGTTGTGGTAATCGTTGCGGTTCCCAATCTGCCAGCCGCGCGGGCGGCTGCCCTCCGCTGTTCCCGGGTATCCGCTGGGGGGCAGGACGTACGTTTCGACGCCCGTCGCTTCGGTGTTGCCGGCGTGGTTGGCGTGGATACTGAGGAAGATGTCGGCCTTTTTTTTACGGGCAAGGCGCACGCGCTCGGCGAGCGTGAGCGTGGAGTCGCGTGTCCGCGTAAGGTCGACGTGCAGGCCGGCTTTTTTAAGGTGGCCGGCAATTCTTTTGGCCAAGGCGAGGGTCAGTTCCTTTTCTTTGAGCGGAGGGTTCTCGCTGCACGCGCCGTTGTCATCGCCGCCATGGCCGGGGTCGAGTAAGATGCGCAGCGGTTTGGGGTTCCCCTCGGCCTGTGGCAGGACGCAGAGTTGGAACAGGTCCAGATCCACGGCGCCCAACCGCCAGTCGCCTCCGGGAACCGACCCGTTGGGTTGAATGTTAAGCCAGACGGTCGTCCCGTCGACGTCCGCCTTGCGGCGCCCTTGATAAAAACGGATGTTGTGTTGGCTGTTGGAAAAAGAAAGGGAATCGCCGTTCCATGTGTAATTGGTCGCCCCGATGACCTGTTGCACATGCGTCAAAGCCCTCCATTCGACACCTGCTGCGGTGTCGCACCGGGTGGAAGGGGGCCAAACGCACGGGAGGGCTATAAAAAGAATGACGGGATTCAGACGGGAAACAGTCATGATGAATGGGCAAAGTATACCGGACGGGGCCGGGCAGTTGAAGGAGGAAATGGCACCTTTTTTTCGTTTTTTTCCGCTGCTGAAACGGAAAGATCCCGTCGCACACGTTCGCGCGCGACATTTTTTTAACGAAGGCTTGACGTAAGCCTTTCGGTCCGTTATGGTGCGCATAACGGTCATGATGGTTGTTTTATTCAACCTCATTTATCAATGGCGCAAAGGAGGAATGTGAAGTGAACACATCGGTCAACCAGCTTCTTATGCAAAAAGGGCGCGAGATCGTCTCTGTCTCGCCCGCGGCTTCGGTTTTCGAGGCCATTCAACTGATGGACGCGAAGAATGTCGGTTCCCTCCTTGTTTTGAATGCCCGCGGGAAAATCGCGGGTATTTTTGCCGAACGCGATTGTTTCCGCAAAGTCATTCTGGTGGACAAGTCGCCCCGGGATGTCGCGGTGAAAACGGTCATGACCAAGAAGGTCGTTTACGCTTCTCCGGAAGATACGGTGGACCAGTGTATGGCATTGATGACACAGCGGCGTATCCGTCATTTGCCTGTGCTCGACAGCCAGGAGAAAGTCGTTGGCATCATATCGATCGGCGACTTGGTGAAATTTGTGGCCTCCGAACAGGACGCGATGATCCGCAACCTCGAGAAGTATATCGAGGGTTCGCTCTAACCGTCCTTTCCGCAATGGCCGTACGGCTTGTCACACCGGCGCGATGATGCACGGCGGCCTTTTATGAGATCCCGATCCCGGGGCTACCCCCTGGATTCGCATGGAGGCCTTCATTGATGACTGCTCTATCCGCACCCGCCGCATCCCGCGGCTGCGCGTGTTGCTGTGAACCTTCTGAAGCGGAACTCTACGTCCGCCTCGATGAGGTGATCGGTGAATACCGCGACAAACCCGGCGGCCTGATTCCCGCCCTTCAGACGGCACAATCCGTTTTCGGCTATCTGCCCGAACCCGTGATCCGCAAAATCGCCGACGGTTTCGGTAAAACCGTGAGCGAGGTGACCGGGGTTGTGACCTTCTATTCCTTTTTCACCCTGCACCCGCGGGGAAAATACCTCGTGCGCGTTTGTCTCGGAACCGCGTGTTATGTGCGCGGGGGCAAGGAAGTGCTCGACGCCTTTAAAAAGCGGCTCAAGATCGATGTGGGCGAAACCACGCCCGACCGGCAGTTCTCGTTAGAGGTCGGGAGGTGTTTCGGCGCGTGCGGCATGGCGCCCGTGGTGATGGTCAACGACACGGTCCATCAGCGCGTCAAACCGGCGCGTGTGGGCGAGTTGGTCAACCGGATTTTGGCTGGCGGCGCTGTGGCCGTGGAAAAGGAGCAGGCATGAAATCACCCGCTTTACCGAAAGTGAAATCCGCTGCCGACTTGTCGGGGTTGCGCGAGCGGTTGCGTGCCGGGCGTCCCGCGGCCAAAGACGGCGCGCGCCAGATCCTGATTTGTTTCGGGGGCAGTTGTTTGGCGTCCGGGGCGAAAGAGGTGCGTGACGCCCTTCAGGCGGCGCTGAAAAAAGCCGGCCTTGCTGAACAGGTTTCGTTGGTCGGGACCGGTTGCATGGGCCCTTGCGTCGTCGGTCCCGTGGTGCTGGTGGGCGACGACCGGACCTTCTACCAGGGCGTGAAACCCGAAGATGCGGAGGAGATTGTCGCGTCGCACATCGTGGGCGGCAAACGGGTCGAGCGCTTGCTGATGGCGGACCCGTCGGGTAAGACGCCTGTGCCTTGCCGACAGGATCTCGATTTCTTCAAGCGGCAGACGCAGATCGTGCTGCGGAACTGCGGCTGGATCGACCCCGAAAACATCGGTGACGCCATTGCGCGGGACGGCTATGCCGCTTTGGCCAAGATCTTGACCGGCATGACGCCTGCCGCCGTGGTTGAGGAGATGAAGGTGTCGGGGCTGCGCGGCCGCGGCGGCGCGGGCTTCCCGACGTGGCTCAAATGGCATCTTGCGTCGCAGTCTCCCGCGCCGGATGGGGTGCGTTATGTCCTGTGCAACGCCGATGAGGGTGATCCCGGCGCGTACATGGACCGCAGCGTGCTCGAGGGCGACCCCCACAGCATCGTGGAGGGCATGGCCATCGCCGCCTATGCGGTCGGCGCCGAGCGGGGCTTTGTTTATGTCCGTGCCGAGTATCCTCTGGCGGTCGAACGGCTTAACATTGCGATCAATCAGGCGCGTGCGTGCGGGCTGCTGGGCAAAAAGATCTTTGGAACCGACTTCTCCTTTGACCTTGAGATACGCATGGGGTCCGGCGCGTTCGTGTGCGGCGAAGAGACGGCGCTGATCGCCTCGATTGAGGGCAAGCGCGGCGAACCGCGTCCGCGTCCGCCCTTTCCGGCGCAAAAGGGTTTGTGGGGACATCCGTCCGTGCTCAACAACGTTGAGACCTATGCCAACGTGCCCGCGATTCTGTTGAACGGCGGTGCGTGGTACGCCTCGATGGGAACGGCGAAGAGCAAGGGCACGAAGGTGTTCGCGCTGGCCGGCGCGGTGCGCAACACCGGCCTTGTCGAGGTGCCGATCGGCACGCCCCTGGGCGAGGTGGTCTACGATATCGGGGGCGGCATCCGCAACAACCGCAAGTTCAAGGCGGCGCAGATGGGCGGTCCTTCGGGTGGCTGTATTCCCCGCGAGAACCTGAATGTGCCGCTGGATTACGAGCCGCTGGCCGAACTCGGCGCGATTATGGGGTCTGGCGGCCTGATCGTGATGGACGAGAACACCTGCATGGTGGATGTCGCCCGTTTCTTCATCGAGTTCGTTCAGGAGGAGTCGTGCGGCAAGTGTGTGCCGTGCCGCGTGGGCACGCGCCGCATGCTGGAGATTCTGGAGCGTATCTGCGCGGGGGAGGGCGAAGAGGGCGACATCGAACGGCTGGTCAGCCTGGGCAACTTTATCAAGAGCGCTTCGCTGTGCGGGCTGGGTCAGACCGCGCCGAATCCGGTGCTTTCAACGATCCGGCATTTCCGGCATGAGTATGAGGCGCATATCCGCGACCGTCATTGTGAGGCGGGCGTGTGCGCGGGGCTGGTCCGCGCGCCGTGCTTGAGCGCGTGTCCGGCCGGCGTCGATGTGCCGGGCTTCGTCTCGCTGGTGGGGGAACAGCGTTATGCGGAGGCGTTGCGGCTGCACCGCGAGAAGAACCCCTTCGCTTCGGTTTGCGCCCGCGTCTGTTTCCACACGTGCGAGGACAAGTGCCGCCGCGCGTCGCTGGACGAGCCGGTCGCGATCCGCAGCGTCAAACGGTTTATGGTGGATCAGGAGGTCACGGTCCAGGTGCCCGAGATCCGCGAGAATGCGGCCAATGCGGCGCGCAAGGTCGCCATCATCGGCGCGGGGCCCGCGGGACTCTCCTGCGCGTTCTTTCTGGCGCGGCTCGGCTACAAGCCGGACGTGTTCGAGTCGGAGCCGCGCCCCGGCGGCATGCTGGTGCAGGCGATTCCCGCCTACCGTCTGCCGCGCGAGGAGCTGGCGCGCGAGGTGCGCATGATCGAACGCCTCGGCGTGAACATCGAGACCGGGCGTACGCTGGGTCAGGATTTCACGTTGGCCGAACTGCGGGAGAAAAAGGGATACGAGGCGGTCTTCTTGGCCGTGGGCGCGCCGATCGGCACCACGGTGGAGCTGCCGGGCTCGGATGCGCAGGGCGTCACCGAGGCGCTGAGTTTCCTGCGGCAGTACAACATCCGCGGCTCCGTTCCGGTCGGTAAGCATGTGGCGGTGATCGGTGGCGGCAACGCCGCGATTGACGCCGCGCGCACGGCCATCCGCCTGGGCGCCGAGAGCGTCACGGTGATCTACCGGCGCACGCGCGAGGAGATGCCGGCCTACGCCGAGGAGATCGAAGAGGCGTTACAGGAGGGCGTCAAACTGCGCACCTTGATCAATCCGGTGTCCTTCGATGTCAAGGACGGCAAGGTGACGGGGCTCCGTTGCCATGCCATGAGACTGGGCGAGTTCGACCGTTCCGGGCGCCGCCGCCCCGAAGACGCGGCGGACGTGGCCTGCGAGCTTCTGCCTGCGGATCAGGTGATCTTGGCGATCGGCCAGGCGTTGGATCCGAAGATTTTCGGAGAGGGCGTGGAGGTGGAACGCAACGGGCGCGGCTGGATTCAGGCCGACCAGCGCACGGGGGTGACCTCTTTGCCATGGCTTTTTGCGGGCGGTGACGCGGTCACGGGGCCCTCGTCGGTCGTGGAGGCCATTGCGGCGGGCGAGCGGGCCGCGGTTGGGATCGACGCGCTGCTGACGGGCGAGAAGCACGCCTTCTGGCGCGGGTATCGCGACAGCGGGACCAATTTCGATGCTTCCGCCGATCCTGTGCCCTATGCGCGCGAGCGCATGCAAACGATCGCGTTGGCGAAACGGCGCCAGAACTTCAATGAAGTGGAACAACCCTGGAACGAGAGCATCGCCGTGCGTCAGGCCAAACGCTGCCTGCGTTGCGATTACGGCAAACAACCGTGCGGCCGCGCGGGAACGGAGGCTTAGCCATGCTGAATGTCACGATCAACTCGCAGAAACTTCAGGTGCCCGAGGGCTCGACGATCCTCCAGGCGGCACGTCAGGCGGGTATCAAAATCCCCACGCTGTGCAATGTGGAGAAGCGTGAGGCGATCGGCGCATGCCGCGTTTGCCTGGTGGAAGTGGAAGGCGCCCGCACGTTGCAGGCGTCCTGCTCCACACCCGTCAGCGAAAACATGGTTGTACACACGAACAGCGCGCCGGCGCGCGCCGCGCGGCGGCAGGTGGTGGAGCTGTTGCTCTCGGAACACGACGGCGACTGCCCCACCTGCAGCCGCAGCCTGGACTGTGAACTGCGGGCGCTGGCCGATGAGATGGGGGTCGCGAACGTGCCGTTCGAAGGCGTCCGGGCGAAACCGCATATTGACGGGTCGACGCCCGCGCTGGTGCGCGACAACGCCAAGTGCATCAAGTGCCGCCGCTGCGTGTCGGTGTGCGGCGAGGTGCAGGGCGTGGGCGCGCTCTTCCCGCAGGGACGCGGTTTCCAGACCGTGATCGGCCCGGCCTTCACGCGCGACCTCGACAGCGTGGCGTGCGTGCAGTGCGGCCAGTGCGCGGCGATCTGCCCGGTCGGGGCGATCACCGAAAAGACCGCTATCCCGCAGGTGTGGAAAGCCATCGAGAACCCGAAGCTGCATGTGGTCGTGCAGACCGCGCCGGCCATCCGCGCCGCGCTGGGTGAGTGTTTCGGTTACGAGCCCGGGACCCGCGTGACCGGCAAGATGGCCGCCGCGCTGAGGCGGCTCGGTTTCGACGGCGTTTTCGACACGAACTTCACGGCCGACCTCACGATTCTGGAGGAGGGCACGGAACTGCTCACCCGGCTGAAGAAAGCGCTGGTGGATAAGCTCCCCGTCGCGCTGCCGATGTTTACGAGCTGTTCGCCGGGGTGGATCAACTTTGCGGAGTTCTACTTTCCGCAGTTCCTGCCCAACATCTCGACGTGCAAGTCGCCGCAGCAGATGTTCGGGGCGGTGGCGAAAAGTTACTACGCGCAGAAGATCGGGCGCAAGCCCGAAGAGATCGTCGTCGTGTCGGTCATGCCGTGTACCGCCAAGAAGTTCGAGGCGCAGCGCCCCGAGATGAGTACCAACGGCGTGCCCGATGTGGACTACGTGCTGACCACGCGCGAGCTGGCGAAAATGATCAAAGAGGCGGGCATCGATTTCAAGTCCCTGCCGGACGAGCCGATGGACGCGCCTCTGGGGCTCTCTTCGGGGGCCGCAGACATTTTCGCCAACACCGGCGGCGTGATGGAGGCTGCCTTGCGCACGGCGTATGAGATCGTAACCGGGCGCGAACTGCCGGTCGACAACCTGCACGTCAAGGCGATCGCTGGGTTGGGCGGCGTGAAAGAGGCTGCCCTGACTATCGAGGGAGCCAAGAAAGAATGGTCTTTCCTCGAAGGTGTGGAACTGAAGGTGGCGGTCTCGCACGGGCTCGGAAACACGCGCCGCTTGCTGGAGCACATCAAGGCGAACGGTTCGCCCTACCACTTCATTGAAGTGATGACCTGCCCCGGCGGGTGCATCGGCGGCGGCGGCCAACCGCGTTTCACGGACGATTCGGTCCGGCTGAAACGCATTTCGGCCATCTACAGCGAGGACGAAAGCAAAAAGATGCGCAAGTCGCACGAGAATCCGGATATCCAAACGCTCTACAAGGAGTTTCTGGGCCGCCCGCTGGGCGAGAAGTCGCATCACCTCTTGCACACGCACTACGCGCACAGAGAAAAATAGGCGGCGCGTCATGACCCATCTGCCCGCTATCGGTAAACGAGATCCGGTAGCGGGCCTTTTTCTGTCTGTGTCGGACGCGGATTACGATAGCCGCGTTTTGAAGTCGTCGTAGCCGAAGGAGCGGATCATGCGCACGGTGCCGCCGCTTTCGCGCAGGGCGATGTGCGGGAGGCGGATGCCGTTGAAGGTGTTGGTCTTCACCATCGTGTAGTGCGCCATGTCCTCGAACATCACGCGGTCGCCGGTCTTGAGCGGCGTGTCGAACGACCAGTCCCCGATGATGTCTCCGGCCAGGCACGTCGCGCCCGCGAGCCGCACGGTGTAAGCTTTTTCGCCCGGCTCCGCGCCGCGGTCGGCGTGCGGTGCCGGCGCCGCCGCGCCGTTCCATGCCGCGTCGCGGAAGACGCGGGGACGATAGGGCATCTCCAGCACGTCCGGCATGTGGCAGGCGCAGGAGGCGTCGAGGACCGCGATCGGCATTCCGTTTTCCACCACGTCCAGGACGGTCGCAACGAGTGTGCCGGCATTGAGGGCACACGCCTCGCCGGGTTCGAGATAAAGGGTGGTGATGTTCGGGTGCCGCTGGCGGAACGCGTTGAGCGTGTCGCAGAGAAGGTCGAGATCATAGCCGGGGCGGGTGATGTGATGGCCGCCGCCGAAATTCATCCACTGGAGGCGCGGCAGGAGGTCGCCGAAGCGCGACTCGATGGCGGCGAGCGTGCGGGCGAAAGGCGCGGAGTCCTGTTCGCAGAGGGTGTGGGAGTGGAGCCCGGTGATGCCGCCGAGCGGTTCGCCTTCGAAACCGGCGCGGCGCACGCCGAGGCGCGAGTTCGGTGCGCAGGGGTCGTACAGTTCGGTGGCGCCTTCGGAGTGTTCGGGATTGATGCGCAGGCCGCCGGCGATGCGCGCGCCGGTTTCGGCGAGTATGCGTTGAAACAGGCGCCATTGGGCGAAAGAGTTCAGGGTCACATGGTCGGCGAGGCCGGCGATCCCGCGCATGTCGTCTTCGGAAAAGGCGGCGGCGAAAGCGTGGACTTCGCCTCCGAACTGTTCGCGGCCGAGCCGGGCCTCATGGAGGGAGCTGGCGCAGCAGCCGTCCAGCGCGCGGCGCAAAAGGGGGAAGGCGCTGAACATCGAGAACGCTTTCAGGGCCAGGAGGATGCGGCAGCCGGTGCGCTGTTTGACCTCGCCGAGGATGGCGAGGTTGCGCTCAAGGGCGTCGGCATCGACAACGAAAGCCGGTGTTGGGAGAGAAAACATAAGTAAGTGAAAAGGCTTTGGAGGAGAGGCGTCAGGCGTTGGGTGAGGCGGCAAGATGGGCGAGGAAGGCGTCGAGCAGGGCGGTCATGACGGGGGCGGTCGCCTGGGTTTGTGCGAGCACTTCCCCGTGCGAAAGGTGAGGGCCGCTGATGCCGGCCGCCATGTTGGTGATGCAGCACAGGCCTGCCGTGCGCATGCCGGCCGCATTGGCGACCGTCGCTTCGGGCACGGTGGACATGCCGACCGCGTCCGCGCCCATGCCGGCATAGGCGCGGATCTCGGCAGGCGTCTCATAGCCGGGGCCTGAGGTGAAGGCATAGATGCCGTCGGAGAGGGAGACCCCCGTGTCGTGAGCCGCCATGCGCAGGAGTCCGGAGAGTCCGGGGTGGTACACGGCGGACTGGTCCGGGAAACGAGGCCCCCATCCCGGCATGACCGGTCCGGTCAGGGGGCTGATGCCGACCGTGTTGATATGGTCGCGGATGAGCATGAGGTCGCCGGGCTTCAGGCTGGAACGGATGCCGCCTGCGGCGTTGGTGATCAGCAGATTGCGCACGCCCATGCGGCGCAAGAGTTCGACCGGTAGCACAACGGGTCCCCACCCCGCGCCTTCGTACCAGTGGCGGCGTCCGAGGAAAGCGGCGATGCGGATGCCGTGCCGTTCGAAACACAGGAATTCGCCCGCGTGTCCGACAACGGTGCTGGCGCCGAGCCCTGGGATGGCGCGATAGGGCAGCCGAACCAACGGTTCCCCGGCAGAGAGCGCCTGACTCCAGCCCGAACCGAGGATCAGGCCGCAGGCGGGCGGGGAGTCGAAACAGGTTTTTGGCAGGGCGGCGGCGGCGGTGTCAAAAAAGGTCGCGTCCATCAGGGTGTACCTTTCGTCCATGCGGAGAAAGTGGTGCGGCCGCCGTATAGGGTGAGAACGGGGCGCGCGTTCAGTGTCCAGCCCGCGAAGGGTGTGTTGCGTGAGAGGGACCGGAAGGTTCCGGGGTTGACCTGCCACGGCGTGCGGGGATCGATCAGCACGAGGTCGGCGGGCTCTCCTGGCGTCAGGGCGGGGGCGGGCTCGCGGAGCAAGGCGGCCGGGCCGCGCGTCCAGCGCGCGACCCAGTCGAGGGGAGGCATGCGCTCTTCCTCGACCATGACCTTCCAGGTGACGCCGATGGCGGTTTCGAGCCCGATGACGCCGAAGGGCGCGTGCAGGAACCCCCGGGTTTTGCTTTCTGCGGTGTGAGGGGCATGGTCGGTGGCGAACAGGGTGAGCGTGCTGTCCAGCACGCCGTCGCGGATGGCGCGCACGTCGGCGCGGTTGCCGAGCGGAGGGTTCATGCGGTAATTGCCGTCGTCGTCCGGGATATCCTCGGCGGCGAGCGCAAGATGGTGCGGCGAGGCTTCGCCCGTGACGGGCAACTCTTGGGCGCGGGCGGCACGGATCGCCGCCACGGAACCCGCGCAGGAGATGTGCTGGATATGCGTGGCGCAACCGGTCTCGCGGCAGAGGCGGATGTCGCGTGCGACGGCTTCTGTTTCGGCCTCAGGCGGGAACACGGGCCAGTTGAGGCGGCGGGCGAGCGGGCAGGCGCGGACAATACCGTTCCCCGCGAGCCCGGGCACAACCGCGTGATCCATGACGGGTTTACCCGCGGCGGCGGCGCGGCGCATGGCCTCACGCATCACCTCGTCGTTGGCGACCATGGCGCCGTCGTCCGTAAAGGCCGATGCGCCGTTGCGCGCGAGTGTTCCGATATCGGCGACCTCCCGCCCCTGGCGTCTGCGGGTGATGCACGCGGAAGGCAGTATTTTGACCGGCAGGGAATCTTCAATCTGTTCGCGCAGCCACGCGGGAGAGTCGCCGGGAGGAACGGTGTTGGGCATGGTGACGACATGGGTGAACCCGCCGGCTGCGGCGGCCTCCGCACCGGTGCGGCGGGTCTCGGCAAGGGGGTTGCCGGGATCCCGGAAATGGACATGGACGTCCCAGAAACCGGGTGCGGCAAGAAGTCCGGCGGCTTCGATGCGGGTGAGCCCGTCTGCGGACGCGCCGGGAGGTTGGAGGATTCCGTTGCGGATGATCAGGTCGGCGGTTTCGTCGCGTTTGGCGGAAGGGTCGAGCACGCGCACGTTGGCTAAAACGACGTTTGTCATGACAGCCCAGATTATAACGCGCTACCCGACAGGGTCAAGGGGCGGTTTCGGGAGAAAACAAAGGGCGAAAACAAAAGCCGGACTTCATACGGCCTGACAAGTGGGCTGTAAGCAGGTCACCCGCTGACCCGCGTGTTTGCACGGCCTCAAAGAGGTAATAGGGAAGAAGGAAGAGGTAAGAGGTGAGAGGCAGCCGACGGAAAGGACGCCGTGAGAGCCGAGCCAGCGGAAGGGGATGCTGTTCGTGCCCATTGTGTTTGCATACCTCATTGTCATCCTTTGGATTTCATTTGTCCTGTCTGTAATTACACAGTTACATCAGTGTTCTCTCGCGGGCACGCCCATTCCTTCGCTGGCCCTTTTCGCTGGTATTCACACACCTGTGGTGCTAAGGTACTCAGACATGATAACCGTGGGTCGCCTCG
>JAQVSS010000035.1 GCA_028700415.1 Kiritimatiellia bacterium
ACCCTCGAACACGCTCACGTTCGCGTCCTGCACGTTCGCGGGGCGCACGAAAGTGGATTTCGGCCGCACGGCAGCCGATCCGCTTGACGGGATTTTGCCGAAAAACCTCATTGTCGCGCATTACACCGGCGCCGCGCCGGACGTCTCCAGCTGGAAAATGATTGGTTCGGGGGTAGATAATGTTTCCGGTGTCTTCAACGCGTCAGGCGGCGAGATCCGCATGGCCGCCCGCCGCGGAGGCATGATCTTCAGCCTGAGATAACTTGAACACAACATCCGACGCAGAACTTCGAAGTTGGGTGTTCAGTGTTCGACATTTGTGTCCCACAGGGATTGGCTGCGGGACAGATGATCGGCAAGTATGTCCTAACGCTCTAAGAGGTATATGAAAAAATCATTTCTGGCGGCGTGCGTATGCGCGTCAGTGACAATTGTCTCGGCCGCGGCCTTCTCACGGCAGGCGGGGAACATCTGGCAGGACGGGCTCTTCGCCGGCAACGGCAGCCACGGCGTGCTCGCCTATGCGCCTTCCCATCTCGAATGGGTGATCAACAAGAACGATCTTTTCGACCGGCGCGTCGCGGTCTGCGACTACACGCCTCACAAAGACGTGATGGAATACCTCCGCACGAATGCGGTGAAGAGTGTCAATTACCTGCACGGCGAACGCAAGGAACTGCGCGGCAACGGCGACGGTCTCACGAGCAGCATTTCGGCGGCGATTCTGCGCGTCCGCTTCTGGGACGGCATCGGCTGGAGCGCGCCCGCCGTGCCGGACACGCGCCAGCAGGTGGATATCAACCGCGGCGAGCTTCTCGGGCGCATGGTGTCGCCCGTCCTCACGCCCGAAGCGCTCACGATCATCCCGCATGAGCCCGACGTGGTGGCGATCCGTCTCTCCGATCCGAACTCCAAGAGCCGCCGGACCGTGATCGAAATCGCCCGTCCCGAAGATCCCCGCATGTCCGTGCAGCCCGCGTTCCGCGTGGAGGGGGAGGTGGTTTCCTTCGAGCAGGCTCTTCCTTACGGCGACACCTACGCCGTCGCGATGCTCGTGACCGGCGGCAAGCCTGAAATCCGCGGCGGCACGGGCAGCGTGAAGGCCTCCGGCCCGCGGGACGTCTTCATCGCCGTCCGTACCGCGCGCGCGTGCTCCGATCCGCGCGCCGCAGCCGTGGCCGCCGTCCGGCAGGCCGCGGAGCTTTCCTTCGAAAAGCTCCGTGCCGCCAACGCGGCGTGGTGGGAGGCGTTCTGGGCGAAAGGCGCGCGCGCCGAATTCGCATCGGTTCCGGAGATCGACCGCGCGTGGAAGTATGCGCTCTACGCCCTCGCCGGACAGTTCTCCGCCTCGCCCATGCCGCCTTTGAACGGCCTCACCTACGGCCCGCTCGACGGCGGCGATGCGGGCGTCGGCTCCAACTGCTACGTGCACGACCAGAACGTGCAGATCCCGCTCATGCCGTTCTTCCCCCTGAATCACTGCGATTACGTGAAGACGTTCGCGAAGACCTACACGGACGTGCTGCCGGAACTCGAACGTCGCACGAAAGAGGTTTTCGGCGTCGCGGGCGCCTATCTGCCGCTCAACATGAACCCCGACGGCGTTGAATATCCGATCGGCCATTACCGCTACACCCTCTGCGGCGGCGCCTATTCGGGACTCATCCTCGCGCAGGCGTGGAAGTACTCGCGCGACGAAGCGCTCCTCAAAGAAGTCTATCCGCTCCTCAAAAAGTTCATCCTTTTCTACACGGAGACGATGCGCCGGGACGAAAAGGGCACCTATCACTTCATCTGGAGTGTGCCGCCCGAGATCTTCACAGGTTCCGAAGACGAACTCGCGATCGTGGCGTGCCTCAAGCCCTGCCTCGAGACGGCCGTTGAGGCGGCGGCGCTGTTCAAATGTGATGAAAAAGAGGCGGCGCTCTGGAAGGACCTCCTCGCCCACTATCCCTCTCCGGCGAAACAGAGCGGCGGCGGTTGGTGGGGCGGCCCGCAGATCCCCGACGACCACTACATGTACGGCGGTCATCTCTTCTACCCGTTCTTCCCCGCCGAATCCTTCCTCGACCGCAAAACCGCCGAAAAGACGCTCGCCTACACCTGGACCAACGCCGTCGAAATCTCCTGGAGCACGCCGGAGCCGCATCCTTGCCACGAATGGAGCGCGTTCTACACGGGTGTCGCACGCGGACGCCTCCACGGCGGGGCGGACGGCTGGAAGGCCATGACGGACTTTCATGGCTGGTTCGCGAAACCGAACGGGCTCTTTTCGCACAATCCCGTCATCGTCACGGACATGACCCGCGCGGAGATGAACGCGAACGCGAACCGTCTGCCGCCCATGCGTCTCAGGGGCACCGACGGCGTCGTCCGCAACTGGGGACGCGGAGGAGGAATGGACCTCACACCCAATCCGGATGCGAAACGGCTCGTCTGTCCCGTCTTGGAAGGCGCGGCGGCGTTTCTCTTCCTCGCCTCTGAAACGCTCCTCCAGAGCTGGGGAGACGAAATACGTCTTTTCCCCTCCGTGCCGGAGGGGTTCACAGGCCGCTTCGAAAACTTCCTCGCGCAGGGCGGCTACCGGGTCTCGGCAGAGATGAGGGCCGGCAAGCTTACCGATTACCGCATCGACGGCGTGAAGGAAGGCGCGAAGGTCAAGGTGACCTGCCTCTCCGATCCTTCCTTCAAGCAGCTGCCCGGCGAACCGGTCTGGAAAAAGCCGCTCGTTCCTGCGACTTTCCCGGACGTCCTCTCCGCCTGCGTGTGGCGCAACTGGGGGCTCGTTCCGAAGAAGACCCTGGCGGAAACGTTCGGTGCGACGGAAGCGGAAATCACCGTCCTCGCGACAGAGATGGGGCTTGCCCCCGACCCGTTCGTGCCGCCGGAGTGGCGCCGGAAGGGCTATGTCACCCTTCTCCGCCGCAACTGGCATCTGCTCGGCTATGCGCAGCTCATGAAGATCGTCGACATGTCCCGCCAGGAGCTCGCCTATTCGCTTCTGGAAGATGACTTCCTTTTCAGCAAGCTGGGGAAAGTGAAACCTGACGCGCCCAAGCTCTTCTACACGAAGGAACTCGCCGACGCCGGGCGCGCGGGACGTCTCGCGTTCCGCAAGACGCTGGAAAAGGAAGGCGTCACCGTTGCGGACCCTTCAGAAAAACCCCGTTTCGCGTTCTTGAAAGAACTTTCGGAGCTCACCCCCGAACTCGTGGACGTGACTGTGCAGACCGCGTCCGACGGGCGTTTCGATCACCGGATGATTTTCCCGTATTGCTCGGAGTACGGCGATCCGCTCGCGGATGAAGAGGTGTCTTCGTGTCCGGAAGGGCTCATCGCACGTCTCGCCGCACGCGGCGTGGATGCGCTCTGGTTCCACTTCGTCCTTTCCACCGTGACGACGGATCCGAAGTATCCCGAATTCGGCCTTGAAGCGCCGCAGCGCCTCAAGGCCCTCAAAGCCCTGGTCTCGCGCGCCGCGAAACACGGCGTGAAAATCTATCTCTACGTGAACGAACCCCGCGCGCAGCCGGCGGCGTTTTTCGAAAAGCCCGGCCGTATGGAAATGCGCGGCTCCCCCGACCGTCAGACAAACCTCCGTTACTCGATGTGTACGCGCCATCCCGCGACGCTCGCGTGGCTCGAAGGCGCGCTCGAGCAGCTTTTCCGCAACGTGCCCGGTCTCGGCGGCGTGTTCACGGTCACCATGAGCGAGAACATGACGCACTGCGCCTCCTCTTTCAAAATCATTTGCGAACGGTGCAAGGGGCGCCCCTATTCCGAATTCATCCTGGACGTCAACCGTTCCATCGTGAAGGGCGTCAAGGCCGGCAAACCGGACGCGGAGGTGTGGTTCTTCGACGTCGCTTGGCCGGACGACGCGCCGGAGACGGTCGTTCCCTATCTGCCGAAAGAAGGGCGCCTCATCGCCTGGAGCGAGAAGCTGATGCCCTTCAGGCAGGCAGGCACCGATCACAAGGTGAGCGAATACTCGATTTCGCATCCGGGGCCCGGCCCGCGTGCCCTGAAGCTCTGGAACACTGCAAAGGCGGCGGGGCTCAAGAACGTCGCAAAGCTTCAGGTCTCCACCTCCTGGGAAATCTGCGCCGTGCCATATCTGCCGGCCATGGACCTCGTCGCGGAACATGCGTTCAATCTCTCCACGGCGGCTGTGGACTCCGTGATGCTCTCATGGTCGCTCGGCGGCTATCCGTCGCCCAACCTCCAACTCTTCAATGAATTCCGCCGGGACGAGAAAAACATTTCCGGGCTTCTGGACCGTTTCGCCGCGAAACTCTACGGCGACGGCGCGCGCGAAGCCGTGCGGCGCGCGTGGTCCGCGTATTCTGCGGGCTTCCGCGAATACCCGATAGAATGGCAGACCGTCTACTATTCACCGGTGCAGATGGGTCCGGCGAACCCCCTCTATCCGCAGAAAACGGGGTATCAGGCGACAATGGTCAACACCCCCTACGATGACCTCGAACGCTGGACGGCCGGTTATGCGAAAGACCGCGCCGCTTGGGTTTCGCAGATGCACAAGGTCGCAAAGGGTTTCGCTGAAGGCGACCGTCTCTGGCAGGACGTGATCGCAAAAACAACCGGCGCGGCGCGCCGCGAGGCCGAACGCGAAGCGGTGGTCTTCCGCACCGCGACGCTGCACTTCACAACGAGCGCCGACCAAGCCGACTTCATCGCCGCTCGCGACCGCGGCGACAAGGCGGCGATGCGCGCCGCCGCGGAAAAAGAGCTAGCGACCGCAAAGGAATTCCTCCCGCTCGTGCGTGCCGAAAGCCGCCTCGGCTTCGAAAGCTCCAACCGTTACATGTACGTGCCGAACGACATTCTGGAGAAAATCGTCAACTGCCGCCTTCTTCTCGATGACCTAAAGTGATCCCCGGCTTGCCGTCGCGCCCCGACCCTATCAGGGAGTTTGAACCGTGTTGTACGGGCGCTCCACATAAACGAAACCATCCGAATTGCGGTCATGGCGTTTAAACGGCGGGCGCGTGCTCAAAAACCGTCTTGCCGATTGGGGCGGTAGTCGACGAGCGTGCCGTCGGGATTGCGTACATCAACCTTCAATTGTCCGCCGTTGACCCCATAATTCTGGAACTGGTAGTTAACGGTGAGCGTTGCGTTGTCAATCAGGATTTCCGACCTATTTCCGACTGTTCTTATTCGAGCACCAGATTTTCTGCAACCGATCAGGCCATTTGGTGATGATTCCGTCCACGGACCCCGGCCGCCCGCTGCCGAGGTTCTCCGGATACGCGAGTATCTGCTCAAGGTGGTGCCGGGCTTTCGCCGCATCACCCGCATCGCAGGCTGCCTCGGCAAGCGCCTGATGGCTCTTTTGCCAGGCTTTGCAGGCGTTTGAACCGAATTCACTCGGCAGGATCCGCACGCCCCTCAAGAACGCCACACACTCGTTGTATGCTTTCAGCTCGGCCAGCACCCGCGCATAGGCGATTTCAAGCGCGTTGTTGCCGGGATAGCGCCGCAGGTATTCCTCGAGCACCTTGCGCGCCCCGGGACGGTTCCCGTCCTTCACATGCGCGGCGGCAAGCGCCCGCCCCACCCGCCACGAGTCGCCCAACTCCGCGGCGCGCGTCAAATCCGCAACCCCCTTGGCACGGTACAGGTAGAAAACCGGCGAAGCGGGCTCGTTGCCGCAGGCGGCGAGGAGTTCATCCCCTTCGGCATTCTTGCCCTGCGCTTTCAGGTAGACGGCCAGATAGTACTTGAATTTCCAGTTCGCGTCGCTGGCGACCGCCCAGCGGAGCGCCGGCAAGGACGACGGGCGGAAGGGAAACGCGAAGTCGATCTTGAGCGCCTTTGCCGCAGCCAGCGCCGCCGTGTCCCGCCCCAGATACGCCGAACGGATCGCGGCAACCGGATGGCCGGAGGCGAGCGCGTAGAGCGCACGCGCATCGTCATGAAGCCCCGCCGCCTCATACCAGGCCGCCGTGTCGATGAACGTTTCCGCCGGGAATTCGCCCCGGACGGAATCGCGCACGTCGCCCGCGGCCCCGGTCGTGCCCAGCTCGTAACGGGCGGGCGTGAAGAGCGGCCACCGCTCAAGCAGACGTCTCGCCGCGGCACCGGCCTCGGCCGCTTTGCCGAGTTTCCGTAAGGCGACAACGTGCACCAGCGCGGCTTCGGGATCGTCCGCACTCACCGAGGCGGCCCGCGCTGCAAAGGCATCCGCCACGGGCCAGTCCTTCTGGGCCAACCCCAGCTTCGCCAACGCGACATACGCACCGGCCCGCACCAGCGGGGAATGCGCTGCGACACCGAACCGCTCGCGAGCCCGGTCAAGCCGTCCCTGGATGATCGCGGCAGACCCGGCGAGAAAGTTCGCCAGCGGCGCATAAGCATCGACCGAGAGCGCCTTCGCGGCAAGTTCCTCGACCTTGGCATAATCGCCGCGGCGATAAGCGAGGGCCGCGAGTTCCTCGAGCGCGGGAACGAAATACGGCTCCTTGGCGAGCGACGCCTCAAGCAGCTTTTCCCCGCCGGAAACATCGCGCCCGTCGCGCAGCTTCTGCTGCCCGAGGATGTATGATCCGTAAGCGGTCGAATAATCGAAATCCGCCGGACTCTTCACCGGCCGTGCGACTTCCGCATCCGGCACCAGCACCGCACGGGCGCGGAGTTTCTTCTCCGAACTGACGTACGACCATTTGTCCTCAAAGCAATGCGTCTCACCCGGGAAAAAGGTTTCATACTTGAACGGGGTCTTTTCGCAACCGGGAGTCTGCTGCTGAAAGCCGCGTCCGGCCTGCAGTTCGACATATTGCCCGGCCGTGTCGGTCAAAAGGTCCTCCCAGATCGCGCCGTCACGCGCCTGGCTCCAGAGGAAGATCTTGCGCCCGCACCGGTCCGTAACCGGATTCTCATGCGCCGAACCGTAACCGAGCCGTGGCCACCAGATGCCGAAAAAGCGGTTGTCGCCGTTGATGACATGCCAGGAGACCGACCCCACATCGGCGGCCGCCGTGTAGAGGCGGCAATCCCGCCCCTTGGCGTCAACGGGCCACGGATAAACCGTCCCATCGTGATCGATCTGGTTAAGCCCCGGATAGATGAATTCCGGCTCCCCGCGGGCGGAATAGGCAGCGGTCATCCAGTTGTAGCAACTCCCCGGCGTCGCGGATGCGTTGTGCCACAAAACCCGCGTCAAGAAATGGCCGGCATCGCCGGGCAGGTTGACCTCCACCTGCCAGCGCGTGCCGCCGGTCTGCTCCATGCCGCCGCAAAAATAGCTCGCGCTGCCATCGGCATTCGTGCGCACGCACCAATCCACCGGCGCAGCCGTCCAAGGCGCGTGACCGGTGCGCCCGAAATTGAACTCGATCCCGCCGGAACACCAGGGGCCGCGCATCGCGATGTCGCGGAATTTGACGACGTCGTTGAAATAGATGAAGTCCTTCCCCGTCTTCTTCTCGGTCGCGCCCCAGATTTTCCCGCCGATCTCAGGGAGAAGCGTCACGCGGATCCGGGTGTTCTCGAGCGTGACGGTTTTCCACTTTTTCCGCACCGCGCCCCAGGAGTGTGCGTCGTAACGGCAATACGGATACCGGTTTTCAGCGGTACACGGGATCGGATCGGGATCCGAATACGGATACGTCGTGAATTCGCGCTCACCGGCGACAACCGTCGCGACCGCCAAAACAAGGGTTGAAACGCTCATTTCACCACCCTCCAGGAGACAACGCCATGCTGCGGTTTCAGAATGGTCCGCCCCTTCTCAACCACGAGGGGCGTACCCACGGGAACGGGCTTGCCCGCCTCATCCAGCGGGGTTACCGACTTCGCGGCATAGGGAAGCGCCGCTTTTGTCGCCTTGTCGGCCAGGAAGACCTCTTCCGAATCCTTAACCACCAGACGGTAGAAGATGCCGTCCGAGGCGCCTTCCGCGAATTCGGCCCACGTGCCGCGGCCGTCGATGTAGACGTACTCAGGGGCAACGGAAAGATCGCACCGTTGCCCATCGACGTTTCCGGAGAAGACACGCACCTCGCCGGCCGCGGTTTCCGCAACGTACCCGGAAGGCGGCAGGGTCACCGCGCGTCCGCACCAATCGGCCACGAGCGGCTCGGTCAGGCTGCCGTTCGACACCACGCGCGTGCCGTCCGAATAGGAGACGCGGATCTGGTTGTTCATAAACGCGCCGGAAAGCATCGCCTCGGAAGGAGCCAGCCAAGCACCCTTGCCGTCCCCATAGCGGATCTCGCGGGCCTCGGCCCGCGTATAGCGTGCGGCGATCGCCTGCACCATGAAGTAGCTGCGGTATTCCTCATGCTCCGGATACCAGATGAAATAGCCGGGATGCCCGAACGCGAGCGTCGCGGCGAGGAACCGGTCAGCCGGCAGGTTCGGACGCATGCTGCGCGGATAGAAGTCCCGTGGCGTACCCATGCCGAAATTGCACTCCAGGGGATGTATCCTGAGCAGATCGAAGTCCACCACCCACCAATTGTTCGACTCCTGCTGGAAGTAAAAATCCCGCGCGTAATTGCCGTCGGAAAGTCCCGAATAGAGGAAGTGGGCGCCGCCTTCCGAATAGACGGGGCCCTTCCAGGTGTTCTTCTGCAGCAGCAGGTTCTCGCCGAACGCATAGAAGGTCGCCGCAAAGGTCGCCGCACCCGGCACGCGGGCATCGTAGTCGGCGCGCTCCCACGGCGAGGCAATGGTGATGACGTCGTCATAGGCGCAGTTGAAGCCGAATTTGCGCTGCAGTTCGGGCAATATCTTCTCCGCCGCCTCGTTGATCCACGCCGGCTTCGGCGCGAAGCACCTCACCCAGGCGCGGCGGAACTGGTTGTTCTCGTCGCGGGTGACATGATCCGGATGCCAGTGCCCGTTGATCGGCGCCAGGTCGGTGTAGTTGTTATACGGCCCGTAATAAAGGCCAAGGTCATCGATGAGCGTGCGCGTGTAGGCCTTCTG
Organism: Kiritimatiellia bacterium; assembly: GCA_028700415.1. Lineage (GTDB taxonomy): Bacteria > Verrucomicrobiota > Kiritimatiellia > RFP12 > UBA1067 > JALHET01. Next base: position 8,956 of record JAQVSS010000035.1, read on the forward strand.
GCTCTCGTCCCCGCCCTTGCCGGGCGCCGTGCGCGTGCGGAAGGTGAAACTCTCGTTCTCGTCGCGCCACATCATCTCATGATCGGTGACGATGATCTTCGTCATGCCGCGGCGCTTGCGCCGGCCCCAATAGACGATGTGCTTTTCACGCGCGTCCTTCTGGTTCGCGCCCCACGCCCGCCAGAGGTTCGAGCCCGCGATTTCCTTGTATTTCGCGACGGGATTCGCCAGACGCGGAAAGATGTCGCCGAACTCGGGCGAAAACACCCAGACGAAGCGCTCGTAGCAGTCGTTGCGCGCGCCGTCGGTTTTCGGCCGATAGTTGACGCCCTCCACAAGGTGGTTCCCGACGCAGAACGGCCACGAGCCGTTCGATGTGTACCAATCGAAAAAGGCGTTGATAAAGAACGGCTTCCCGTCCACACGGCAGGCGCAGACCGCCGGACGATTGACGTTCACCGGGAAGTACCGGTTCATGTAATAGGGAATGACGATGTCGCGGCGCTCGGCAACGCCCTGGACCTCGCCGAAACGGAGCGACGCGACCTCACCGCCCAAGGCCTTGACATCCGCCGCGAGCGCCTTGCCCTCGAGATGGAAATCGATGGTGACGCGCGCAAGGCGCCCTTCGGCGCTCTTCACATCGCCGGAATAAAGGACGTGGTTCCCCTTCGCTTCGGACACGAACGACACGTCTTCGCCGCGCTCGCTCGCGAGCGGATTCTTGGTCACGAACCAGACGCCGCCCGTCGTGGCGAACGGATACCAGGGCGAGGCATTCCACTTGAACGCCGCCTCGTCCCAGATGCCGAGTTTCTTCGGCAGACGCACGCGGAGCGTGCCGTCCGTGCCCGTACGGATGAACTGCCAGGAGCCGTCCGCCCCCTTCTCCACCGTCACCTCACCCTTGACCGTTTCGTCGGGGATCACCGTCAGCGGCGTCGTCGGGAACGGCAGATAGCCGTCGCCGGTGTTCAAGCCCTGCGGGGCCTCGGGGAACACGCGGTTCGGGCGCTTCGGCCGCGGCTTGAACGCAAGTGCGGTTTTTTCATCTTCAAAGCAGCAGAAACTCGAAAGGTCCGTCACCGCGGCCGGAAGATTTCCGGAACTGTTCTTCACCCGCTTCGCGCCCGTGACCGTGAACGAGACGAAGGTCGCGCCCGTTGAAAGCTTCTCGCGCTGGGCCGGCGTCAGGTTCTGACGGATCATGCCCCAGCCGGGAAAATTGATCTCCTCGAACGGGACGGACAAGGCCGCGCCGTCCGCCGCCACAAAATCCGCGGCAACCGTCACATGGCTGTATCCCGGCGGCGTATCGTACTTCCAGTCGCCGAACGCCCAAAGGCTCATCGCCTCAAACGGGGCGGGAACCTTCGCGGGCGCGGGCGGAATCAGCTTCACCGCCGCGCCGTTCACGGCATTGGAAATCACGAGCCGTGTCACCGAGTCGCCGAAAAGGCCCCTTTCCGCTGTCGTGATGAAGGCGACCGACTCGACCTTCGTCGACTCCACGCGCCATCCGTCCGCGGAGGTCAGGGGAAAAAGCGCCGGGTGATCATCCTGCGTGCGGTTGGCCCACTCGAATTCATAGGGCCTGTTTCCGGCAACGGCAGCCGATGTCATGGCCCACGCGACACACATCAGGACAGTTTTTTTTGCCTTGCTGGCCTTACACGAATGTGTCTGGGTATTTTCATTCATAACAACAACCGCACTTTCCCCGTTTTTCCGGGGTCCTTTTCAACTCTTCACGCCGCGCTGCAGAAGGGAATACCCCGGTTCATCGCCCGATTCTCGCATCTCCTGGCAAAGGTTGTCAACCCGGCCGCCCTTTTTCACGCATCCCCGCCATTGTTGCGCCCCCCGAATATTTTCTGCAGTTTTTCGGATTTGACTCTTTCCGCCACCACCGCATAATAGTGACAACTACGGGTTCCGGCATATCGCCGGGAAGTCCTCTGGGAGGTTTGTGAATGGTGTGATGCGTATGATTGCCTATGCGGAAGGGGAATCAGATCATGAGAAGAGTCGCATGTGCATTTGTTTTGACTGCGGCCGGAATCGCATCCGGCGCGGCACCCACACTCACGAGCGTAACGTGGAAGGGCACGGATGGCGTCTATGACGGCGTCATCACCGATGCGGCGCACTGGGTGGACGGCGTATTGCCGGGCGCGCTCAAACAGGCGTCCTTCTCCCAGAACGCCTCGTACACGGTGACCCTGCCTGCGGCCGGGTATGACACGCTCTCGTCGTTCATCTTCGACGCGGTTCCGAACCGGACGTTCACGCTTGACGCGCGCGGATCGTATCTGCGGCAAACCGCCGCCGAGACGGACAACTACGGCGCGCAGCCGTTTTTCGTGAAGGCGGACAGCGTTTCGTTCGCGCGCATCGAAACGTTGGCCGGCGCAACGCAATACACGGCCGCGCAGTCACTCGTTTCGAATACGGTGATGACCGTGAAGAGTATGACGGCGGAGGAGACCGTCAACTATCCGCGCTTCTCGGTGGAGGGCGGCGTCTTCAACCTCTTTGATCCGGCGGGCACGCTTCCCGCGATCACAAACGACTTTCGGATTTTCATCGCGGATGCGTTCCCGGCCGGGTTGATGGCGTTCAAGGACGCCGAAACCCGCCTGCCGCACGTCGTTTTCCACGGCAACCAGACAGGAACCTCCGAGCTCCGTTTCGACGGCGGCACGGCGCTGGTGGGCGGACGCGTCAAGTTCTACGACGCGCGTCACATTCCCGGAACCACAAACCTCCTCCACATCACAGGCGGCGCGAAGATAACGCTCGGTGACGGGTTCTATCTCGACAGCACGAAAACCGGCATTGACACGCGCATGAAGACGGTCCACAAAGTGGCCGTTGACGGCGCGGGTTCGGAATTCACGGCGAACGCGGGCTTCTCCTACGGCGGCACTTGGGACAGTTCGTTCGTGCTGGACGTGCGGGACGGCGGCAAGGCGAACCTCATGGGCGGAAATTGGAGTTTCGCCAACGCACAGGCCATCGGCACGCCGTGCGCAACCGCGACGGCACTCATCCATGTGGTGAACGGCACGCTCAAGGTGGGGTCCGTAACCGCGCCCTGCTCTACGTTCACCTTGGGACAGGGACCCGCCGCCTACGCGGAACTGCGTGTGGAAGGCGACGACGCGCGCTTCGACCTTTACGCGTCCGCCCACCAGTATCTCGGATACTCCACGGCGGGCAGCGTGGGCGTGATGAACATCCTCGGCGGCGAAACGACCTTCCATGAATTGCAGGGACACCGCGTGTACGTGGCCGGCGGCGTGGGCGTGACGGGTGTCGTGAACGTGACCGGCGGCAAGCTGACGGTCGAAGGCGGATACGGTATCGGCATCCAGTCCGGCACAGGTTTCATCAACATCTCAGGCGGCGAGGTGCGTGCGGACAAAATGCCGATCTGCTCGGAAAATGCAGTGGCCGGAGAGTCAGTTGTGCGCCTGACCGGCGGCACGACCGTGATCAAGGCGTATACCGGGACTACGAAGAGCACGAACATGGACGGCGTTCAGATCACGACGAACGGCAAGACGAACCGCAAGGCGCGTCTCGCGCTCGACGGCGGCGTCCTGGAGGCGAACTACGTGGTCGGCGGTTCGTCCGCGCTCGTGAACGGCGGCACGGGCTATGCCGCGTTCGAAGCGGACGGCGGCACGCTCAAGGCGAATGCCGCGGCGCCGTACCTGCTTGAAACGTTCGACGAGGCGAAACTTGGCGCGAAGGGCCTGACCATTTCCTCCGACTATGCGGCGACAATCCGCCAGGAGTTCACGGACAAGACGGGCGAAGCGGGACGCCTCGTCCTCACGGGTATCGGCGTGAAAACGCTCTCCGGAACTTCGACGGTTTCAGAAATCGCGGTCGCGGGCGGCACGGCGTCCTTCAGCGCGGCGGCGTGCCCGCGGTCCCGCGTGGTGGTGACGAACGGCGCGACGGTGAACTTCAACGGTGGCGCGGGAGGGAACCTGACGGGCCTCACGATCGGCGACGAAACGACAGCCGGCTATCTGACGGTCACGAATGGCGAAACGTTCGCGGTTTCGGGCGACGTGGAGATTGCGAAGGTGAGGTTCGTCCTCTCCGCAGCTTTCGAAAAGGGGACGCCGTACACACTTCTCACGGCAACGGGGACGGTCTCCGCCGCATCGGCGCAGGCGTGGCAAGAAGGGATGGTTGCGAGCGGTCTCGCGGCAGGTCTCGCGTGCGATTTCACAGTGGAGACTTCAGCCGGAACGACGTATTTCAAGATGACCACGCGCGACGCGCTGGACCTGACGATCCGCGTGGACGAAGGCGTTTCGAACGTGAACGACGCGGTGACCTTTGCCGTTGGCGACACGCTACGCCTGATCGTCGCGTCGAACGCGACACTCAACCTGAACGGAACGGTAAAGTGGGGAAGCATCTCGAAGGAAGGCGCGGGCGCCGCGCATCTGACGAACGCGGGGAATTCCACGGCGGGACGCATCAACGTTTTCTCCGGCCTTCTCGCGGGGACGTCCGTCGGGGCGTTCGGCTGGTTTGATTCCGTTTCGCCCGGCATGCTCACGCTCGCGGACGGCACGCTCGGACTGTCCGATCCGACCCCCGATGCATATTTCCCGTGGACGGTCACGCCCGCCACAACGGCTTCCAACGGCGCATACGTGATCAAGACCGGTTCGGACATGGTGCTGGCACCTCCGGCGACAGGTAGAGGTTGCCTGATCAAGCGCGGCGCGGGACGCCTCACGTTCTCCCCCGCGTCGGGCACTGTGGTGTTTTCCGCGAACGCGGGCAAGAATGTTCAAAACCTAACGGTAACTGCGACGACCGTCACGTTCGACTCGAACGGCACGCCCCCTTCGAACAACTATGCGGGACTGAACATCGCGGAAGGCGAGTTGCGCCTCGCTGGAGGGGCGACCTACCAGACCGCCTCCGGCTCCAACCCGGGCGTCACCTACGTGGGGCTTCCGGTGAAGGGGATCTCGGCGGAGCCCGGTCTCGTCGTCGACGGCACCACGGCCAACCTCAGCAGCCAAGATGGGCGCCATTTCCACTTTGCCTGCGGCATCACGGACGCGAATTCGGACGTGCGACATCCGTACGTGTGCGTGACGAACGGGGCGACGCTCAACGTGACGTCCTTCCAGACCGGCTGGAACTCTAGCGGTTCGGTGGCGCCGCTCGTCCGTGTGGACAACTCCACGCTGTACATTTCCGAATACCTCTACGTGCTCAGGGGGGGTACGGAAGGGGCCGAACCCACATACCGCTTCACGAACGGTTCGAAGCTCCTCATCAAGAACGACGGCATGCATGGCGTGCAGTTCACCGGCAAAGATGCGACGCTTGAATTCGACGCGAGCCTTTACGCGTGCAACACCAGCCTCGAACGTGCCCGCGTGCATATGAACGGCGCCAACGGCAAGATGGTCTTCAAGAACGGCTCGGTGATGTACGTGAACTCGTTCGTCTTCACTGACGCGTTACGGACGCTGACGCTCGAATTCGACGGCGGCGAATGGAATCCCGCGGCCGGGAACTACACGCTTGCGGCGACCAATTCGGCCTGTCTCGTCTTTAAACCTCGCGCGGGCGGCATGTTCCTCAACCCGCCTGCGGACGCCACCTGGACGGTCTCGGTGGCCACGTTCCAGGCGGGCGAAGGCGCCGTGACGCACCGCGGCGCGGGAACGGTTTCCTTCGCGGGAGGCGTCCTCTCCAACGGCGTCGCGTTCGCCGGTTCGGGAACCCTCTCGGGTATCTTCCCCTCGCCTGTCCTGAACGTCGCGCTCGGCGAAAACGGCGCGTCAACCGAATCGTTCCTTTTCGCGGACGCGACGTTTTCCGGGACAACGCAGGTCGATTTCGGCCGGACGGCCGAAAATCCGCTGGTGCCCCCCTATCCGCGGAACGTGGTCGTTGCCCGGTATTCCGGACCCCAACCGGACGTCGGGGGCTGGAAGATTCGCGGCACGGGTTCGACCAAGCTTCAAGGCGCATTCCGTGCGGCGAACGGGGAAGTGCTGGTGAACGTGCTGCCCCCCAGCGGAACGGCCGTACTCCTCAAGTGATTACGAAAAAAATGAAATCTGACGTCCGGCACTTCGCTTTCACACTTTTGGCGCTTCTGATCGCCACGGGGTGCGCACTGCCGCGGATCGCGGTGCGCGTTTCGCCCGATGGTCCCATCGCGACGCCGGAAGCGGCGCGTGACGCGCTTCGCCGGCTCCGCGCGGAACGCGGCGGCACGTTGCCCGAGGGCGGCGCGTCAGTCGTTTTTGCGGATGGCGTCTACCGCCTCGCCGCGCCGCTCGAGCTGGAAGGTGCCGATTCAGGGATGCCTGGCCGCATGGTGGAATGGAAGGCCGAACATCCCGGGCGGGCCGTGTTCACGGGAGCCCTCGCGCCGGCGGGATGGCGTGCCGTGCGGGAGACGGATGCCGGGGCGGGGCTGTTGCCGCGTTCCGTGCGGGACAAGGTTCTCGTGGCGGACGTTCCCGGAAGCGCAGCGATCCCCGATTTTGGGGGAGGTTCGGAAGAGTTCTACGCGCTGCGTCTCAACTATCCGTTTTGGCTATACCAGGGCGGCAAGCGCCTCCCGTGCGCACGGTATCCGGACGCGCCGCCTTCCCCCGAACGCGAGGGGGAGGGATACGTCTTCACGGGCAGGACGAAGGACGGCGCCACCTGCGACGGGTCGCTCGGCGCGCGGTCCACCAGCGGCGTGTTCGAATTCGATTCGCCGAAGCTGGCCGCGTGGGCACGCGAGCCGGACCTGTGGGCGTACGGGCTATTCCTGCACGAATACGCGGACATGAAGATGGCCGTCACGAACGTCAGCCTCACGGCGAAGACGATCGCGCTCGACAACCGCTGGTACAAGCGCGGCTTCAAAAAGGGCGCGCCCTTCCACGTTTTCAACGCTTTTTCGGAATTGGACAAGCCCGGCGAATGGGCACTCGACCGCGCGAACCGGAAAGTGTACCTGTATCCGCTGGAAAACGTCGCGTCCGCGCCGCCCGCGTTCGGCGTCGCGCACGATCTCGTCTGCGCGACGAATCTTCACGGCGTCATGTTTTCAGGACTCGCCTTCGAATGCCCCCGGCGCGACGCGATGCGCTTCGGCAATTGTTCGGACGTGACCGTGGAGGAGTGTTCGTTCAGCTTGACCGGCGCGTGGGGCGTGCGCGTCGCCGGAGGCGCGCGCGTCCGCGTGAAGGGCTGCGCGTTCGCGCATCTCGGCGAAGGCGGCGTGTGCCTTTCCGGCGGAGACCGTAACGCGCTGACGCCCGCGGCGCACGGGGTCTTTGGCTGCGAGATCGGGCATTACGGGGAAGCGATCCCGAGTTACCGTCCCGGTGTGATGCTGTGGGGCGTGGGGAACGTCTGCGTTTCCAACCGCATCCACCACACGCGCCATCAGGGCGTGTGGTTCAACGGCAACGACCACTGGATCGCCTTCAACGAAATCCGTGACACGTGCCTCTACAACGACGACGCGGGGGCGGTGTACTGCTGTCAGCGCGACTGGACGAAACGCGGCACCGTGATAGAGGGGAACGTGATCGAAAGGACGGGAAAGCGTCCGTATCCCACCGCGAACGACGCGATCTACCTCGACGACTTCTCCTCCGGCAACGTCGTGTTCGGCAACCGGGTCGACGGCGGCACGCTCGGCGTGCACATCGGCGGCGGGAACGGCAACACAGTCGTCTCCAACGAAATCCGGAACTGCGAAAAAGCGGTCCTGATCGGCTCCCGCCGCCGCGCGCACTTCGGCGGCCCCCATGAGATGGGTGCGCGTTCGCCGCTTTTCGCGCCGCTCCTTGCGCAAAAGGAAAGATATCTTTCGGAGCCCTGGGCGTCGCGTTATCCGGATCTCGGGCGGCTCGTCGCGTTCGCGGACACGTACCGTGTTCACGATCCGATCTTCAACCGCGTGGAGGGAAACCTTTTTTTCCGGAGCGGACCTTTCGAGTGCGCACTCATGAACGACGTGGCGGCGTACTGTTCCGTGAAGGACAACGCGCTCGTCGAACCGGAAAATCGGCCGCTTCCCCCGGCCATCGTGCGCATCGACGTTTTCGTCGCCGCGCTTCCCGAAGGCACACCGGCAATCGCGGAAGACATGGCGGGCTGTGAATTGCTCGCGTCGCAAAAAGGACGGCGGGTATACGCAAAGATCGAGCAAGCGCGCGAAACATGGAAAAATTATTCTTTCGCGTTCACGGCGGCGTGCGACGGCACGGCCTCCTTTTCGCTTTCCGGCGGTTTCGGTGCGGACACGGAATATGCGGACGTGCGTGTTTCGGGACATCCTGCGCCGTTCTCCGGCGCGCGTGCGGCAAACCACAACCGCCAGGCGGCCGTCCCGGTCGTCCTGAAAAAGGGCGAACGGGTCGAAATCACTTTCAAGGCCCGCGCGGCGCGACAGAAGGAATAAACCATGAAGACAAGCAGACGTGATTTTCTGACGGGCGCGGCCTGGACCGGCGCCGCGGCGCTTGCGTCCGGTTGTGCGGCCGGGAAAGGTCCCGTGTTTTCTCCGGGCAGGCCGGTGTGCGGTTTCGGAGGACGCGGCGCCGCGATGCAGGGCTTCCGGTGCGCGCCGATAAAAAAGATACGGATCGCGTTCGCCGGCGTGGGCGGACGCGGCACGAGCGCGATGCGCCGCATCGCGCAGATCCCGGGATGCGAGGTGGTCGCGCTGTGCGACCTGCGGCAGAGCCGCATGGACGTCTGCAACGGGTGGCTCACAACGAACGGTTACGCGAGGGCACGCGAACACGTGGGCACCGAAGCTTACCGGGCGATGTGCGATTCGGGCGGCGTGGACGTCGTGTACGTCGCCGGCAGTTGGCAGATGCACGAGCCGGTGGGCCTCTACGCGGTGAACGCCGGCAAGCACACCTTCGTGGAAGTGCCGGCGGCGCTGTCGCTGGACGGCTGCTGGGCGTTCGTCGAGGGCGCCGAGAAGGCGAACGTCCACTGCATGATGCTCGAAAACTGCTGCTACGGCGAAGAAGAGCTGCTGGCGCTCAACCTGATGCGCAAAGGGATGCTCGGCGAACCCGTTTCTGGCGAATGCGGCTACATTCACGACCTCAAGTTCATGAGCTACGCGGACAAGGAAGGCGAACCGGGCGACCCCCTGCGCGGTTACTGGGACTTCTGGCGGCTCAAGTGGAACGCGGCACACAAGGGGAACCAATACCCGACCCACGGCCTCGGGCCCATCTGCCAGTACATGAACGTCAACCGCGGCGACCGCCTGACGACACTCGTCTCGATGGAGACGGATCCCAAGCAGAATGAGGAATACGCAAAGGCGATGTTCCCGGCGGACGACTGGCGGACAAAGCTGAAGGTCGAGATGGGCGACATGAACATATCGATGATCCGTACCGCCAAGGGGCGGATGATCCTCGTGCAGCACGACGTGACGACGCCCGGGCCTTACGGGCGCATCAACCGCATCGTGGGGACGCGCGGACTCCTCCAGGGGGCCTCCACTTCAGGCGAACGCTGCGGGTGGCCACTCCGCGTGGGGTTCGCGGACAACGTCGGGAAGCACGTCAATTACTTCAGCGCCGAAAAGACGGAGCAGGTGCGGTGTGAATACCGGCATCCCTATTTCGCGACGGCGGGTGAGTTCGCGAAGAAGGTCGGCGGGCATGGCGGAATGGACTTTCTGATGGACCTCCGCTGGATCTATTGCCTGCAGAACGGCCTGCCTCTCGACATGGACGTCTACGACCTCGCGGCCTGGTGTTCCGTGTGTGAGCTTTCCGAACGGAGTGTCCGCGGCGGATCGTGCCCGGTCGAGGTGCCGGACTTCACGCGCGGCGGGTGGCGGACGGCCGAACCGCTTGGCATCGTCTCGGTTGACCTGTCGAAGATGAATTTCGGCGCGAAGAACATGGATGCCGCCACGGCGCAGGAAAAAATCTGATGAAACGGTATTTGCATCTGACAGTATGGAGTGTCTTTTTCGCCGTAATGGCGAAAGGTGCGGAGGTGCTGCACGTCGCGCCGGACGGGAACGACGCGAATCCAGGCACGCGCGAGCGGCCGCTCGCCACATGGCAAGGCGCGCGCGATGCGGTGCGGGCGTTTAAGGCGAAAAACGGCGGACGGGTACCGCCTGGCGGCGTGAGTGTGGAGTTCGCGGAGGGCGTGTGGAAAGCTTCGGGAGCGCTATCGCTGTCTTCCGCGGATTCGGGCGAGCCGGGCGCGCCGGTCACGTGGCGCGCGCGGAACCGCGGGAAAGCGGTTCTTTCGGGACGGACCGACCTTCAATGGCGCGTGCCCGCGGCGGACGAGGCGCCGCTCCTGCCCGAAAAGGCGCGCGCGCACGTGCGCGCCGCGTCGGTTCCCGGAACAGAACCGTTGCCCGGTTTCACGGGCGGCGGTTGCATCCATACGGGACTGGACCGCTACGAACACCCGGTTTCGCTGTTCGAGGGCGATATGCGCCTCGTCCCCGCGCGTTGGCCGGACGAAGGCTTCCACACCCTGCCGCCGGGAACGGAATGCCCTCCCGGAACATGGCTCGACGGCACGGTGGATTTCCCGTCGCCGCGGCTTGCGGACTGGGCGAAGGAAAAAGACCTCTGGGTGTGCGGGCTTTGGAACCGCCAGTACGCGGAGAACGTGACGAAAGCGCTTTCGGTCGATCCGGTGAAGGGCGTTTTCACGGTGGACCAGCCGTTCGACAAGCGCGGCAAGAGCGCGATGCCGCAGTTTCACGTGTTGAACGCGTTTTCGGAACTGGACCGGCCGGGCGAGTGGGCAGTTGACCGCGCGGCGCGCCGGATCTACGCATGGCCGCTCAAAGAGCGAGGCTCTCCGGCATTGGCCTTCACGGGCCATCTGCTCGTCGTGTCGAACGCGGCCCACGTCGTTTTCGAGGGGTTCATTTTCGAACACGCGCGCTGGGACGCGCTCGTCTTCGCGAGGTGTACGAATGCCGTTCTCGCCGCTTCGTGCGTGCGGCACACGTCCGCTTGGGGGGTGAACATCGCGGGGGGACGCGATTGCCGCGTGGAAGGGTGTGATCTCTATGATATCGGCGAGGGCGGTATCCGCCTCGAAGGCGGCGAACAGGGTTCCCTCGCGCCCGCAAACCACGCGGCCGACAACTGTCACATCCGCGACTACGGCAAGGTGATCTGGAATTACCGTCCGGGCGTGGGCCTTTTCGGCGTGGGTTGCCGCGCGGCGCACAACCTCATCCACCATTCGCTCCACCAGGGCGTTTCCTTCGAGGGGAACGACCATTACGTGGGCTTCAACGTGATCCACGACACCTGCCGCCACAACAACGACGCGGGCGCGGTCTACGGTTACATGGAGAACTGGACCGGGCGCGGCACAACGATCGAATACAACTGCATCCACATGACGGGAAACCAGCCGCGCGCCGAGCACATCATGGGGATCTACCTGGACGCCTACACCTCCGACGTGACGGTGCGCGGCAACATCGTGAACCGCTGTCCCATCGCGCTCTTCTCCTCGGGGGGACAGGGTAACGTGATCGAAAAGAACGTGGTCCTCAATTCCCAGTTGCCGATCCGCCGCTGGAACCTGGGACTGATGGGCAAAGACAAGAAACCGTTCAGCGGCGCCGAGCGCGGGTACAAGAGCGGGCGTTTCACCGGCCTTCAGCAGAAACTCGACTCCCCCCACGGCGCGTTGTGGCGCGCGCGTTACCCCACGATCGCGAAGCTATTCGCGGCCGCCGAAAAAGAAGGCCCCGCATACGCGCATAACGCGCTCTTCACGACCTTCCGCGACAACCTTATCGTGGCCTGCGCGGAACCGACGTTCGCGGATCTCGAATTCACGCGCGATTACACCACGATCACGAACAACCTCCCGTTCGAGGGAGATCCGGGGTTCACGGACTATTTCGGGATGGACTGGACGCTCAAGCCGGACGCGCCCGCACGCAAAATTCTCGGCGGTGATACGCGTTTCGCGGAGATGGGACTTTATGCGCACGCGAAACGTTTTTCGCCGCCCGTCAAGTTCGCGCCCGACGTGACGCCGCCGCGGAAACTGCAGACGGAGTACAACACGCCCGTCGCGCGCCTCGACGTGGAGGCGTGCGGCAACGCGCCCAACGGCGAAACGCTTTTCGCGGACGGTCTCGTGAATTGCCGCCTCATGGGGTCGCGGAAAGCGCGCCGCGTCGAAGCCGGTTTCGGCCCGGCTTCATGGGATGGCTGGAAGGAGTGCTCGTTTTCCTTCGTGCCTCGCTACGACTGCGAAGCAGACGTGCTCGTTCTCGGGGCGAACGGTGAAAAGACCGCCTACGACGACGTGCGCGCGGATGGGCTGGCGCTCGCGGACGGCGGATTCGAACAGGCGGGCGTCTGGCATGTAACAAAACCCGGCACAGGAACGGCGCAGTGGGCGAACTGCCGCGAACCGTACGGGATCACGGACGGCGGGGGCGTTTTTGCGGCAGCGCACGGAAAACAATTCGCGCTTTCACACCACCTGATGAATTTCCGCCAGCGGGTCAAACTGAAAAAAGGCGTGCGCGTGACGATATCCTTCAGGGCCCGCGCCTGGACGGGGAACTGATTCAGATAAGAAAACGTGATGAAAACTTCCTGCTCACGCTGGTGGTGGCCACGGCGGCGGGTCTCGACGCGAGAAAACGGTCAAAAATTGCCCTTCAACTCGAACCGAGCCCAAGTGGTCGTGCCATCGGCGTCTACGGTGTTATAGTAATCGCCTAAGAACATCGCCTCCCCCACCACCGTTCCCGTCACCTCGCCGCGCTGGCCGAACATCTTGCTGACGATCGGGAAGTCGTACCGGAGTTGAGTGGAGTAACCGCGATAACTATCCTCCGCGTTGTTGTCCTTCTCCGCCGCAAACATCGGGCCGGTCTGAAGTTTGACGGTATTCTTTTTACACGGCTCGACAGACGCTTGGAGGTAGGGATAGATCAGGTTCGACCAGCGGAATTGATCGTACATGCACGCGCAGATCGGATCGAGCGAATCGGTGCGGTTGAAAACCGGGTTCCAACCGTTGTCCGTGCTGCCGTCCTTCGTCTTGTAATAGCTGTCCGCGTCGCCCGAAAAATAGAGCAGCGCGCCCGTCAGACTGGGTTTGCCGAACACCTCTTTCATGGCGTAGGTCAGCCCCGCATACCCCATGTATGCGAAAATGTCGCGGCTCTGCATACCCTCCCCGCCGTCCACGTTGCCGAGCTGCACGGCCGCCTCGAGTTCGCCCGACAGCTTCTCGTTAAACTGCGGCGACAAGCGCGTGCCGACCGTGTGGAAGTCGCGGCCCGGATAACGTGTGCTCGTGTCGTAGAAGCGGCTCTCACCTTTCCAGATCCAGTAGAGCTCAATCGCGAAATCCCGTATCTCGTTGTAGTGGGCGTAGGCCATTAGGCCCTTCTCATCCATTTTGGAATACGGGGTGCCGCTTCTGATCTTGGTCAGATCGTAGACGTCATGTGGGTTTCCCATCGCCCATTCGTCTTCATAGGTGTTCCATGTGCCCATCAGGTCGACGTCGCTTTTTTCCAGCATCTTGACCTTTGCAAGAATGGCATTAAAGTAAGCCGAACGCAAACCGTCGCCGGGAGTGCCGTCGCAGATCACGCGACCCGCGCCCTCTTTAATGTCTTGGCGCCCGACACGCAGATCAACCCGATCACCGATGTTGTTGACGTCGAAGTAGAGGTTGTCGATGATAAGTTCATCCGGGAACTTGTTCTTGTCATTGTCAGGGCTGTTGCGGTAACCGCGGAATTCGTTACACAAACGGAGGTATGCGCCCAGACACTCGCCACACGTGGCTTTGCCCCACACGCGGGTGCGCAACCGGTAGTAATCCTCGGACGCCGGGTTGACGGTCGTGCTGTTCTTGTTCATCCAGTTGTCTTTGAACTCGTAACGGGCGCGCACATCCGCCCCGGCATCGAAGTCCAGGTCCGTCATTT
>JAQVSS010000281.1 GCA_028700415.1 Kiritimatiellia bacterium
GGCGGCCTTGCCGTCCACTTCGAGATCCCAGTTGGCTAGATTTTCGAGACCGGTCACGTTCGTGAACAGGACCGGGATGTCCGTTTTTCCGGATGCGGGCACGTTCTCGATTTCCAGCGTGCCGTTCGACGCGAAGGTGAACCCGTCGATCATGCCGACACCCGTCTCGGGAGACGCGTCCAGCTTAACCTTCGAAAGCGTCATTGAACCGCCGCCCGTCTCGAGCTTCAGCATGCCGCCGGCGGAAACGGAGACCGTTCCCGCCGGATCGAGCACCGTCGGAAGCGTGTCGGGGCGTCCCTTGATCGGATACCATGCGATGTGGGGATTGGCGTTCGGGAAGGAATCTGCGCCGTAGATGCGGGTTAAATGCGTGTTTTCGCCGTCCGTGTAACCGCCTTGGCAGACCCACATGCCTCCGTCGTAATGGACGACCGACGCCTCGACGTTGGTGAGCGTGTCCCAATGGACGCCGTCCAGACTGGCTTCAATGAAATAGTTGCTGATGCAGGTGTCCCAGGCGGCGGTCCACCCGCCGTAGACGTTCACGAAGTCGTAGCCGGCCACCTCGTTCGCGCCCGGGTTTAGACGCATCGTGATCGGTACCCAAGTATCGGGCTTATTCTGGGTCGGCCGACAAACGACGCCGTTCGTATAGAACTGATACCTTGCGCCCCAGAGCTTCCAGCCGTTGTAGCCCTCGTCGAAAGCGCGGTCTATCGAATAGATGACGTTGCTCGTGACCCCGCCGACCTCAAGCGACCCGGACTGGACCACGCCGACGCTTTTCGTCGTCTGGAACTGAACCGTACCGGATCCGAGATCGACGTAACTTTCGCGGACCAGCGCGTTGGTGTGCAGGCCCAGAAGGCGCGTCTGATTGTTGCCGTCTTTGTCGTAGAGACCGAATTCGTAGAGGTGGAAGTAATTGTCGGTTCCGGCTCCGGTTTTCCAGGAATCATACGGGGGTATGGCCTTGTGCGGATAAAGGGAAGTGATTGTCCAGCGGTACCAGTTGTATTTGGTAGGCTTGCGGAGCGTGAGGCTGCCGCCCTTGACGGAGATGTCGCCGGTAAAGGTCAAATTGCCGCCGAGGCACCAGTTTCCGGAATCTTCCTTCACGACCGAAAGTTTGCCGCCCTTGCCGCCGTCGGAAACGTCGAGGACGACGTTCTCGGCAGTATTGGTCCCGTCGAGATAGAGCGTCATGTCCCCTGAAGAAATACCATAGGTTCCGCCTCCGAGCAGGAGTTTGGCCGTGCCGTTCTGGCGGAACCCGCCCTTTCCGGCGACTGCGATTTCACGGGTGGTGGAGGCGCCCGTGCCCGTGCCGACATACTCGAATCTGGCACTGTCCTTAGATGTGCCCGCCATTGTCGGCGCGCCGAGGCGAATGCCGTAATTGACGCGGTGCTCAACGTTCGTATCCGTCGAGCCGCGCACGCCGTCTGTCAGGTTGGTGCCCATGCCGAGCGAGCAGATCACGCCTTTATCGGCGAGCGACGTATACTGGAAGACGCCCTCGTTCACCGAAATGCCGCTTGCGAATGCGCTGCGCGAAAGCGCGGGATCGGGCCCGTCCCCGATGCGCCAGGAACCGATGCCCTCCTTGGACAGGTAGAGGGTATGCCCCGTGCCTTTGGGAGACGAACTGACGGTATTGTCGGAAAGCAGATTGTTGAGTACGCACACGGTGTTGTTGCTGCCGGTGAGAACCACGTTCTGGCCACCCTCAGACGTGTACTGACGCTGCCACTGCCCGGAAACGGTCAGCCCGCCGACCGCGCCGGCGTTGAAAACCACGGGGGCGTAATTTGAGCTGGTCGAAGCGGGCAAGACGAAACCGCGGGCGCACGTGCCCCCCGTGCCCAGATAATCGACCTGGCCGCCTTGATACTCCACGTAGAAAAGCGGCGCGTTGCCGACCATGTAACCGATAGAAGAGGGGGTTTGGGGCGCAGCGCCGAAATCGTAGACGCCGAGACGGGGGGTTGCGCCCGAAAGGTGGATTTCCGAGGACAAAAGCGATGTCGAACCCCAAAGGTTCTGGGCGTCGCTGCCGTTGACGTTCAACTGGAAGTCGCCGTTCAGCGAACCGCTGAAATCCGCGTTGTCGCCGCGGCTCCTGAGGCCTTTGATATAGACGAGCTGTTTGCTGTACGCATTGGTGACCGTGCCTCCGCCCGCAAACGACATCATACAGCAGTTCCCTCCGGACACCGTGGAGTACGGCGGGAAGAACGTCGCGCCCTCTGCGACGGTTACGCGGCCAAGTGTCATCGTTTTATACGGGCTGGACAACGCCTGCTGCACCTTGAGCACACCCTGCGAGGCGACGATCGAGGAGTAATAATCGTAGATGTTCGCGCTCGAAGCGCCGAAGTACCCCGCGGACGAGAGGTGGAGTGTGCCCGTGCCGATCTTGACGATCGGGCCGCCCGTGAAGTCTAAGGTTCCAAACATGTATTTGTAGCCCGACATCGACACGGGGATTTCGACCTCGTCGGTTCCCTCGACATTGATTTCAAGGCGGCTGTTGGAAGACGCGAAGATGATACGGTCAAGCGTTTTGACGAGATTGAGCGAGGCCGTGTCGGTGGAAGCGTTGAGGCGCGCCGCCGAATTCGCCGGTACGATCACGGCATCGCCGCTGCCGGGCGCGAACGAGGTGTCCACATAGCTCTGTGGACTGGTCCAGTCCGTGGCGGCGTTATTGATTGTATTGGTGCGCACGGCACCGAATACCGACGCTGAAACTGCGGCTGTCAAAACGAAAACGCTCTTTTTCATTGTTCTTTGCCTTTCTTTTGAGTCCGCTAGACGGCGGGAAATTCAGAATTCCTTGTATAACTTGTAAGTGTCATTGCATTTTTTTGTCTACCAGTTGAAATCGAGGACGACGGTGCCGTAATTGCCGCGTTCGAAGAAGTCGTTCTTAAGAGGGGTCCAGGCTGAGATTTCGGCCGGATCCTTGCGCGCGCGGCAGAAATCGGCTTTTATGGTGACCGGCGTGCGCTGCATATCGAGTTTCAGATCGTCGATCGGAAGCGCGAAGAAGGCCCGCCACCCCTTACCCGGAACGGTTTCATTCCTGAGGACGATCTTCGCGGCAGAGGCGGTGTTCCGTTGAAGGTAGAGAGCGGTGCGCCCCTTCACGTCGCCGACCGCCTGGTAGAGGATACCGTCGGGCCTCACGACCATCACCTCGGCGTGGTCGTTCGCAGTCGGTTCGGTGTTGACACCGAACGGTTTGCGGTCCGGCTCGTCCGCGTCGAAACCGACATAGAGATACTCGTAATCGTGCGCGACGTAGACGCGGGTATCGGCTTTCACCCTGCCGCTCTTCACACGCAGGAAACGATCCGCTTTGGCCCACCCCTGCCATTCGGAGAAATCGAGCATCCGCAGGGATTTCGGCTTGGACTTGAGGGGACGCGAACGGAGCGGCTCCGGCATGACGCGGGCATCGAGGTTCTTGGACGGAACGGCGAAATCCCCCGAGTCCGCGTCGTTGAAGGACAGGAATTCGAGCTTGAGAGACCGTCCGCACTGAATGTGGGAAGTGCCGAGCGAAACGAACGCCCTGCCGTCCCACCCCTCCGGCGCGAACTTCGCGAGATCGAGCGAAAAGACCCGCTCGCGTTCCCCGTCGATCCATTCGCCGAAATCGAGCCGTTCGTCCGGTGCCCTGCCCGTGCCCCATTTCGGACGCGCGATTTCGTAGCGCGGGTGGTAGAGTCCCGTGGCCATGGAAACGCGTTTCACGTACTTACCTCCGACGGAATAATCGACGAGGAACCCGGTGAAGAATTCGGACTCCTTTCCAGGGGTGTATTTCGTCACATGCCCGAAAAAGAGGGAAATTGCTTCTCCGAAGGTATGGGAGAATTTCATCCGGAGAGTTTTTGCTCCCTCGAACTCGAAACCGGAAAACGTCTCCATCCACCGCACGCGCGCCTCGCGGCGGGAGGTTCCGGCGGTGAGGATAAGCTTCTCCGCGTCCGCCGAGACGGCATGGACGGGAAGATTTGTCTGAAACGCGTAGGAGGTTTCGCATTTCGTGTGGAGGGTCGCGGCCCGTGTGACCTTTACGCCGCCGCGCAACACGTTCACGTCCCTCACTTCACACGCTTCAGGGTCGAAGTGGACTTGCGGCATCTTCACCTTCGTGATCTCGTACGTGAGCGCGACCGGGAGCGGGGCTTTTTCCTTCGACGGGTCCGCCGGGCGCGGCGTCTCTTTCCACCCGAGCGCCCATTCGCCCTTTTCGACCCGGATGAGCGTGCCGACGAGCCCGCCGACGCAGATGCGTTTCGTTTCCGCGGGAACGCCGTTCGCGGTGACTTCTGTGAAATCGTTTTCCCGGTCAAGCAGCAGGACGTCCGCGGTGCGTTCGGCCGTCACTGTGTTCCCGACGATCCGGGCATGGCGCTGGGCGGTGAAGAAACAGTTGAGCGGGAGGCCGTTCTCGGCGAACAGCGAAGCCGGCGAGGCCGTGACGAGGAACTGGTCCATTCTGCCCGTGCCGAGTTTCGTCAGAACGTGCGTGAACGCGCCGGACGCTTTTCCGCTGTAGACGAGTTCCGGTTCGGTGATGCGCGCGTACCGGACGATGCCGCGGTCGCGCCAGTTGGACTTCAGCTCGCGGTCGGAGTGGACTTCGGGGCCGGTTTTGCCGGCGAGGGATTCGTCGAGGTTGAGCCGCCAGACATTAATGCGTTCGCCCTTCGCGAAACCGAGCGTGGCGAGGTCGACCGTCACGGGGATGTCGGCGGGCGACTCCGCGCGGTTGATAAAGGAGAGAAGGACGTCCTTCGCGTCCGCGCGTTTCACGGAATGGCTTTCCACCTCGACGGCCGCGTCCGTCTTCCAGTCGGGGGTGTATTTCGCGTTCACCGGCAGCATGTTGCCGGCCTGATACGCCGCGCGCATCACCGGAAGGTAACGGGGGTTGTAATAGGGACACGGAATCCAGCCGAGAGCGAGGACGCGGTTCGCGTAGTCGCAGGCCTCCGTCCAGTAAAGCGGGCACGCGCGCTGACCGGGCCTCATGCGGTTCATCATGCCGATGCCCCAGCCGACGCCGGCCCAGTCGCGCCAGCGTTTTGGAGCGAGCTCGTGCGGGCTTTCCATGTAATTGACGTCGGCATAGGGGATCCCGCTCCCGTTCGCGAAGAACATCTTCCCTTCCTTCGACATCCGCGCGTTCAGTTCCTTCCAGAACCTCACGGTGTCATCGTCGCGCGTCACTTGGTCACGTTCCCAGTCGATCGTGTTCGTCATCTGCGCTTCGTCGAGATAAACCGTATCGACGCCCAGATCGTCCGCGCAGCGGCAAAGCATATCGACCATCCACGTGCGGCATTCGGGATAGTTGAACATCGTCTGCCAGTTCAGGTTCTGGCCCGGGAAAAGCGAATCGCGGTTCCCTTCGCGGTCCTTCGGGCGGAACCACTCGGGATGATCCTTGAACACCTGCGTGAAGAACGACGTCGATATCACGATGTTGTAGTAGCACGGACGTACCCGCGGCGAAAAACTCTTGTTCAGGTCGATGAACGCCTTCGCCTCTTCTCCGGTGACGAATCCGCCCTGTCCGCCGCGGAAGCCGTTTTTGAAGCGGTAGTCGCCCCAGCTGTAAAGCCCGCCGGCTATCGGGAGGATGACCCCCTCGTCGGTCATTTCCGAGAGCCAGCGCAAGTAAAAGTCGTCGAAATCAGCGTGGGAATTGCAGAAGATGTCGTTTACCCACGCCGGTGGCGGCGGGATCGACGCGAATTCCTCGCAACGTCCCCGTCCTTCGCGAAGACGTCGTCGAAGAACGTGAAGAGG
>JAQVSS010000282.1 GCA_028700415.1 Kiritimatiellia bacterium
CCACCGTGTTGTTCCGGCTGCTGCCCAGCGCATTGCCATGCGAAATGTGCAACATGCCGTTATCGACGGTGGTGATGCCGTCATAGGTGTTGGCACCCGAGAGAAGCAGTGTTCCCGCGCCTGTTTTGGTGAAGCCGTAGGTGTCGGAACCATCGCCGATAGCACCTGTGATGCTTAGGGAAGTCTTGCCCGTTTCGTTGGTGGCGACATGCCACGCCGCGTTGTCGGTCAGGGTGACGTCCGCGTTGATCGTGTAGGTCCGCGAGGTGGTGTCCGGGCTGGCGGCTGAGATGCCGCCTCCGCCCACCGAAAGCGAACCTGAGCCGGCTTCGAAGGTGAAGGCGCCGGCGCGGTTGAAGGTGATGCCGTACAGGTTGGCGGCGATGTCGACGGTTGCCGTGGCTCCGCCTGTCCCGAACAGGGCGTGCGTGGAGCCGTCGAAGAGCGGTGCCGCGTCTCCCTGCCAGTTGGCCGCGGTGCTCAGAAAGGTGTCTTCACCTTCACCGTCCCAAGTGGCTTCCGTCGCGGAGAACGGCGGGCTGTGCTGGACGAAAAGGACCCCGTTCCCCGAAAAGTGGGTGTCGTCAATGTGGTCCGCGCCGCTGGCGGTTGATCCCCATGTCCCGCTCTTTTGCTGCACGCCGTTTACGAAAAAGTCAGACACCGTCTCAACAATCCCGTCGCCGATTGCCACGGTTCCGTCGCCGGAGATAGAGAGGCGTGCCGCATCGGGAATCATGGCGGGCGCCCGCAAATCCAGCGTGCCGCCGGACACCGTGATGTTCGTGCTGTTGCCGATGCTTTTCGTGAGGGCAGCCACGAGCGTGCCGTTGGTCACGGTGATGTCCCCCGTGGTGGTGCTGGTGGTGTTGGAGAGGATGAGGGTGCCGGCCCCGTCCTTGAAGAGGCTGACGGCCCCGTTCAGTTGGCCCCTGTGAAGGGAGTTGCCCGCTTGGTTCACGGTCAAGGTGGCGGGCGTGTCGCTCCGGATCACCCCGTAACAGTTGTTGTAGATGCCTGCCACGGTTTGGTCATACCCGTTCAGATTCAGGGTTGAGGTGTTCAGGTGGAGGTAGACCTGAGAATCGGCGGGAAGGGTGTTTTTCAGGTCCGTGCGGAAGGTCATGCTGCTCCTGACTTCGATACGCGACCAGACGTTGTCGGGTGTATTCGCCACAAGCAACCCGTTGTCGAGGAGATGCAGGAGGTTGTTCGGGCTCTTAACCGGCAAGCCTGAGAGCTCCACACTGCTGGTGGCGGGGATACTGAAAATCAGATACCCGTCAAGATTCGTGAGCCCTCCCGTGAAAATGAGCTTGGTTCCGCCGCTCAAATAGATGCGCGTCTTGAAACAGGTGACGGCCCCGGTCAGCGTGTTGGTGCCGCTGAGGTTCAACAGAGAGTCTAAGGCGGTTGCGTTGCCTTTGTCGTCGGGGCGCTGCCAGTTCAGGTAGAGCGGCTCCGGGACAGTGATGCCGCCGCTGAGTTGGAGATAGCCGCCGGAGGGGGCGTTGACCACCGTGTTGCCGTTGGTGCTGCCCAAGGCGTTGCCGTGCGTGACAAGCAGGATGCCGTTGTTCACGGTGGTCACGCCGTCGTAGCTGTTGCTTGCGGCCAGCGTGAGCGCCTGGGCTCCTGTTTTTGTCAGGCCGCCCGCGCCGCTGAGCGTGCCGCTGACCGTGATCGCGCCGTTGGAGGCGTCGAACACGCGCGTGCCGGTCAGTGCCATGCCGAGGCCGATAGTTTGCGCGCTGGCGGAGAGGTTGCTCACGGGGCCGTCCAGGGCGATCGGGGTGCCCGAGAGGGTGAAAGCGCCTGCGTCGGCCGTGAAAACAACGCCTGCGATGGGGGTGTCGTCGGCGAGGTCGTTGTGGCTCGCCAGTTGCGTTGTGCCGCTGAAGACCAGCGTGTCGTTCGCCGTGGGCGCCGTGCCGCCCCAGTTGGCGGGCGTGCTCCAGTTGGCGTCTGCCCCGCCGCCGGTCCAGGTCCGGGTCTCGCCCTGAACGCTCCATGCGGCCAGACACATACATAGTGCGATTCCAAGTCTTCCTGTTGTCATCCGGATACTCTCCCCTTTTTTTGTTGTTTCGCTCTTTTTTGGAATGTCCCGTTTGTGCCGCCCGCTACCGGAGGCTGACGATGGTGCCGCAGTGGTCGTGCAGGACCGTGAGGATGCCTGTGCCCTCGAAATACGCATCGTCCTTGTTGGCCGCGCTGCTGCTTGTCGAGCCGTACGTGCCGGAGCGCCGCATCTTTTCGCCCGTGTAGAGCCAGCCGACCGTCTCGTTTACGCCGGTCAGGAGGTTAACCTTGGCCCCGTCGTTCGCGATCTTCAGCGCCGCTGTGTCGGAGATGCCGGAGGAGGTGCGCAATTCCAGCCGGGCCGCGGATCCGGACACTGTGATGTTCGTGCTGTTCCCCAGGCTGTTGTCGAGTGCCACCGCCAGCGTCCCGTTGGTCACGGTGATGTCGCCGGTGGTTGTGCTCAGGGCGTTCGAGAGCGTCAGGGTTGCGGTCCCGGCCTTCAGCAGGCCGACCGCGCCGGTCAAGCGGGCCGAGAGGGTGGCCGCTGTTTTCTGGTTGACCGTCAGCGTGGCGGGCACGGCACTGGTGATGGTGCCCGTGCAGGGCTCCACGATGCCGGATATGCTCTGGCCGCAACCGTTCAGATTCAGGAGGGTATTGGCGT
The DNA here is from genome assembly GCA_028700415.1 of Kiritimatiellia bacterium. Classification (GTDB taxonomy): domain Bacteria; phylum Verrucomicrobiota; class Kiritimatiellia; order RFP12; family UBA1067; genus JALHET01. Next base: position 2,690 of record JAQVSS010000282.1, read on the forward strand.
TCTCAATCACCAGGGTCGACGATTCGGGCAGCGCGTTGGGGACATCCGTCCGCAGTGTTCCCGCGGCATTGATTCTGGTTTGCCCCCACACGTTTCCGGAAACGCCCAAGATGGACATGTTTCCCAGAGCCTCGAAAAAAACCACGTCCGAGGATACGATAACCATGGGTTTGTCATACAGCGCGAGGAACCCTCCGGTGTTGTTGAAAATATGCCATCCCCCGCCTCCGGTGCCTGTGATGCCGCCTCGGATGATCAGCGCGGTCCCGGATGCGAGATGAATGCGGAATCCGACACCTCCGGGTTTCCGCATGATTGGTCCGCTCAGCGTGTTGCTGCCGCTGTCACTGTAGATGGAGTATTTGGATAATGGGCGCTGGCCGTTCACTAGGAACGGCTCAGCCACGTTGATGCCGCCGCGGAGGTTGAGGTGCGCGCCGGCCATGCAGTCGACTTCCGTCATGCCGTTGGTGCTGCCCAGCGCGTTGGGGTGCGTGAGGTACAGCGCGCCGGCGTTTACGGCGGTTACGCCGTCGTAGGTGCTGTTGCCCGAGAGGGTCAAGGCTCCGAAGCCGGTTTTGGTGAAGGCGTAGGAATCGGTTCCGTCATGGATGGCGCCCGAAACGGTGAGTGTCGACACGCCTGCCTCGTTGGTGGCGACGTGCCACGTCGAGTTTTCCGTCAGGGTGATGTCCTCGGCGACCGTGTAGGTCCGGGAGGCGGTATCCGGGCTGGCCGCCGTGATGCCGCCCGCTCCCAGTTCAAGCGTGCCGTCGCCGTCCGCGAGCGTGAAATTGTCCGCGCGGTTGAAAGTGATGCCATATAGCTTGGCGGCGGTGTTGACGGTCGCCGTATCGCCGCCTGTTCCGAAAAGGGCCCGCGCGGTGCCGTCAAGGGCTGGTGCCGTGTCCCCTAGCCAGTTGGTCGCGGTGTTCAGGAGAGTGTCGGTCCCTTCGCCGTCCCAGGTGGCGTCCGTCGCGGAGATGGGGGGGCTGTTCAGGACGTAGATGGTACCGGTGCCGGAGAAATGGGTGTCGTCCGCGTGCGAAGCGCCGCTGGCGGTTGATCCCCATGTCCCGCTCATTTGCTGCACGCCGTCCAGGAAAAGCTGTCCGACCCGCTCGCTGATGCCGTTCCCGACCGTCACGGTCGCGCCGTTGGAGATGGAGAGGTTTGCCTCATCCGCGATGCTGTTGGGAGCCCGCAGATCCAGCGTGCCGCCAAGAACCGTGATGTTCGTGCTGTTGCCGAGGCTGTTGTCGAGTGCCGCCACGAGTGTGCCGTTCGTCACCGTGATGTTCCCGGTGGTGGTGCTGAGGCTGTTCGAGAGGATCAGCGTGCCGGTCCCGGTTTTGAAAAGGTTGAGGGCGCCGGTCAACTTGCCGTAGAACAGGGTTGAGGAGTTCTGGTTCACCGTCAGCGTTGCGGGAACAGGGCTGTACAGCGTTCCCTTGCTGAGGTGGAAGAGCTCCGACACGGTTTGGTCGAACCCGTTCAGATTCAGTGTTCCGTTGTCAACGTTCATACGGAGTGGGGCGGCGGGAGGTATCGCGTCCGCGACATCTGTCCGCAAGGTTGCGATGCTTGCGATCTCCGTGGGTGTCCAGATGTTTCCGGCAACGCCCAAAATGGTGAGCCCCGTTCCTTCCAAATAAAACCGGTTGCCGCGGCTGCTGATGGGGGTGTTGTAAAACGCGACCGTGCTGCCGGAAGGGTTGCTGAGCACGATATAGCCGGCCTTGTTCGTCAGGCCGCCGGCGAAGACCAGCGTCGTCCCCGCGGCCGAATGGATACGGGTCGCGTCGCAGGTGATCAGTCCGCTCAGGGTGTTGCTGCCGCCGGGAATATACAGGATGTTTTTGCCGCCCGGACGCTGTTTGTTCAGCGACAGCGCTTCCGGAACGTTGATGCTGCCGCTGATTTCAAGGCATCCGCCGGAAGCCCCGTTGACCTCCGTGTTGCCGCTGACGCTGCCGAGCGCGTTGCCGTGCGTGACCGAGAGCAGCCCGTCATTCACGGTGGTCACGCCGTCGTAGCTGTTGCTCGCGGCGAGCGTCAGCGTCTGGAACCCGGCCTTCGTCAAGCCGCCCGCGCCGCTGAGGGATCCGCTGACCGTGACCGCGCCGTTGGAGGAGCTGAAGAACACTCGCGTCTCCGGCAAGAGCGCGGGCAGGGCGAGGGTCTGCGCGCTCGCCGAGAGATTGCTCACGTTGCCGTTCAGCGTGAGCCGGTTGCCGCCCAGCGTGAACGCGCCCGCGCCGCTGTTGAAAATGATGCCCGCGAGAGGAATGTCTTCCGGCAGGTCATTGGTGCTCGCCAGTCGGGTCGTGCCGCTGAAGAAAAGCGTGTCATTCGTTGTGGGCGCCGTGCCGCCCCAGTTGGCGGGCGTGCTCCAGTTGGCGTCGCCTCCGCCGCCGGTCCAGGTCCGGTTCTCCGCGCGGACACAAAACGCCGCAACGCATACGGCCAACACAATCTTGAGTTTTCTTGTGGTCATCGCTGAACTCCTTTTCTTTATTGCTTAAAAGGGATCATGCAGAGGTAGCCCATTTTCTGGGGTTTGAAGCGGCTGAGGGCGAGACGGTAGGCGCCCAGATCCGCTTCGTTCATGCCCGTGGGCCAATTGTCGGCGCCGAGGCCGCTGTTGAAGATGTTGAAGGCGTACGCGCGTCCGGTAGGGTCGAAGGCCTGCAGCCCCGCCGCCGGGATGCGCAGCGTCACGCCCTTCGCGCCGTCCGCCGCCGTGTACGGCTCGGCCCGCAGGCCGACCGCGCGGGAATCCGACACGGAGCCGGAGGTCGAGAGGTTGATCTCCCAAAAGTGCGCGGTCACGAAGGTGTCGCAGAGGTAGAGGGTAAAAGAGCCCGCCGACTTCGGGGCCTTCATTTCCGCTTTCAGCACAAGGTCGCCCCCGTCGCGTTCCGCCTGCCACCGGTAGGTCTTGCAATCGGTCCAGCCCGAGCCGCAGGCGTACACCGCGCGCCCCTCAGCGAAGCGCGAAACCTGGCGTCCCGCCTGGAAGGCGGTCCGGTATTCAGGAAACTCGGTCGCGAGCAGATCGTTCAGCACCTCTACGCGCCATGTGAGCCGCGTGGCGGAGTACTGGTGCCGCTCGGCCTCCGAATGG
>JAQVSS010000283.1 GCA_028700415.1 Kiritimatiellia bacterium
CAGGTGTTCTTGTTTCCGAGGAAGGCATTATCCGTGAAAAAGGAATCGATTCACTGAAAACACCCGCCGCCCTCCGCAGAGAGGCGCGTATGGCCCGCCGTTTGCGGTTCCGCCGCCATCTGCGCCGCCGCCTGATCCTCAAAATCCTTATCGAACAGAAAATGTGCCCTCTCGCCCAAGAAGAGCTGAAGGCATGGTCACAGATGGGTTCCTTCCCGAAAGACAACACCGCCTTTGTGGAATGGCTAAAAAGCACGGACACACGAAACCCATATTGCGACCGTGCGCGTGCCGCCACTGAAAAAGTTGATCCGCTCACGCTCGGACGCGCCATCTACCACCTCGCCCAGCGCCGCGGCTTTAAGAGCGGACGCAAAGACCAGCCCGAGGAAGGCGAGGAGATAAGCGCAGCCAAAGCCAAAGAACTTGGAGACATCAAAGGTGACATCGCCCGCATCTCCGCAGAACTTGAGAAATCCGGCCTCACGCTCGGTCAATATTTTTTCAACGAAATCAAGGCGGGGCGCAAAGTCCGCAAGCAGCATACTGGACGTGTCGAGCACTATGAGAAGGAATGGGCGAAAATCGCCGAGACGCAGGGACTTTCAAAAGACCTGTCAGACAAGATCGACAAGACCTTGTTCTGGCAGCGACCCCTGCGCAAGCAATCTTTCCTCGTCGGAAAATGCCCACTCGAACCCAAACGCAACCGCGCTCAGATTGGGCACCCGGACTTTGAGGAGTTCCGTGCCCTCTCGTTCGTCAACAACATCCGAGTGATCGACGGGGAGACGCGAACTCCACTCACCACTGAACAACGCTCCGTAGCCGCCGCGTGTTTTGTCACCAATGAACGAGGGAAAACCCGTGACAAAGTTTTTGAATTCAAAGTTTTGGGGAACGTTTTGAGAAGAACGTTTCCTGAACTCAAAGACGCGGCGTTCAATTACGAAGGCAGTGTCTCCCTTTCGCCCTCCAAGGTCACAGCAACGCTCAAAGAAATTTTGCCCAACGGAGCCGACCTTCAGAAGGCTTTCGACGCATTGACCTTCTTCAAGGACGAGGAAGAACTCAAGAAATGGGCGCAACTTGTCAAGATTCAACGCAAAGACAAGCGCGGCACCCCACGAGAACCTTCGCAAGGGCTCGGACTTCCCCCTGAAGCCGCGGAACGATTCGCGAAAATTCATATACCCGAAGGCCGCGCCGGATATTCGCTTCACGCCATCCGCAAAATTCTGCCATTCCTGCGTAAGGGCGTTGAGCTGTCTCAAGCGATTTTTCTCGCAAAACTGCCTGATGCCTTGCGAGATTTCAACGAAAACGAAGATCAATTCATCGCCGAACTCGCGCAAATCAATGCGGACTATCGGAAAGACAAAAAGAACGCGGAGCACGAAGGCTTAAAACCCGAACAGGTTCCAACTTTGGAAGAACGCCGCCGCGACTGGTTTGCGAAAAAGGTGAAACAGGATCGCAACTGGAAAGGAGATCCTTTCGACACCCTCTATTTCCGCGATCCCAAGGCAGACTCCTCCTACACAGCCCTTAACAAAGACGCGCGGGACGCAACGGAGCAAGGCATTCTTCCTAAAGTCAATCTCGGCATGATCCGTAACCCGCTTGTACAGCGTTCCATGACCATGCTGCGTAAATTGGTCAACGAACTGCGCAAGAACGGCACCATCGATGCGGACACGCGCATCCACATCGAGCTCGCCCGCGATGTCAACAGCCGCAACGACCGCATGGCCATCCAGGAGTGGCAGAAGCAGAATGAGAAAAAACGCGCCGACGCCAAAGCGAAACTTCAGGAACACGGCATCGCCAACCCCGCAGAAGACCTCGTCCTGAAGTATGTTCTCTGGGATGAACAACCAGAACATCAATGTCTTTATTGCACAAAAACTATCGGGATAGCAGATTTGCTGAATGAGTCAGACATTGAACACACTCTTCCGCGTTCGCGTTCCGGAGACGATTCGCAGGCCAATAAGACCGTTGCTTGTGTAAACTGCAACCGCAACATCAAAAAAGGACTGTTGCCATCCAAACTTCCGAACCACGACGAAATTATGGCGCGTCTCCACCCGTGGCTGAACAAGATTGATGAGCTCAAAAAGCTCAAAGAGAAACAGGCCAAAATCGCCAAGAGCGTCTCCAAAGAAAGCCCCGATGCCCGTTCCAAGGCCCGTCAGAAGATGCTTGTCACCAGACTGGAACTGAAATACTGGGAAGCTAAATACCAACGTTTCTCCGGAGTGTATTTAAACGAACCAAAAAAGGGCAAGCCAATTGACTTCGGGCAAAGCTTCATCAGCCGACAGTTGGTGGACACGGGCATCATGACCCGACACGCCGTCGCGCTCCTGAAAACGGTTTATCATGACGTTTACCCCGTTAACGGCCAAGCCGTCGCCTTTGCCCGCAAACTGTGGAAGGTGCAGGGCGAAGACGAGACCAAAGACCGCTCCGACCACACGCACCACGCCAAAGACGCACTGGTTATCGCCGCGCTCTCCCGCGAGCGTTTCCAGAAAATCTGCGCCGAACTCAAGGCCGACGATGAACGAAAGAATCCGAAGTTTAACGTCGCACCGCCGTTTGCCGGATTCGCCCAGACGGTCTTCAATACAACACAGGGCATCCTTGTCAAACACGTCACACGTCACAACGAATTCAAGCAAACCCACTACAAATCCAAGCGGTTATCCGTTCTCACGAAAGCAAAAGACGGCAAACCCGTCACCCGCAAACCCGCCGCAGGGAATACTGTGCGAGGGCAACTGCACGAAGAAACCTTTTATGGAAAAATTAAGAGACCCGGTCATGCGGAACCGGTTTGCGTTATTCGCAAAGCATTGGCCTCGTGCAGTGAAAAAGATGTCGCGGCCATTGTCGATGACGTGATTCGGAAATGTGTCCAGAACAAACTGGCGCAGCTCGGCAGCGACTTCAAGAAAGCCATCGTACAGGATGTGTTCGCCATGGCGTCCGGCGTCCCCATCCGCAAGGTGCGTGTGTTCGTCACGCCGCACACCTCCCTCAACGAAATCCGGCGACATACGGCCACGCCGTCCATGCGCGACTACAAACGCCCCGTCTACGCCTGTACGGCGGCGGGATCCAATCTTGGCATTGCCGTCTACAAGGTGCCGTTGCGCACGCACCCTGAGTTTGTCATCGAAAAACTGCTCGATGCCGTCCGGCACGCCGTTCCACCGCCGCCGAACAACGCGGAATTACTGGGCCGCATCCTACCCGGCGCGATGGCGCTTGCGCGTTTGGAGTGTGGCGAACTGCCGCCGCTTTCTGAAAGTGGGAGCGCGCTCCCGCACTCAAAAACGCTGGTCTACAAGGTGCGCAAGTTCGATAAAAATGGCATCACCTTGTGGTTCCACCGAGAGGCCCGTTCAAAAAAAGACTTGGAGGCCGATTTGAAAGCCGCCCAAAAGAATTGCAGCGGTTCGTCATCCGTCGATTACGAACATCCCCATGAAGTGCTTTGCCTCAACCTCCGCAAAGCTTGGTCTTCCTTCCTCTTCGAAGGCATCCATTTCAAGATGGGGCTGGACGGGAGGATTGAGTATCTGACGGGAGTGGAGAAGTGAAACGCGGAGAAAAAAAGAAACTGGAGCCGACCATACGCAGCGGTGCGGCAGAGTATCTCACGTTTGTCGCGGCCACGGGACAAAACGGGGTGAATGTCGTCTATGCCGATGAGAACGTCTGGCTGTCGCAGAAGATGATGGCGGCTTTGTATGACGTTGACACTCGGGCCGTTAATGAACACTTAAAGAAGATTTTTTCGGACAATGAACTTGCTGAAGATTCAGTTATCCGGAAATTCCGGATAACTGCCTCGGATGGAAAAAACTACAACACAAAGCACTATAACCTCGACGCCATCATCGCCGTAGGCTACAAAGTCAACTCCGAACGCGCCGTACAGTTCCGAAAATGGGCGACGCACGTCCTGAAGGATTTCGCCATCCAGGGATGGGCGATGGATGACGAGCGGCTAAAACACGGCGGCTCCGTCCTGACGAAGGACTATTTCGAGCGGCAACTGCAACGAATCCGAGAAATCCGCATGTCGGAACGCCGGTTCTACCAAGAGATCACCGAAATCGCCCAAGCCTTCGCGGAAAGCGAGTTCGAGAAATACCGGCTGGTTCAGGATAGACTTTTTAAATCCGATTTTGACAGGTTGCTGGAAGCCCATGGCGAGGGCGAAAAAACATGATCGCGCGGACTCTTTTCTTTTCCATCCCCGGCCATCTCGGCGTCAATCTCTCGCAGCTTGTCTACACGCCCTCCCGCGAGACTGTGCACGAACCGCGCACGTTTCCCATTGAAGACCTCGGTTTCATCGTCATTGAAACTCACCAAATGACGGTGACCGCTTACGCCCTTCAGGCGCTTGCCGAAAACAATACGGCGGTCATTTTCTGCGATAAGACGCATACGCCTGCCTCCCAACTTTTACCCTTCTCTGGGCACACGCTCACACAGAAACACTTCACCGCACAGATGACGGCAAGCGAAGCGCTGAAAGGGCGTCTCTGGAAACAGACCGTCCAAGCCAAGATACACAATCAGGCCGCCTGTCTGGATGCGGGCGGAAAAGAGGGCTCCCGGTGGTTGCGCCGGCATGTCAGAAACGTGAAGAACGGCGATCCCGGAAATTGCGAAGGGCTCGCCGCCCGGGAGTATTGGGATTGCCACACGCCTGACACGGACTTCAAGCGCACAAGGGAAGGGGCCATGCCCAACGCGGCCCTCAATTACGGCTACGCCATCCTTCGCGCCGCCACTGCCCGCGCGCTGGCCGGCTCCGGACTGTCCTGCCTGTCCGGGTTGCACCACCACAATCAGTACAACGCCTTCACTCTCGCCGATGACGTGATGGAACCCTATCGGCCCTTCGTTGACGACGCTGTGCTCAATAACCTGGAACGTTTTCCAGCCGAAGCGCTGGAGTTGACCCGCGACATGAAAGCCGCATTGTTAAGCGTGCTTACGGCGGATGTGATGGTCGGCGATATGCGCCGCCCGCTGATGAACGCGCTCTCCCTGACAACGGCTTCGCTTGTCCGTTGCTTTCTTAAAGAAGAGACGATCATCGCCTATCCCTCGTTTCCGCCATGCCCATCACCCACCACGCCATAAACGGCTACGACATTATGTGGCTGTTCGTCATGTTTGACCTGCCGACAAATTCTGCCGCCGAGCGCAAAGTTGCGACGCGGTTCAGGAAGGATTTGAAGAAAGACGGGTTCGACATGCTGCAGTTTTCCGTCTACATCCGTCATTGCGCCAGCGGAGAATCCGCGCGCGTCCACATTGATCGCGTCCGCATGGTGGTGCCCGACGAGGGCTTGGTCTCGGTCGTCAAAATCACAGACAAGCAGTTCGGCGACATCGTCAACATCATCGGCAAGAAAGCCAAACCGCCACCAAAAGCACCGCTCCAACTCGAACTGTTTTAGTCGGAAAAAAGCTGTTGAGGCAGTACTTTCTCATCCAAAACTCCACTTCTCGCCGCACTTTATTCTTTGTAACCGGCTCACAGTAAAGAAATTAAAACTTCAATACTGTTCCCGATTCTCAAAGAGCATCAAATCACAACTCCGATGATAATCCGTTGGAAAACGCGGTGACTGTTCCCGATTCTCAAAGAGCATCAAATCACAACTATCAGCTCGCGGCATACTCAATCGCTTATACTGTTCCCGATTCTCAAAGAGCATCAAATCACAACCTTGGGGTAGTGTGGATGTCTTGGGATGGAACTGTTCCCGATCCTCAAA
>JAQVSS010000284.1 GCA_028700415.1 Kiritimatiellia bacterium
ATAGCGCTATACAGCAGTCTTGCCAAGCACCAGGAACTGCCCGACCGTTGGTGGACCGAGAAAGCTGAAACGCAAGAACAAGTCGAAGCGCGCTGTCGGCCGCTGGTCGATGAGATCCTTGTCAAGGGAGAAGACTGCCTCGTGGTCGGGCACGGTGCATCGATCACGGCTTTCGTATCGATATTGCTGCAGAAATCCGGATATCAGTTGTCGGAATCGATCCCCTGCCTGAACACCAGTCTGAGCGCGTTTTACTCAGACGGACAACGGATAGAACCGCAACTGATCCATGACGACACGCATGTACCGCTTCTGGAGCGGACATCCAACAGCAGGTATTTGCTCACGCCTGTACGCGCAAATTCATAATCAACGATGTGTCATATCCTAGAAGGGGAATCAGCGCTAGCATTTGGGACTTGACACCGTGTTCCGGGTTCTATGTCTGTTATAGAAGCCCAATGCATTCAAGTGTGATCTCGTTCATCTGTCCATGCTGTTGCTATCCATTAAAAAATCCAATATATTCATGGTCAATATACCGTTATCATCATAAACCGCCGGTGTCATATCATTTGTTACGACTATTTTCTTGAATGAATCTGCTGTTTTTTGGAATGGCCTGATTTCCTGCGCCCTCTTTTCCTTATCCGGCAATGAATACGCCGATTGAATGTAATAGCGCTTTGCGCCGCGATTGCATACGAAATCTATCTCCAGCTGTCTTCTCGTGGTTTTCCCGGTTTTGTCTTTTCCGGAGGCGGTGACAACGCCGATATCCACATCAAACCCGCGCACCTTCAACTCGTTGTATATGATATTCTCCATGCTGTGGGTTAACTCATTCTGCCTGAACCCAATCCTTGCGTTCCTCAGACCCAAATCAGTGAAATAGTATTTTTTCGGAGTCTCGATGTATGCCTTACCCTTAACATCAAAGCGCTGGGTCGACTCGACAAGAAATGAGTCTTCAAAGTATCCCAGGTATTTGCTAATCGTGTTCGCTGTGATTTTAGATTTTTTAACGGTTCTGTATGTCCTCATCAGTTTTTCTGGATTTGTCAGAGAGCCAACAGCTGATGAGAGTATGTTCAGCAAATCTTCGAGTTCTCGAACATTCCTGACTTTATTGCGTTTGACAATGTCCCGGAGATATGTCTCATCCAGCAATGAATGCAAAATTTTTACCTTGTCCAATTCGTCTGCCAAAACAACAATCGGTATGCCTCCATAAGTCATATATTCATATAATCCTTGGTAACGATCCCCTTCGTAAATTGACATGAACTCGGAAAAATTCAATGGGTACAAGTGAATCTCATCGCCTCTTCCGGCAAACTCTGTAACAATATCTCTAGATAAAAAACTTGCGTTGCTCCCAGTTACATAAACATCAATATTCTTAAGATCATTTAATCCATTCAGAACGGACTCGAACCGGTCCATCAGTTGGATTTCATCCAGCAAGAAGTAGTACTGTCCATTGTCGTGTATTTTTCCCTTAGCCCATGTGTAAAATACAGAAGGCTCAAGATATGCCGTGTTTTCGAACAGGTCAAACGACATTTCAACAATATGATCTTCATCAACTCCTTGAACGAGAAGGTCATTTTTGAATATCGTTCGCAATAAGTAGGATTTTCCGCACCGTCTGATACCGGTTATGATCTTTATCAACCCATTGTTTTTTTTCCGAATCAGCATATTTAAATAAATGTCTCTCTTGATTTCCATATAACCCGCCGTTCCAAAAAGGATTTTTGCATCTTTTGCGCTATTTCATCTATATAATATAGCAAAACCTGATGACAGGTCAAGTTTTAGAAAGGATTTTTGCATCTTTTGCATGTTATCATCCCTAGCTGCTGTGTTGCCCAGCTAACACCTTCGCCAGGCGTCATGGTGCCAACTGCAGTTATAATCCTGTAGCGCATGACCCATTGGACCGATTTTGATATGCAAAATTCTGCTGATACATGGCAACGGAAGGAATGAGTTGTTATACTTACATATAGGATCGTTGCGTTTTGCAGTAAGTGATTTTGATGAATCCAGAAGCGTTAAAGGAGTGAATACATCATGTTGGATGCCCGGATGATCAAAGACTACGCGTTGCAGTTCGGAGCGGATGTTGTCGGCATCGCCTCCATGGATCGGTTTGAAGGCGCGCCCAAGCAGATGGACCTGCGCTATGCCATGCCCGAGGCCAAATCCCTGATTGTCATGGGCTTTCGGGTCATGCGCGGTTCGCTGCGCGGGATTGAGGAAGGCACCTTTTTCACAAACTACTCCGCCATGAGCTATGGCTTCATTAATTATCATGTCTTGCCAATGACGTCGCGTTACCTGTCCCGGGTTATCGAGGACGAGGGGTATGAGGCGATGCCGATCGGCTATCACTTCAACTGGGCCTCGATCAAAAACACGGATGGGAGCCTCCGGCCATCCGCCAATGGCGGCCCCTGGAGCAAGCCAGTCCGCGAAGGGTTGCCGGCGCCTGACATCTTCGCTTCGGTCCGCATCGCGGCGTATCTGGCAGGCCTCGGCGAAATTGGCTACAGCAAGGTGTTCCTGAACCCGGTCTATGGTCCGCGTGTCCGCTACGCGATGGTGATGACCGATCTCGAACTCGAACCCGATCCAGTTATGAAACCCGGCACGCTGTGCAACCGCTGCATGGCTTGCGTGCGCGAATGCCCGGGACATGCGATCAGCGAAACCGAGACGGTTAAAGTGACCCTGGGCGGTTACGAAGTCGAATGGGGCAAGCTCAACGAATGGGCCTGCCGGGACGCGTTTGTCGGTGCGGAAAAGCTGCCTGAGGGACAAAAAGGCGATTACATGGCCGGCAGCGACCGTTACGGACCGAGTGACATCAGCCCGTTTTACCAGAAGCCCTACAACATCTTCGGCACCGGCGAAGCCGTCTGCGGCGGCCGGGGCTGTGTTCGCGCCTGCATGATCAACCTCGAAAAGCGGGGCGTCCTGCAAAACAAGTTCAAACAGGAATTCCGCCGCCGTCCCCAGTGGACCGTTGACTGGTCCGACTACCCCCAGTCCCATGTGCAGGATCCGGATATCAAGAATAAGCGGGAGGTTCCGATCCATAACGGCGAGGAATACTATGGCGTCAAGCAGGTCACGTCGACAACGCAGCAGCCGGCCAATAAAGACGCAGAAATAGACCGGTAGATCCGTTTGTGCCGGAGGGCGTTACTGTGAAATTTGCCGTTGGTTATAGGCCGATGGATGAGACATCCTTTTTCGATCATGTCCAATCTTCCATCGGCCAAATCGCCGAACTCTATTTCCCCTGGCCGGGCCAGTCAAGCGGACGTGCCGCCATTGGCGTCACGCAAGGATACGCCTACTACACCATGCAGGGAATGCTGGAAGATGACCTGCGCCGGTTCCACCAGGCGGGCGTCGCCCTGGATTTGCTCTTTAACAGCAACTGCTATGGCGATTATGCCCTTTCACAGCACCTGGAGAACCAGGTCGGCAGCATCGTCGAGCATCTTTTTGAAAACGTGGCGCCTGTCGCTGTGGTGACAACAACATCACCCGCCATCGCCTTTATCATCAAAAAGCATTTTCCGGCTGTAAAGACCCGTGCCTCCGTGAACATGCGGATCGGCACCGTCAAGGGCATGCAGTACCTGGCGAACCTGTTTGACGAATACCTGGTGCAGCGCGATTACAACCGTGATCCGGAACACTTGGCGCGCCTCAAGGTGTGGGCCGATGCTGAAGGCAAGCAGCTGCAAATCCTGGCCAACAGCGGCTGCATGCGCTTTTGCTCCGGGCAGACCTTTCACGACAACCTGGTCGCACACGGCGAAGCGATCGACGAGATCAGGCGCATGGACGATTTTTCCGCACACATCTGCTGGGATTACCTGAAAGATCAGAAAAACTGGGTTTCTATCCTGCAGAATACCTGGATTCGTCCGGAAGACCTGCACCACTACGAGGCGATGTTTCCTGTGGTCAAACTGGCAACGCGCATGCATCCCTTCCCCAATCTCGTCATCCAGGCTTATAGCAACGGCGTTTGGCGGCACAATCTGCTCGACCTGATGGAACCCGGATACAGCGGTGCCGTCTATCCATACATCTTCGACAACACGAAATTTCCCGCGGACTGGTACGAGCAGGTGACGCGCTGTGATAAGAATTGTGACGCATGTTCCTACTGCAGCCAGGTTCTCGAAGATGTCTTGACAAAACTGGAACTCTGAAAAATTATTTCAGATAATAATTGTTCATATTGAAAGAATGCTACAGCCGTGGTAAGATAATCCTATGGCGTGGCTTGGCCGCGCCGCACCAAGTCCAGACCGGAGGATCGCGCAACATGGCACTCGTTACCACCAAGGACCTGATCCAAAAAGCTGAAGCCGGCCGTTTCGCCGTGCCGGCGCTTAACGTCTACAACCTGGAAACGCTGCAAAGCGCGATCGAGGCCGTCAGCTCGGAACGGGCCTGTGCCATGATCCAGATCTACGACCGCCTTTTCACCGGCAGCGGGATGGGGCCGCAACTGGCCGAGATCGCCTGCTCGATGGCCCGTGAGGCGGATGTCCCGCTGGCCGTCACATTGGACCACGGCGCGAGCCGCGATACCGTAATGCGCGCCCTGCGCGCCGGCTGCACCGGGATCATGTTCGACGGTTCGACGCTGGACCTGGAAGAAAACATTCGACAGACCCGTGACGTGGTTCAGCTCTGCCGGGCTGTCGGTGTTTCGGTCGAAGGTGAGATCGGCCACGTCGGTGTCGCGGCCCAGGGCGATGAGGATCTGCCCTGCACCCCGGCCGAGGATGCGATCCGTTTCTTTTCTGAGACGGGCGTCGACCTGCTGGCGATCATGATCGGTTCGGCGCACGGCATCTACAAGAAGACCCCCAAGTTGAACATCGAACGGATCCGCGACGTACATGACCGGGGCCAGATCCCCGTCGTCCTGCACGGCGGGTCCGGTATCCCGGACGAGCAGATCCGACTGGCCGTCGCCGCCGGCATCCGCAAGATCAACTACGCCACGGACATCAACCTGGCCCTGCTGGGCGCGATGGCCCAGGAGCTGAACAGCGGCAGCTACTCCTACGCGCTGGACCTGTTCATGCAAAAGCCAATGGATGCCGCCAAGGCCTTCATGGTCGGCCGGATCCGGCTGCTTGGCGCCAGCGGGCAAGCTCAATCGAGGGCCGTCATATGACACAGACGAAGACAACCCCGGACAACAGACCGCTCACAGAACCCGTCGCGGTAATCGGGCTGGGCGGCTCCTTGTTCGATACCTTTATGGTCGTGCCGGAGTTCCCCGGGGAAGACACGAAAATGAAAGCTAAGGCAACCTTGAGCCAGTGCGGCGGCCCTGCGGCTACGGCCCTGACCGCGGTCGGCAAGCTGGGCCTGCCCTGCGCCTTTTTCGGCGCCATGGGCGATGACCCGGCCGGCCAGGCGATGCTGGCCGATTTTGCCGCCTATGGCGTCCGAACCGACGGCATCCAGGTCCGCGTCGGCTGCCAGTCGGCATCCAGCATGATCCTGGTCAACGAGGCCCGTGCGACCCGGACGATCGTCTGGAGCGGCGGAACCGCCGCGCCGATCCGGCCGGATGAGCTTGATACGCAGCTCATGGAGCAAGCCCGGGTGCTGCACCTGGACGGCTTGAACCAGGAGGCGGCGCTTTATGCGGCCCGATCTTTCAAGGCAGATGGCAAAATCGTCTCCCTTGATGGCGGCAGCTTCCATCCCGGAGTGCCCGATCTCCTGCCGCTGGTCGATTGGCT
>JAQVSS010000036.1 GCA_028700415.1 Kiritimatiellia bacterium
CCAAGTCGGTCTCCCTCGTCCTGGGCGGTGAAAAGGGGGGCGACCTCCGGTTCTCGGACGTCCGGGCGCACATCAAGCGGACGCTCTGCGCCAGGGCGTTCGCGTTCAGGACCGCGAAGGTTCTCGCGTGCGACGACTACGAAGACGCCGATGCGCGGCGCGCCGGTTCCCCGGAAGTGATCCGCGCGCCTGTTTCGGACGGCCTTCTCGAACTCACCGGACAGGGGGTCTACCGTACGCGGGACACCGTGAACGTCGCGCTCCCGGAAAGCCGCTTCACGCTGCCCGAAGACGTCAAGGCCTTCTTCTCCGCCGGATTCCGTCTTTACGGGTTCGGAAGCGACCCGCAGATACCCGCCCGGCTCGACCTCGTATTCTCCGGCGACACCAACGCGTTCAAGCTCGCTGTCGCGTACGAGGCCGGGGCCGGGCTGCTGCGCTGCTCGCTTTCGGATAACGGGCGCGCCGCGGGGGGGCTCGACGTGCCGTGTTCCTCCCTGCCCGCGGACTTCTCCGTCATCGCGGGCGCGGAAGGCGAGTTCGCGTTTTCCGTGAAGAGCCTTTCGGACGGCAGCGGACGCAGGGTTTCGGGTGACGCCGCCTTCTTCAAGGCCCGCGCGGGGGTGTTCGAAACGGTTCTGACCTTTGCTTCCCTGAAGAAAGGCCGCGAGGCCCAACTCGTCCTGGACAATTACAGGACGGCTTACGTGACGGAAGAACCGCCTCCTGCCATGGCGCCGGCGGCGATCACACCCGCAAAGGAGTTCGATCCCGCGGGGGCCGGTTGGAAGAGGGTTTTCTCGGACGATTTCGACGGAACCGCGCTTGATCCTGAGAAGTGGTACGTGCCGGGGTGGGTGAAACACGCCGATCACGCCTTCCTCGACGGCGAAGGTCATCTCGTGCTCAAGGCGGATTTCGACCCCGGCACCACGAACCTCGTCTCGACGAGCCTGTGGTCCAAGCCGTCCTTCCTCTACGGCTATTTCGAGGCCCGTGTCCGTTTCACGCGGAACAACGGCTGGTGGGCGGCCTTCTGGCTGTTCGGCTCGTCGAACACGAATCCCGCGCTTGACGGTTCGGAGGTGGATATTTTCGAGGACTACTACACGCGCGGCAGAAAGCCGCAGGACAAACCGATGCTCGACCACAACCTGCACATCTATCTCGGCAACATGCTCAAGAGCTGGAATTACAAGTCCACGCTGTCCGGCACGCTGGACGATTTTTATGTCATCGGCTGCAAATGGACGCCGTTCGAGATCTCCTATTACGTCGATGGCAAACTCGTTTCCTCCAAGGCCGCTCACAGCCCGTACGCTTCCGTCACGTTCGACGCGTTTCACCATTCGGCGCTCCGCGCGCCGCTGCACATGCTTTTCAGCGGATGCGTCATGAAGGACTGGGGGCGCCGTGACACGGCGGGGTTCACGTTCCCCGAATTTTTCAAGGTGGACTGGGTGCGCGTTTGGGCGTATCCCGAGGCGGATGCCGCCATGCCCCGCGTTTTCTGGAAGGGGACGGACACCGCGGTTCTCGTTCCCCCGGACTCGGAGCTCGTTTTCACGGTCGGGGTCGAGCCGTCCGGCGTCACGAAGGCCCCTGTCAAAGCGGCATATCTTTTCGACAACGGAACGCCGCTGGCCTGCCGCACCGAACCGCCCTACGTGTTCAACATTCCCTTCTCGAAGGAGTATTACCTCACCACCCGTTACATGAAGCCGGGCCGTTCCGGGGCCTTGCCCCCCTGGGACGCCCTCATGCATGTTTTCACCGTGTATGTGCAGGACGCGGACGGGCGGGTCGGCGTGACCGCCGGTCCCGTCCTGAAGATCCCTGTTTCTGCCGCAGCATCCGAACCCTTCAAAGGCCAGCCGCACGCCGTTCCGGGAAAGATCGACCCCTCCGCGTTCGATGCGGGCGGCAGGGGGACCGCCTATTATTCGATCCGACCGAATCCCCGCGCGTCGAACCCGGTGCGCAAGGATGTCTCGCTCGGCTGCCGGCCGGACCGCGTGGTGCAACTGAAAACCGGCGAATGGATGAACTACACGGTCAACGTGGAGAAGGCCGGAACATACCGCGTTTCGCTCCAATACGGAACGGGCAATTTCTTCGACAACAAACTGCTGTTCGTCGTCGACGGCGAACGGCGCGGCATGTTCGATCTCGCGCCGGACCTTTCTGGAAAGTGGGAAACGCGTGCGGCGCCCGCGCTCGAAAACATCGTGCTTTCCGCCGGACGCCATGTGATCACCCTCGTGCCGGTCGGGTATTTCTCGATCGGCACGTTCGAGCTGTCGGAAACAGGAGCCCTTCCTGATAAAGCGGCGAAATAGAAACGGACCGGTTTTCCTAAGGACAACCTCTGTGCCGTCCGCGAACCCGGGCGAAGCCCAAATGGGAAGTGGCTGTAAAAGTTCTTGTCGAAATTTAAGGGTTGATTGTTTTCACTCTCGCCTCGCATAATAGTGATGTTTTCCGATTCTGGTTTACAGAATGTTTTGTTCACGCGACCGGACGCACATTTTTAAAACGCGTCCGAGTCCGGGTAAGTGGTGTGGCTGGTGAAATCAACAGGAGGGATCTCAACCATGGCGTATAAGATCGTGTTGATTCTGGCGGTGACGGCCGTGTCTCTGAGTGTCGGTGCGGCGACGGACCGCACCTGGGATGGCGGCGGCGCCGACGCGAACTGAAGCAGCGTGAACAACTGGGACAATGACCTTACCGTGCCGACTAGCGGCGACGCGCTCTTTTTTGGGGGCACGTCAAAGCTGGCGAACACCAATGATCTCGACGGCGCCTCCTTTTCCGGGATCACCTTCCTGAGCGGGGCGGGCCTTTTCGCGCTCAGGGGCAAGGCGATCACGCTGGACGGCAACGTCACGAACCTCGACAATGACAATCAGACGATCAATCTGCCGATGACCCTGAGTGCCACGCGCGATTTCACCGCCTCCAACGGCGAGATCACCGTCAGCGGCACGCTCAGCGGCGCCGGCGGGCTGAACAAGTATGGGGCCAAGACGTTGACGCTGTCCGCCAGTAACGCCTACGAGGGTGTCACCTCTGTGGGTAACGGGACGCTTGCGGTCACCCATGCCCAGGCGTTGGGCAGCACCAACGGCAACACTGTTGTCAACTGTTTGGCTGGAGGTTTCCTTCAGTTGAGCGGCGGCATCGCGGTGGCAGAGCCCATTACGCTCAACGGAGAAAGGACGGGCGCAGACTACGGTTCAAACTACGGTTCGATCAGGAACAGCGGCGGCAGCAATACGCTCTACGGCGCCATCACCACGTTCGGCCAGATCCGTACCAAGATCGACAGTGGGACGCTGGTCGTGAGGGGGGGGTATCCGCAAAGGCGACGGGGCTTCTTATAATCTGGTGTTGAACGCCAGCGGAACCCTTATATTCCTGGACACGCCGCTGAATATCGGTGCCAACACCTTCTTCAGCAACTCTGCCGGAGTGATCCTGCTGGGTGTGACCGGAAACGTCTGGGGTAAAACGCAGATTTTTTCAGGGACGTTGCGGATGGGGATTGCCAACGCCCTGCCTTCGGCCGTCTCGCTGGAAATCGGCACGACGGCGCAAGCGGATGGCGTTTTGGACCTGAACGGGTTTGACCAGACCGTCGGCACGTTCGGAGGCCCTGTGAAGGCCAACGCGATCGGCTACCTGACCAGCACGTTGCCGGCCACGCTGACGGTGAACCAGGGCGCGGACAAAGTCTATGAAAGGCCGATACACGGCGCCGTGAGTTTCGTCAAGGCCGGCGCTTCGACGCTGACGATGTCCAACAGCCTGAGCACCACCACGGGCGACATCACCGTCAGCAACGGCACGCTGGTTGTGGCCACGGCCTCCAGTCTCGGTAACAGCGCCAACGTCGCGGTGGCCGGCGCCACGTCGGTGCTGGAGTTGAGGACGGCGTCCGGCATCGCGGATGCGGCACGCCTTTCCATCGCGGACGGGGGCACGGTCAACATCGGCGCGGGCCTTGTTGAAACGGTGGACAGGCTGTTTCTGGATGGCGTGCAGCAGGCCCGCGGGAGCTGGGGCGCGACCGGTAGCGGAGCGACCCATATCGATGACGACCATTTTCAGGGAACCGGCCAGCTTCTTGTCACGAGCAATCCCCCGGTCACGCCCGCCGACGCCACCTGGGACGCGGAGGGTGCCGACTCCCTTTTGAGCACCACGAACAACTGGGAGGGCGACCTGCTGCCCGCGTTCAACGGCGCCACCTACGCCAAATTCGGCACGGGCGGCAGCACGGCGACAGTCGACAGGGCAGTCTCGCTCTACGGCATGGAATTCACCCGCGACGGAAACTTCACGGTTGCGGCCGGGGACGGCGTGGTGACCAACGGGGCGGGCGGCATCACGGCCGCGGTTCCGAATACGACGTCACGCGCGTATGCCGTGTCCGAGGATTTGATCCTCTCCGACAGCCAGGTGTGGAACGTCATCAACAACGGCGCCGGTCTCGCCACCCTGACGGTCTCGGGCTCTGTCGGTTCCGACCCGTTTTATCCGTTCAGTCTTACCAAGGCCGGCAACGGAACGCTCGTGCTCTCGGGCAGCAACACGTATGAGGGCGTCACGACCGTGGCCAACGGCACGCTTGCGATCACGCAGGGCAGCGCCTTGGGCAGCACCAACGGCAACACCGTGGTCAACTGTGCGTCGGGAGGATTCCTCCAGTTCAGCGGCAACATCACGGTGGATGAGCCCATCACGTTCAACGGCGAGTTGGCGGGATCCAACGGCTCGTTTTTGAACAGCTCCGGCAGCAATACGCTGAACGGGGCCATCACCACGTTTAGCCAGGTCCGCACCAAGGTCAACGGAGGGTCAATCCTGGTTGTGAGAGGCGGGGTCCGCAGGGGTGACAGCGGCACGGGTGTTTATTTGCTGGTGCTCAACACGTCCGGCACCCTCGCTTTCTACGACACGCCACTGACGCTCGGCAACAACGTTTTCTTCAGTAACGCCGGGGATCTGATTGTGCTGGGGGTGGCGGGAAACACCTGGTCTGAAACGCAAATCGTTTCCGGGACGCTGCGGCTGGATATCGCCAACGCCTTGCCTGCGGCAGCCCCGCTGAAAATCGGCGTTCCCGCGCACGCAACCGGTATCCTGGATCTGAACGGTTTCGACCAGACCGTCGGCTCGCTCGGAGGCCCCGTGAAAACCCCCGCCACCAGCTACCTGACCAGCACGAGGCCCGCCACGCTGACGGTCAACCAGAGCGCGGACGCCATCTATGAGCGGCCGCTGAACGGCGCGGTGAGTCTGGTCAAGGCCGGCACGGCGACGCTGACGATGTCCAACAGCCTGAGCACGACCACGGGCGACATCACCGTGAACGACGGCACGCTGGTTGTGGCTCCCGCCTCCAACCTCGGCAACAGCACCAACGTCGCGGTGGCCGCAGGGACGCTGACGATCCAGACGTCCTCCGGCATTTCGGACAGCGCCTGCCTTTTCATCGCGGACGGCGGCGCGGCCAAGGTGAATCTGGCGGCCGGGGTGAACGAGACCGTGAGCTGGCTCTATCTGGGCGGCAAGATGCAGCGTGCAGGCACCTACAGCGCAGCAAGCGGCAGCGGCGTGATGGTGACCGACACCGAGCACTTTGCCGGAACGGGCATCCTGACTGTGCTGCACGACAAGTCCGGCACCCTGATCAAACTGAACTAAATCACGGATTGCTTCGGTGAAAAGGGACGGGTACACTTTCCGTCAAATGAGACAAAGAAACAAGCAGGGTCAAAAAGATTTCCGGAGTGACCGTCCGCGCGAGGCGTTGGAGCGCGGCGACTGGATTTACGGGCGCCGTCCGGTGTTTGAAGTGGTCAAATCCGGCAAGCGCCATCTGTATGAGGCCGTGCTGCCGCCCGAGGGGCGCGACGCGCCGGAGGTGGCCGAACTGCGCGGGCTGCTGATCGCAAAAGGCGTGCCGTTCAAGACGCTGGAGCGCGAGGCGCTTGACGAACTGTGCGAGGGCGGGAACCATCAGGGCGTGGCGGTGCGCACCGGCGGGTTCCCCTACATCTCGCTTGAGCAGGTGATCCACGACGTGAAAGAGAATGAGGATGCGCTGGTGCTGATCCTCGATCACATCGAAGATCCCCAGAACGTTGGATCGCTGCTGCGCACTGCCGATGCGGTGGGGGCGACGGCGGTGCTGATACCCGAAGACCGCGCTTCGGGCGTGACGCCGGGTGTCGTGCGCGCCTCGGCGGGCGCGTCGGAGCACATGCGCGTGGCGAAGGTTGTCAATCTCGTCCGCGCCATGCGGGAACTCAAAGAGTGCGGGGCTTGGCTGACGGGGTTGGATCTGGGGCCGGACGCCAAGACGTATACGTCCGTCGATTTCAAGGGACGCGTGGGGCTGGTGGTCGGCAGCGAGGGCAGCGGCATCTCGCGGCTGGTGCGCGAAACCTGCGACTTCATCGCCTGCCTGCCCATGAAGGGCGGCGTTGCGTCGCTCAACGCCGGCGTCGCCGGCGCGGTCGCGCTCTACGAGATCGTGCGTCAGCGGGTCCGATAGGAATCGGTGTTCATTTCGCGCGGAGGACGCAAAAAACGCGGAGTCGCTTGGCACTGAGAAAACCCTAAAAATCTCTGCGGTCTTTGCGGTCTTTGCGGGCTCTGCGCGAGACGCGAGGTGTGCAGGAAGGAGAAATGCGAAATGACGTCTCGAAGAAACCTTGTTTCCGGTTGCCGCAGGATGGCCATCCTGTCCGCCTGTGTTCTGTTTTGCGTCTGCTCCTCGCATGGCTGGAACAGCGGGCACGCGAAGATCACGCAGGCCGCGTTCGGGGCGCTTCCGGAGTGGCAACGGGCGCACTGGCAGGCGAGCGAGGCGGGCCTTAGGTCGTCATACTGCATTTATGTCGACATGGGACTGGAGAACGCCGAGGCGAAACCTTATCTGGTCGTGGTGAAAGGGCGGCTGTTCCATTATTTCCCGAGGGACAACCGTGAAGACTACGCCGTGTTCAGTGAAGGCGCGGAGCGCTACCTGCGGCTGATCGTGGGCAAGATGCGCGAGGGCGATTACGCCGAGGCGGCCAAGTTCGCCGGGGCGTTCGCCCATGTGATCGAAGACCTGGCACAGCCGCAGTGCCATGCCCTTGAAGGCGTCAACGGGTTGCCGTGGACGACGCTGGACGAGCTTTTCACGCCGGAGGATCAGAGCTGGAACCGTGCGCCCCAGTCCATCATCAGTCTGGATGACGATAGCCGGTTCGTTGTGCGGCTTGAAGGGTACCGCCCGCAGGTGCTCGGAACGCATGAGAAGGAGGCCGTGTTCAGGCTCTACCAGCGGTGCTGCCAACTCCGCAGAAAGGCGCGGAAAGCCCTTCCCGCCATACTGGCGTGCGCCTATGCGGGCGACATGGGCGGCGCGGTCGAGGCGTCCCTGCCGCCGGCCGTGGAGGATGCCAAAGTGGTGGCTGACATGTTTCACACCTGCTTCGCGCTGGCGGCGGGGCGCTTTGAGCCCGGCGAGGTGAAGGCGCTCGGGGAGATGGATCTCACGTCGCTCGTCCCAATCTCGGCACCTTCGCTCATCAACGGTCCCTACCGGTTCAGTCCTCTGGCCTACGGCTGTTCTGTCACCATGAAGCGCGAGCCGGTTCCGCTGCAGGTCTGGCTTCCGGATGGCGGGGGGCAAAAGCGGGAGGTCACTCTGGCGAAGGGCATCGGCACGGGCTGTTGCCGGTTCAGCTACGAGATTCCGGCTGGCGTTTTCAGGGAGTTCCGTTGTATAGCCGGGCTCCATTCGCGGTTGTCCCTTCTGCCGTCCGGTGCTTGCCTGCGCCTGACCGTGAAGGTCGCGGGCAAAGTGGCTTTTGACAGCGGGGTGCTGGAAGCCGGATCGTTGGCGCGGAAAGTCGCCATCCCGGTCGACGCGGGCGGGACATTGGAGCTCATCTCGGAAGGACGGAAAGGCATGGTCGGCAATGAAGCGAACCAGACCGTGTGGGGTGAGCCGGTCCTGGTCCGGCTTGGGGCCGGTGAGAACGCCGCGCGCGCGCCGGCGTCGGGAAAGTGAGTCGGCGCGGTTTTGGGCAAGGGGGTGCGAAGGACATGGGTGACGCCTTGCTGAGATTGGTGCCGCAGCCGCGTTCGGTTTTGCGTGGGGAAGGTTTCTTCCTGTTGGGGGACACGGGGACCGCCTGTCTCAAGGGCGGCGCGGACGACGTGAAACCCGCCGGCGACGTGCTCCGGAACGCATGGGGGCCGGGGTGGCGTCAGTCGGGAGCGCGGGCGTCCTTGCCCGCTGGGCGCACTAACCTCGTGTTTCGCATCGTGAGCCGTGTGGCCGGACCGCAGTCCTACCGGCTGCGCATCGCGAAAGACGGCGTCTGCGCCGAGGCTCAGGACCGCGCGGGCCTGTTCTATGCGGCAGTCACGTTCGCTCAGCTCGCCCGCCTTTCGGGCGGGATGCTGCCCGCCTGCGAGATCGAAGACGCGCCCGATTTTCCCGCCCGCGGCGTGATGCTCGATATCAGCCGCGACAAAGTGCCGACCATGGAAACGCTGTTCGGCCTGGTGGATCTGCTTTCCGGGCTCAAAATCAACCAGCTTCAGCTTTACACGGAACACACCTTCGCGTATCGCGACCATTCCGCAGTGTGGCAGGACGCCAGTCCCATGACAGCCGAAGAGATCCGCACGCTGGACGTTTACTGTGCGGCGCGGTGTGTCGAGCTGGTGCCGAACCAGAACTCGTTCGGGCATCTCGAGCGCTGGCTGACGTTGCCGCGCTACAACGTGCTGGCGGAGTTGCCGCAGGGCGGCGCGCCGTTGCCGTGGGGCGGCGTACACGAGAAGCCGACCTCGCTTTGCCCGACCGATCCTCGCAGCGCCGATTTTCTGGCCGGGCTCTACGACGAGCTGCTGCCGAACTTTTCTTCGCGCCTGTTCAATGTCGGGTGCGACGAGACCTTTGACCTGCGCGGGAATGGGCGTTCGCAGGCGCTCGTGCGGGAGGTGGGCGAGGGGCGCGTCTATCTGGAGTTTCTCAAAAAGATTCACGGTCTGGTGACGGCGCGCGGACGGCGGATGGCTTTCTGGGGCGACATCATTCTCCGCCATCCGGAGCTGGTCGCAGAGTTGCCTCCCGGCGTGCTGGCGCTGGAGTGGGGGTACGAGGCGGATCACCCCTTTGACGCGCACGGCGCCCAGTTCGCGGCTTCGGGCGTGCCGTTCTACGTCTGCCCCGGCACGTCGTCGTGGAACAGTCTGTCGGGTCGTACGGCGAACATGCTCGGGAACCTGCGGTCGGCGGCGGAGCATGGTCTGCGGCACGGCGCGTGCGGGTATCTGGTCACCGACTGGGGGGACTGGGGGCACTGGCAGCCGCTGTGCGTCAGCTACGCGGGCTTCCTGTACGGGGCGGCGGTGTCGTGGTGTGTGGCCGGAAACCGGGATATCGGGCTGGCGGACGCATTGGACGCGCATCTGGCGGAGGGGTACGGGAAGGTGGTGCTGGAACTGGGCGACCTTTACCGGCTGTGCGGCGTGCTGCGCGGGAACGGCACAGAGCTGTTTCAGATCCTGTCGAAACCGCGCACGCGGCCGGTGGCGGCAGGGGTGACCCCTGAGACGCTGCGTGCCGTGCTGGCGCGCGTGGAGGATACGGAACGTTCAACGTTCAACGCCCAACGCGCAACGCTCGGTCAGGAGGTGGAACACGTGATCCGGTTGTTGCGTGCGGCGTGCCATCGTGGGCTGGCGTTGTTGGATGGCGGGATCGATTGTCCGGCGACACGACGGGCATTGGCCGCGGAGCTGGATGAACTGTGCGCGGCCCACCGGAGGGTATGGCGGCTGCGCAACCGCGAGGGCGGCCTGAATGACAGCTTGGCGCGGCTGTTGGGCACCCGGGCCGAATATCTGCCCTGAAAAAGGGAAGCCGGGTAAATGAGCCGGGATATTCTGCGGGAAGCCGGGTCTTGAAAAAAGCGTTCGGCCTCATGTTAGGACAACTTGTCATAAACATGATGAACCGGTATAAAGACAACTTCCGCCAAAATGTTTTCACGTTTTTCTTGATTCGTCCTGCGATTTCTTGTAAAAGTCAGTCTGTTTTTGGACAAGGTGTTATGAAAAGCCAACTTTGGCCAGAATACGTTGGGCATGAAAGACGACAAAGAAAGGATAATTTACGTCATGTACTTAATAGTCACTCGTTACGGCAAAGCGTTTGCAACCCTATTATTGACTGTGGCCTGTATTTGCGATGTTTTTGCAGCACCTTGCCCAAACTGCTCCAAATGGGAAGGCCAAGCGTTTCACGATGCGAAAGTCACAAAGATGGGGCGGTGCAAAAAAGGAACTATTCCAAAAGGGTGTGTTCCCGTATTCAACAAGAGCGAAGACTTCTGTTTAAGCTGTAGAGAGACCGTTCGTTACAACACCCCATCTGGATATCGCAGGTGCCCTACGTGTTTTGGGAAGGGCGAGATTTCAGACAAAATCGAAAAAACAAAAGAGGAAACTACGCCAACAAAAACCACGGACACCAATCCTATTCAAAAGGAAAACGAACACCAGCCAAGCATCGACAAGAATGTTGTCTTAGTTGGTGTAAGAAAGTGCGATAAGTGCGACGAGAATGGAAAGGTCGCCCCGGTGATCGACTGCGCCTTGTGTGAAAACGGATTCAACCACAGAAAAGATGGGGATTCATACAAGTGCCGTATCTGCGGCAAGGTTTGTGCTTCCCGCTTTGTACCCTGTTGTAAGCCTGACTGTCCAAAATGTGGCAATATGCGTGAAACAAAAATGGTCTGCCCGTTTTGTGGAGGCGACAAAATCATTACGCCGATGGAAGAAGCGAAGAACAAGGAGCGGATGGTGTCTGAGGATACTAAGCAATAAGTTGGGAAACGGATTATTGGTTAGGCAGACCACCCAACCGCCCTACGCCTTCGGCTCTGGCGGTTGGTGACTTCTTATTCAATGAGTCAAAATTAAGATGCGTCGGCCCTAAATCCCGAGGTTGCTGCTATTGCTGTAATGGCCCCAATGTGGTATTATTAGGCCACACACAAGGAGGATTGGCGATGCCGCAAATCATACCCATCAGAGACTTGAAGAATACGGCTGAGATTTCACAAAAGTGCCGACTGGCGGATGCCCCGATTTTCATCACGAAAAACGGCTATGGCGACATGGTCATCATGAGCATGAAGCGCTACGAGGAAAGTTTAGCGAAACTCGACATCTACGCAAGACTGGATGAAGCCGAGCGACAGATATCAGAAGGAAAGACGGTTGCGGCGGAAACATCCATGACGCGCCTTCGGGCAAAGCACCATGTATGAGCTTCTCATAACGGATCTTGCCGAGCAGGACTTGGACGGCATTGTGGAATATATCGCTGTTAAACTGGCGAATCCGCCAGCCGCCGGGACGTTTCTGGACAACGTCGAAGCATGTTATAAAAGTCTCAGGCGCACACCCCGGATGTTTAGTGAATGCGAGGACAAGTATCTGAAGGGAAAAGGATACCGCAAAGCGCTGATTAACAATTACCTGCTGATTTTCCGGATTGAAGGGAAAGCCCGCAGGGTCTTTGTCCTTCGCTTCTTTTACGCAGGCCAAGACTACGTTAAACAACTCTGAAACGACTGCAGAACAAAGCGGTGGAGGCGACGGGATACCGCCGCCTCACCGCTGACGTGAGGAGATGGAGGCGCGCATCCCCGTTTCATTGACCGACAACTATAAGTTGGTATGAGGATTACGATTACGAGTACGATTAGGATTAAGCTCGCCGCCCGCGGAGCGGAAATAAACGAAGAGGGTAACTTCTTAAAATTGAGAGTTGAACGTTGAGAGTTGAGAGTTCAAACGCTCAACGCTGAACGTCCAACGCTCAACGTCCAACGCCGAACTTCGAAGTTGGGAGTTCAGAGTTCGGTGTTCGGCGTTTTTTCCCCTTTCAAACAACTTGTTTTTTATCGTGATTGTTGGTTTGTAAGGCACCTAATCTTAATCGACTCCCTCTGGCGGGCTTCTGCCGCTTGACCCTGGCCAGCGAAAGGATGCGCCTGTTTCCCAAAAAAATCCAGATCGGGATTTGACTCTGGGGGGGGGAACGGATAGACTACTTCACCCATACGTGATCTTTATCAGTTGTATCCGGAAGGAAGTGCCGCAGTGAGTGTCGTTCAACCGTTACTCGACTTGCAGGAGATCGATGGCCGCATCCGAAACCTGCAGCAGGAAATCCGTGACATTCCGCAACGCAAAGCCCAGGAGCAGGAGCGCCTGAATGGCGCCCGTGAGGCCTTGGCCCGCGCACAGGCGGAATTGAAGAGCGCCCAGTTGAGGGTCAACGAGGCGGAATTAGAGGTAAAGAGTCGCCGTGACAAGATCCAGTCGATCAAGCAGAACCAGGTCTTGCTCAAGACGAACAAAGAGTTCCAGATGTACAATCTCGAGATCGCCAAGATCGAGGGCGAGATTGACAACTATGAGGCGCGTCAGCTGGCCGCGATGGATGACGTGATCCCTGTCAAGCACCGGGTCGGTGAAGCGGAGGCAAAGCTGAAGGAAGAGCAGTCCGTGGTGGACGCTTACGTGGCCGAGCTGGACGCGCGGCTCGCGGCGGTGAAAGCGGAATTGGCTGTCTCCGAGGGCGAACGGGCGGAGTCCGCGAAGAAGGTCAGCCCGCAGTTCATCCTGTATTACGAGCGGCTGCGCACCAAACGGTGGCCCGTGGTGGTGAGCCTGCAGCCGGACTGCGTGTGCAACGGCTGTCATTTGGTGCAGCCGCCCTCTGTGGGACAGATGGTGTGGCGGAACCAGGGGCTTGTGCCTTGCCAGATGTGCGGGCGGATCCTCTATAAGGCTTAGGGCGGGCTCCTTTTCCAAAGGGGCTTTTTTGTTGCCGCGACGCGGCCATGAATCTTATTTTGCGGTGGTTGTGAGGGGAGCGACCGGTCGCTCCTGCCTTGTGCAGGGGAGGAAAGTCCGGACTCCGCAGGGCGAGAGGTCCGGCCGTTAAGGCCGGAGAAGCGCCGCCAGAACGGCGTTGACGGAAAGTGCCACAGAAAACAGACCGCCCGGCGTTCGCGCCGGGTAAGGGTGAAAAGGTGGTGTAAGAGACCACCGGGCAGGCGTGAGAGCGCCGCCGCAAGGCAAACCCCCTCTGGAGCAAGATCAAATAGGGGACTCGAGACGCGGCCCGTGTCGTTCCGGTTCGCCGGATAGGGTCCCGGGTAGATTGCTCAGATGAATGATCGGAGCCGCCTTTCGGGGCGGTGAACAGAATCCGGCTTATTCGCCCCCTTGCAACCGCCGCATTTTTTTTCGGGGAGTCCCCCTTACGGCCGGGCTAAGACCGCGTCGAGCAGCGCGGAGACGTCTTCCGGCGTGACCGGGCGGGGATTGGCGGCGGTGGAGCCCGAGGCAAGGGTCTCGCGGATAAAGGCGTCGCGGTCGGCCACGGTTCCCCCCGCAAAGGGATTCTCGAGCGTCATGGCTCCCACCCAGGCGTTGACCAGGGCTTCGACCTTCAGCCCGTGGCGCGCTTTCAAATCGTCAAGGTCGCGTTGGATGGCCGGGCGGTTGAAAGCGAGGCAAGCGGGCAGGCAGCAGGCACACACGAGGCCGTGGGCGGCGTGGAAACGGACGCCGAGCGGATGGGCGAGGCCATGGATCACGCCGAGGCGCGCGTGCGAGAGGGCGACTCCGGCGAGAGTGCTGGCCTCCAGCATTTCGGCGGCCGCGTCGCTGTTGCCGCGGTAGAGCGGGAGCAGGGCGTGCGCGATGCGCACCAGCGCCAGTTCCGAGAGCGCCCGCGTGAAGGGTGTGGCAAGACGGCTGGTGTAAGACTCGAACGCCTGCACAAACGCGTCCAGGCCGGCGGCGGCCACTGTGGCGGGCGGGCAGCTTTTGAGCAGGCAGGGGTCGAGGAGCACCAGCTTGGGCATGTACGAGGGGTGGCGGATGGATTGTTTGAGGTTCCGCGCGGGATCGGTCAGCACTGCCACGACGGTGACTTCCGAGCCGGTGCCGGCGGTGGCCGGCGCGGCAATCAGCGGAAGCGCGGCAGGCGGGATCGCCGCGCCGTTTGTCTGATAGAAAGCGGTGTTCTCCGGCGCATTCGCGAGGCCAGCCGCGGCCTTGGCCAGATCGATCACGCTTCCTCCGCCCACGGCGGCGACCCAGTCCGGCCGGTTTTCCCGAAGCTCCTCGCGCAGCGCGTCGACCGCGCCGACGGTCGGCTCGCCTCCCGCGTGGCACCAGGTGCGGACGCTCATGCCGAAGGGCGGCTCCGACAGGATGGCGTCCAGCATGCCGGAGCGCTGCAGCGAGCGGCCATACACGAGCAGTCCGCGCATGCCAAAAGCCGCGGCAGCCTGTGTGAGTCCCAGAACGGCACCGGCTTTGGCGACGGTCTGTTGCGGCAGGAGCAGGGTGGAGGGAAGAAGGTTCATGGGAAGTTCTAACGTGCTGAAGTTCGGGAGTTCTGAAACGAATACGGAAACACGCGGTCAATAGAGGACGATGACGGCGGCAATCACAAGCGGTTCGGCCCCGTTGTTCTCGATTCCGTGCGAACCGCCTTTGCCGGTGAGGATGGCGTCGCCGGCGCTGATCGGCACCCATTCGCCGTCTTCTTGGATCAGGCCGCTGCCGGAGAGCACGAGATAGATTTCGTCTTCCGCCTCGTGGGTGTGGCTGCCGATCGAACTTCCCGGCGCGATCGTCATCCGGGTGCAGAGCCGGACTTTGGCGCCGAAGGCCTCGGGTTTGAACCAGTGTTCCAGGGTGACAGACCCTTTGCCGCCGCGCATGTTCGCGCGGATTTCCGTCTGCATGTCCGTGTGGCGTGTGATCATAAGAACTCCTCAAACGTGAGGTTGCCGGTTGCCTTGCGCCTCCCTCCAGATTCGGGTACCATAATAACCGATGTGCCCGCGGTATTCAAACCTCCATTAGGACAGAGCGATGTCTATTCCCCTTCACGCTTTAGTTTCCCTGCTCGACCAGACGCTGGCGGTCGGCACGTTCCGCGACGACTCGAACAACGGCCTGCAGATTGCCAACAGCGGGACAATCTCGCGCGTAGTGGCCGGCGTGGATGCCAGCCTCCGCCTGTTGGAAGAGGCTGCCGCGCGCGGTGCGGACTGCGTGGTCTGCCACCATGGCGTGAGCTGGGGCGACTCCCTCAAACGGATCACGGGGTTGAATCACCGGCTGGTTTCGTTCGCGGTCAAGAGGAACATCGCGGTGTACGCCGTCCATCTGCCGCTGGATGCCCATCCCCGCTACGGCAATAACGCCCAGCTCTGTAAAGCGCTCGGCCTGGCCCGCCCGCGGCCGGCGTTCGCCTATCACGGCACGCCCATCGGGTACACGGCCACCTATGCGAAGGCGCTTTCCCTGACCGCGTTCTGTGACCGCGTGCGGACCGTTGTCAGCCCCGAGATCCGCCTGTTGGATTTCGGCAAGCGTCGCGTCCGGTCGGTGGGGATCGTTTCCGGCGGGGCGGCCGACATGGTCGACCAGGCGGCGGGGCTCGGCGTCGATGTGTATCTCACGGGCGAGCCCAGCCTGCAAGGCTACAACCTTGCGGAGCAGCTGGGCCAGACGGTTGTTTTTGCGGGGCATTACGCCACGGAAACTTTTGGCGTGCGGAGCCTCGCGCGGCTCATCCGGCAGAAGCTGCATGTGCCGGCCGACTTCGCGGATTTCAAAATCACGTACTAGTGAGGTGTGTGTGGCTCTTGGCGAAAAAGCTGATCCGCTCGGCGCGGTTGAGGAAAGCATCGGTTATGTGTTCAAAGACCGGACGCTGCTCGCGACCGCCCTGACAGCGCCGTCCTACCGTGCGGATCACGCGTCGGCAAAGGTGCGGGATAACCAGCGGCTTGAATTCTTGGGTGACGCGGTGTTCGGGTTGCTGAGTGCCCAGCAGGTGTTCGAGCGGTACGCGGAGGAGGACGAGGGTGGCCTGACGATTCGGCGCAGCCGCCTCGCGAGCGGCAAGTCGCTGTCGGCGTTGGCGCGCGGAATCGGGCTGGGCGCGCATCTGCGGCTCGGCAAGGGGGCCGAGGCGGCGGGCGCGCGCGAAAAGGGCAAGGCGCTCGCGGACGCGATCGAGGCGGTGTTTGGCGCGGTCTGGTGCGATGGCGGGATTGAGGCGGCGCGGACGGTCTATCAGCGGCTGATGCGGCATGAGGCGGTGCCGCTGGACGTGTGGGCGGAAAACCCCAAGGGCGCGTTGCAGGAGCTGGCGCAGCGTCACGCATGGCCGGATTCGCCGGTTTATGAGCAAGTCGCTGCAACGGGGCCGCAGCACGCGCCGGTGTATACGGTGAAGGTGCGGGTGGCGGGCGGCCACGAGGCGCTCGGCACCGGCCTGACCAAACGGGCGGCGGAAGCGGCGGCGGCGCAGGAACTGCTGGGCGTGCTTCGCGGGGTGGGCTTTCAGTGAGCCGCCGTCCCGTTGCCGGGTGTGTCCCGACGCCGAAGCGAGCGATCTCAAAGGCTTGCCCGCGTCGGGGATGAAGGGCTATACTTCTTTTTTCAAACAGGAAATGCCGTGAAAGGCGGGAGGATCACCATGAAGGGGAAAAGGGAGATGTCTGTTGAGGGGTACGGGGTCAGGCGTTGCGGGACCATCGTGGCGGCCGCGGCGGTGGCATGGGCTTTTATGGCCGCGGGCGAGAGCCGCGCGGCGCAAGACGGTGCGGGGTTCGCATTCCGGGACGTGCCCGGCAAACATCTGGACGTGCTGCTGGACGGCAAGATCGCCGGCCGCTACATGTATGCGTTCGACCCCTCTTCTTCTTCGAAAGACCTGGCTTCGACCAATAAGACGTATCTGCACGTCTTCGACGCCCAGGGCAGAACTCCGATCAGCAATGGCCCGTTCGGCGAACATGCCCACCATCGCGGCATCATGATCGGCTGGACCAAGCTGACCCACAACGGCAAGCTGTACAATTTCTGGGGCATGTACGACAACGCGCAGATCCACTCGAAGTTCAGCGTCCAGGATGCCGACGCGGAGCATGCCACCTTCACCTCGCTGGTGGACTGGATCACAAAAAGCGGCAACACCGTTATTTCGGAGGAGCGCACGATGACCTTCCGCCGCGCCGCGGCACCGGCCTATTTGATCATCGACTTCGCCTCGAAGCTCACCGCCTGCTCCGGCGACGTTGAGCTGAACGGCGATCCCGAGCATGCCGGTGTCCAGTTCCGTGCCGCCGACGGGATCGATCCCGCGAAGACCGTGTACGTCTATCCGGGCGAGAACGCGGACCCCAGGCAACTCGTTGATCCCTCTTGGGTGGGCGAGACCTTCAGCCTCAACGGCAACGTGTACAGCAGCGTGGAAATGAATCATCCCGGCAATCCGCAGGGATCCAAAATCTCGGCCTACCGGAACTACGGGCGCTTCGGCTACTTCCCGAAGCCCACAACGATCAAGTCCGGCGAGTCCCTCGTGTTCCGGTACCGCTTCCTTGTGGCCGAGGGCGAGATGCCTGCCGCCGGAACGATTCAACAGGTTTGCAACGCGTTCACCGGCCGCTCCGACCCCGTGCCGCCCGTGACCGTCCGTCCGGCCGAGCAGCCTGCGCCGCCGAAGGCTAAAAACGCGGGGAAGGCCAAGGCGTCTAAATAGGGGAGCCTCCCGTTCCTTGAAGGGAGGACTCAGCGCAGGCTCTTGACCACGCCGTACCCGCGGCGCGGCAGGATCTCGGCGTTGCCGAAACAGCCGGACTGGAGCGCCTCAAGCGTGCGCGCGGTTTTGGCGACCATCAGGCAGATGCCGCCGGGGCGCAGTGTGGCGTGGGCCGTCCGCAAGAACAATTCGGCGATGCTGAAGTCGGAATAGTAGGGCGGGTTGCCCGCGAAGAGGGAAAAGCCGGTTCTGGTGATCCCCTCGTCGGAAAGCGTCAGCTCCGTCTTCTCCAGCTTTAACGCGGCAAGGTTGCGCTGTGTGGCGGCCAGCGCACGCGCGTGGGAATCGACGAACGTCACGCGCGCATTGGGCTGGCTTTTGGCCAGCAGGATGCCGACGAGTCCGCAGCCGCAGCCCATGTCGAGCACGCGCGGGCTGGGCGTGAGTTCGCGGGCGGCGATTTCCGCCAAGGCTAAACCGCCCGCGTCGGGGCGCCGGTGACAAAAGACGCCCGGCAGGGAGACGAGCGTGAACGTTTCCCCGCCGGGCAGAGAGGCGGGGAATGACGCGCTGAAATCCCTTGGGCGCGCAAGCGGACCTTGCTTGCGTGCCGCCACGCAGGAAAGGTTGCGTTTGTCGAAAAGGACGGAAAAGTTTCCGAAAATGGCCTTGATCTGTTTGAACAGGGGGCCGCTCTCGGCCTCGCAGGCGATCAAACATATCGCGCCGTCCGCGAGGTTCCGGTGGAGGTCTTCGAGCTGGTCGAGGATGAGTTCGCCGGTCATCGTTCCGGGCGTGGCCATAAAGAGGGCGGCGCCATAAGGGCCTGGCGGGATTGCGGAGGTGCAGGCAACCTTGACACAGGGGAGCGCGCCGGGTTCCGGGTTAAGGACTTGCTCTTCCGCGGTGGTGACGAAGGGGTCGTGCGTGAACGCGAAGGCGAAACGGTTGGCGGCAAGGTTGCGGAGGATGGCCCGCGCGTGGTGGATGTCGAAGGCGTGGCATGTGACCGGGCATTCCGGAAAACGGGCGGCAGCGGCCATGGCGCTGACGCCCGTTCGGTTCCCCGCGACGAGGATTGGGCCGTGCGCGGGCTTAAGGCGCAACAGGTTCCCAAGTAAAAAGGTTTCGGTGGCATGAAGACCCGAGTGTGAGACGACGCTCAGCGTGCCGTCGAGGAAGTCCTCGGTTTTCACGTTTTTGCCGGACAGGTCGGTGATGCGGATCGTTTGCATAAAGATTTCCGGAGAGGGCTAAAGGAACGCGCCGAAATCCAGGACGGCGATGTCGAGTGCGCCGAGTCGGCGTGCGGCTACGCAGAGATCGTGGTCGTTGCTGACCAGAAAGACGGGAACGCCGGACGCCGACGATTGGAAGAAGCGCAGGTTGTCAAGGATGACGCTGTCGGCGCGGTGTTCGCCTTTGCCGCCCGAATAGGTGACCCGCACGTTGGGCGACGCCTGGGTGTCGCTGCGGGTGGGACCGTCGAACACGACCCAGACGCGGACCGAGGGATTCGGCGCCGTGACGCGCGCGATATCGTCTGTGAGTCGTTTGCGTTTCTCGGCTTCGGACAGGGAGGCGCCTCTGGCGGGCGTGTACCGGGTGGGGAGCCCGAACAGGACGTTGTGCCCGTCGATCAACAGAATGGCTGGAGTCTGGCCCGCCAGTGCCCGGCCAAGCAGGGTTGTGGCGTTCTGACGCTCTTGCATGCACGGGTCTGGCGGCACGCCGACCGCCTGAACGGCGGCGAGCCGTTTTTGGAAGGCGCGGCGGACCCGGTCGAGCGCCGCATCGTCGAGCACGTGGAGCGGGGCAAACTGTTCGGGCAGGTCGCGAAGGCGGGGCAGGTCGTTCTCCTGTGCGGTATGGATGCGGGTGAGGAGAGCCTCTTCCAGCGGGGTGACGGGAGCGTCCGGGTCGAGCAACCGGGTGAGGTTTCGGATTTCCGCGGCAAGAGCCGTCTCCGCGTCCTTTAATTCCGGGGTTTGTCGCAATGCGTGAACGAGCGCGTCCCGGACTTTCTGATGGGCGTTTTCGAGCTTTTCCAACCGCTCGGCCAGCACGGCTCGGTTGCCGCTGTGGCGGTCGGTCGCGCGCTGCTTTTTCAGGGCGGCGTCGGCGTGTGTCAACAGGTCGTCGTGCGGCGCGGCGTCGGAGGCGGTTGCCTCGACGGCGCGGGCGTTGGCGAGCCAGCCGTGGAACTCCTTGGCCAGCGCCAGGTCCACCGCGGCCGCGAGGCGTTCTTCGCGCCGGGTGGTCTCGCGTGCCAGCTCGGTTGTCGCCTCCTCCAGCCCGCGTGTCTTTTGGCGCAGTTCGGCTTCTGCGGCCGCCTCTTTCTGCCGGGCGGCCGACAGGTTCCCTTCGCACGCTTTCAATTGGAGGACGGTGTGCGAGAGGCGGTCGTCGACGCCTTTGAGCCGGCGGTTCTCTGCCTGGAGGTCGCGCAGGCGCCCTTCCAGTTTTTCCTTCTGGCTCTGCCACGCCTCGCGCGTGTGCGGGGCGTTGGCGACAGGCTCGTTGCCGAGGAGGCCCGTAAGGTCGGCAAACTTTTCGCGGAGGCGCCCGAGGGCCTCGTCCGGACTCATCGCGATGAAGGGCTGCGGCAACTGGAGCCAGCCCTCCGCTTTTGCGCGGACCTCCTTGCGCCCGTCGAGGAGCAGGGCAATCAGCAGTACGGGCGCGCCCAGCAGGGCGGCGAACGCGTGACGGTTCTCCGCAAGGGTTTCGGACGAGAGCAGCCCGGTCAGCGTTGCGGAACGGGAGCGGCGGGCGAGCGTCCGGCGCAGGGTCTCGGAAATCTCCTGAGAGCCGCAGGCGAGCTGTTGCAGGCGGGTGCGCACAACCGCCTTGCTCCCGGAACGGAATCCGCCGGTCTGAAAGGCGGGCTCGGTGGCGACAAGCGCGGGCAGGTCGGCGTCCGGAACCAGCGCGACCAGTCGCTGGATTTCCTTTTCACAATCGGGCGGCAGAGGTGTGGCACAGAGTGACATGACAGATGCGGGACATCATAAGGGAGAGACGGTCTTCAAACAAAGTGTTTTCCGTCCTTTTTTGCCGGTGCGAGAAGTTCGTCGGCGAGATCCGGGTAGAGTTTTCGCGTGCAGTCTGGACACAGCCCGTGGCTGAATTCGACATCGGCATGTTCGCGGATATAGGCCTCGATCTGTTGCCAGTACCCGCTGTCGTCGCGGATTTTCTTGCAGTTGCAGCAGATCGGGAGCAACCCGTTAAGGGCTTTGATTTGAGCGAGCGCTTCGCGGAGTTCGGCGATGACGCGGTCGCGTTCGCGTGTGGCAACCATCCGCGTGGTGATGTCCTGAAGGATCAGCAGCCTGCCCTGGAAGCGGTTTTTGCTGTCGGTCAGCGGTATCATGCGCACGTCGAGTTCCAAGGGACCGTCGGTGATCACCAGCGACGTCCGGGTCTCCTGTGTCGCGTGGAGGAGGGGGGCCAGCGCGGGGTAGTCCGACAAAAGGGCGGCTGCGCTGAAGTCGGCGGTTCCGATTCCGAGCATGCGGCGTGCGGCGGGATTGGTGTCGACCAAACGTCCCTTGTCGTCGAAAACCGCCATGCCGTCCGGCGTTTTTTCAACGAGAACCGCCCGTCCGACCGGGGCAATATCCAGGAGGTGGAAATGGAAGAAGCCCCAGGCGATGATCAGTCCGGCGATTGAGAACCCGAACGGCGACACATCCATGCCGCTCACGAAATCCTGCCCGAAGAGGTATAGCGCGCCCGAGGCGAAGGGAAATGCCGCGCTGAGCAGTATGGTGTCGAGTTGCCGCCGGATCACCGGGTCGGCTGTTTTGCGGGCGCGGTAGAAGACGTAGCAGCTGACAAACGAAAAGACGTAGGTATAACCGACAATGAACCAAAAGATCGGGCCGCGGTGGTAGATCAGGATGTTCGCTTTTCCGGGGCCGGGCGAGAAGCCCGTCCAGACGGTGTGGTGCCAGGGGTTTGTCCAGACGAACAGGAGGGACAGGATGGGGAGCATCCAAACCACGAGCCGTCCGAACGGGGTCAGGAGTTGCGCCTGTTGCGTGTAATGGAGCGCGAAAAAAAGGAGAAATACGCCCGTGAAGACGTAGCCGACATACTCCATCTGCGACCAGAAGACTTTGGGGGCTTGCCCCATGATCGCAGCCTCGATTGCGGCTGACATCATCCAGATGGCGATCGAGGTCATGAGCCCCACGAAAGCCCACCCTCCCGCTTTTTCCCGCCGCCCCACTCCAAACAACGCCACGCAAGCGGCTAAAGCCGAGGTGAGGAAAAGAAGGAGGCTATGTGGCAGAAACAACATAAAATAGATTAAACATTACGCTCCGTGCGCGGAAAGTGTCAAACGAAAAAAAGGTTCCGGCGCAGGGCCGGAACCTTTTTTCTTGATGGCCCTGGCGGATTACGATTTCGGAAGATTCGCCAAAGCCTGAAGCATTTCAAAGTTCTCCTTGAACTTGACCTCAGCCTTTTGCAGCATGGCCGTCGCGTTCGGGTTGAGCTTCAGGAGCTGCTTGAAGCGGTTTTCCGTCAGCGCCGTCTCGGCGAACGACTGCGTCGGCGCTTTGCTGTCGAGCTGCAACGGGTTCTTGCCTTGCGCGGCGAGTTCCGGGTTGTAGCGGTACAGCGGGAAGTGCCCGGTCTCGACCGCGAGTTTCTGGTGGTCGAGGCCCGTGGCCATGTCAAAGCCCTGCGCGATGCAGTGCGAGTAGGCGATGATGATGGCCGGTCCGTCGTACGCTTCGGCTTCGGCGAAGGCCTTCACCGTGGCGGCCGGGTTGGCACCCAGGCTGACCTGCGCGACGTAGATATTCTTGTAGGTCATCGAGATCATGCCGAGGCTCTTCTTCATCTGCTCCTTACCGGAGGCCGCGAACTTGGCGACCGCGCCGAGCGGCGTGGACTTGGAGGCCTGCCCGCCGGTGTTGGAGTACACCTCGGTGTCCAAGACGAGGATCTTGATGTTCCGCCCCGAGGCGAGCACATGG
>JAQVSS010000285.1 GCA_028700415.1 Kiritimatiellia bacterium
CCCAGAACGAGACAATTCAAAACCTAACGCGGTGAACTTTCCCCGCCGCTCTCCGCGGCGTAGGGGCAGCGGACCAGGCGGCCGCCAAGGGCGCGCAGCTCCGGCGGCGTCTGCGCGCAGTCGGGGCGGGCGACGGGACAGCGGTCGTGGAAGCGGCAGCCGGACGGGAGGTTGCCGGCGGAGGGCACCTGGCCGGGAATGGCCTTGAGCCGCTTCCCGCGCGTGGCCGCCGAAGGCAGGGCTTCGAGCAGGGCCGCCGAATAAGGGTGAAGCGGGGCGCGGAAAAAAACCTCCGCGTCAGCCTGCTCGACAAGCTGGCCCGCGTACATGACCGCGATGCGCGTGGCCATCTGCGAGACCACGCCCATGTCGTGCGTGATCAGCAGCATCCCCGAGTTGGCGCGGCGCAGCCGGCGCATGAGCGTGAGCACCTGCGCCTGGATCGTGACGTCCAGGGCCGTGGTCGGCTCGTCCGCGATGATGAGGTCCGGCTCGAGGATCAGCGCCATGGCGATCATCACCCGCTGCTGCATGCCGCCGGAGAGTTCGTGCGGGTACGCCTTGGAGCGGAGGGCCGGGTCGGGGATGCCCACGCGCGCCAGCCATTCGAGCGCGGTGTCGCGCGCGGCGGCGGCCGAAACATCGCGGTGCAGGCGGAGAACCTCTTCGAGCTGGCGCCCGATGCGGTGGAGCGGCGAAAGCGAGGTCATGGCGTCCTGGAAGATCACGCCGATCTTCGCGCCGCGGAGGGCGCGCAGTTCCGGCAGCGGCAGGGCCAGCAGATCCCGCCCGTCGAACAGCGCCTGCCCTTGCGTGATGCGCGCGGGCGGCATCGGGAGCAGGCGCGGGATGCTCATGGCCGTGGCAGACTTGCCGCAGCCGGATTCGCCGACGAGCCCCAGCACCTGGCCGCGGTCGAGGCCGAGCGAAACGCCGTCCACCGCACGGGTCACCTGGCCGTCCGTCTCGAATTGGATGTGGAGGTCTTTAAGTTCGAGCAGCATGGGAAACTTTCAACGCTGAACGTTCAACATTCAACGTTCAAGTGTAGGGAATTCCGTTGAGAGTTGAACGTTGAGCGTTGGTCGTTGAGCGTTATGTTGCGGTTTTCATTCCATTTTCGTCTGCTGGCGCGGATCGAAAGCGTCCCGCAGTCCCTCGCCGATCAGCACCGAAAGCAGCATCACGGAAAACAGCGCGAGCGAGGGGAAAAGGATCAGCCACCAGGCCCAGCGGAACTGCTGCGCCTGCTGCAAAAGCTCACCCCAGCTCGGGGTGAGCGGCGGCATGCCGAACCCGAGAAAGTCCAGCGCGGCGAGCGAGCCGATGGCGCCGATGAGGCTGAAGGGGAAAAGCGTGATGAGCGGCGTCAGCGCGTTCGGCAGGATGTGGTTGAAGATGATGCGCGGCGCCGAGAGCCCCTGGCACCGCGCGGCCTCCACGAACGTCCGGGAGCGCAGGCGCAAAAACTCCGCGCGCATGTAGTACGAGATGCCGATCCAGTTGAACAGGCTGTAGCAGATGAGCAGCAGCAGGAAGCTGCGCCCCAGCGCCGAGCCGATGAAAATCATGACATACAGGAAAGGCAGCGCGCTCCAGATCTCGGTCAGGCGCTGCCCCATGATGTCGACCCAGCCGCCGAAATACCCCTGCACCGAACCGATGACCACGCCGAACACCATCGCCCAGAGCGCGAGCAGCAGGCCAAACACCATCGCCGTGCGCATGCCGTAGAGCACGCGGGACAGCACGTCGCGGCCCGCGGCATCGATCCCCATCCAGTGGCCCCGGACAGGCGGGCAGGGCCAGGCGATCTCGCTGAGCGCGCAGGCGACCTCCGCGCGGCGGTCTTTCCAGGCGATCCGCGCGGAAGGGGCCGTCCCCGCGAACGCTTCCGCCGCGAGCTTCAGGATTTCAGGCCGATGCGCGGCGGGGATACGCGCCCACGCGCGGCCTGTGACCGGATAAACGACCCCCGCCGTATCGCGCCGGAAGCGGAGCTGGAGCGGCAAGTCGGGCGTCGATGTCTGGCGGAACATCAGGCGCGCCGAAGCGGGCGGCACGGCGGCCCCGGCCGTCTCGGGCAACGTCACGCGCGCGTCCAAACCGGGCTCGGCGTTGTGCGTGAGGGTAAACGTTTGCGCGGGCGCGGCACGTCCCGCAAAACGCGCGGCCAGCGAGGCACGCACGTCCGCGGGCAGGGTCCAGTGCGCGTCGAGACGCGCCCCGTCGATGCGCGCCGCGCCGGGGAAGAACGGCGCGCAGCCTTCCGCCCGGATGACGGTCCCGTCCGGCAGCAGGTTGAAGCGGCCCACGCGGGTCTCCGGCACGACCGAAACGCGCACCGTGCGGTAGGCGCTGAGCGTGGCGGCGTTGACCACATCGCCGGGGCTGTACGGCACGGGCGCCCAGAGCACCCGGTTGCGGGAATTGCCGGTAAAGGCCGGCGAAGCGGTAAACGCGTGGTAGTTGACGCGCGTGGCGTCCGCCCCC
Organism: Kiritimatiellia bacterium; assembly: GCA_028700415.1. Classification (GTDB taxonomy): domain Bacteria; phylum Verrucomicrobiota; class Kiritimatiellia; order RFP12; family UBA1067; genus JALHET01. The sequence continues at coordinate 2,494 of JAQVSS010000285.1, forward strand.
TCCCCCGCCAGATCCCGCAGCGTGAGGTTCTGGAGGAACGGCAGATAGCGCTTGCCGTTGACGCGCATATAGAGCGGACGGCTGTTGCAGAGCAGCTCGGAGACGAGGCTGACCGCAAAAAGCGCGGCGAGCAGCACGAGCGCGACGCGCGCGCGCCGGATGCGCAGGAAATGCTGCAGCCGTTTCCGTGTGAGCGGCGAGAGCCGTATGGTGGGGATAACGCTCATGATTGGCCAAAGTGGATGCGCGGGTCGATGAGCAGGTAACAGAAATCGGAGAGAAGGTTGCCGATGAGCTGGAGCAGCGAGGTGAGGGCGAGCAGGGCAAGGAAGACCGCATAGTCGCGCCCGGTGAGCGCTTCCCAACTGAGGCGCCCCATGCCGGGGATCTCGAAGATGCTCTCAATGATGATCGAGCCCGCGAAGAGCACGCCGAGGATCGACCCGAAGCCCGTCGCGACGGGGATGAGCGCGTTGCGGAAGGCGTGCCCCCAGATGGCGCGGCGGCGGGTCGCGCCCTTGGCGAGCACGGTGCGCACGTAGTCGCTGGCGATCTGGTCGAGCAGCGAATTCTTCATGATGAGCGTGAGCACCGCGAAATTGCCCGCCACATAGCAGGCCACCGGCACCACCATATGCCAGGCGCGGTCCGCGAGGCGCGTCCCCCACGTGGCCGAAACCGCCAGGTCCGACTCGAAACCGCCGAGCGGGAAGAAATCGCCGAGCCCCTCGACCGTGCCGCAGAACAGCATCTTGAGCACCATGCCCAAGGCGAAAGCGGGAATCGCATAGCCCGCGAACACGATCAGGCTGGAGACGGCATCGAACGTTTGGCGGTGCCGCAACGCTTTGGCGATGCCGAGGGGGATACAGATGAGGTAACTCAGCACAAAGCTGATGATGCCGAACCAGAGCGAGACCGGGAAACGCGAGGCGATGAGATGCCAGGCGGTCCGGTTGGGATAGTCGTACGAAGCGATGCGCATCCCCATGCGCTTGTCGACCAGCCAATCGACGTATTGCACGACGAGGGGCCGGTCAAACCCGAACTGCCTGTTGAGTTCCTGACGGTACTCTTCGGTCACCTGGGTGACAGTGGCGGAGGACCGGTCGTTCGCGCCCCCGATGTTGCGCATCTTCATGAGCTGGATATCCACCGGCCCGCCGGGCAACAGCCGCGTGAGCGCAAAGCAGACCACCGTGATGCCCAGAAAGGTCGGGATCACCAGCAAAAGGCGGCGGATGAGATAAGAAAGCCGGTTCATCGTGGAAGAAGAAGTGAGCGTTTTGGGAAGCAGTGTAATAAAAAACAGGGGCGCGGACAATGCGGAGTTTGCGCGCCGCAAAGACCGGTTTGTCCGGGCGGCCGGATGTGCTATACTGCCTTTGTTCCAAATCCAATATTCCGAAGCCCCGGAGAATGTATGCCTGTTTATGATTACGAGGCCGCGAGCCCGGAAAAGGGTTGTCCCCATTGCGCCAGCGGTTTCGAGACGATCCAATCGATCCGAGACCCGCGCCTGACGGCCTGCCCGCAATGCGGCGCGCCTGTGCGCCGCGTCATCACCGCGCCCGCGATCGGGCGTTCGAAGTCCGGCCTCGACGACCGCGCCAAAGCCGCGGGGTTCACCAAACTGAAACGCCTCGGCAAAGGCGAGTACGAGAAAATGTACTGAGCGCCCACCATGCTTCTCTCCAACCTCGAGCTCCGCAGCCGCGTTCTCCGCGCCGTGCGCGACTTCTTTTACGCCCGCGATTTCTGGGAAGTCGAAACGCCCGCGCGCATTCCCGCGCCGGCCTTGGAGACGCACATCGACGCGCCGCCCTCTGGCCGCGCCTGGCTGCGCGCCTCGCCCGAGCTCCACATGAAACGGCTGCTCGCCGACGGGTGCGAACGCCTTTTCCAGATCGGCCCCTGTTTCCGCAGCGGCGAGTGCGGGCGCCGCCACAACCCGGAATTCACCCTGCTGGAATGGTACCGGACCGGAGCCTGCTACACCGATATCCTGCGCGACACCGAAGCCTTGCTCGCCCACGTGGCCCAGACCGTTACCGGGCAAACGTCCCTGACCTACTGCGGCGCACCCGTCGATCTCTCGCGCCCCTGGCACTGCCACACCGTGCGCGAGGCCTTCCTGAAATGGGCCGGTTGGGATCCGGTCGAAAACTGGGATCCCGACCGTTTCGATTTCGACATGACCCAAAAGGTCGAGCCCGCCCTGCCCCGGGACCGGCCGTGCGTGCTGACCGATTACCCCGCCCCCGCCGCCTCCCTCGCGCGGCTGAAACGGCATGACCCGCGCGTGGCCGAACGCTGGGAGGTCTATGCCGGCGGGCTCGAACTTGCCAACGCCTACAGCGAGCTCTGCGACCCGGCGGCTCAACGGGCGCGCTTCCTCGAGGCCGCCGGAGAGCGGCGCGCGCTCGGCAAGGAGGTTTATCCGCTGGACGAGCCGTTCCTCGCCGCGCTCGAAAGCGGCATGCCTCCCTGCGGCGGGATCGCTCTCGGGATCGACCGGCTCGCGATGCTCGTCTGCGATGCCGCCGACATCGCGGACGTCCGGCCCTTCTGCCAGCGCCCCGGCGGGCTCTGGTAACCGCGGCGGCATCGACTTTGCCGCCTGACCGTGTTATCCTTTGTCGCGTTTACGGTCCTGAAGCCGCACCGGGGAACCGGTCGCGCGTGCGAGGAAAACAGATGGATTTCGCAGAGATCAGAGACGAGGAAGCAGATGAGGCGTTGGAGCAGCGCCCGGGATGTCTTCGCGGCCTGTTCCGCTTGGCCCTCATTCTGCTGGTGCCCCTGTTCGCGATGCTGGCCTTGCTCCCCACGCTCCTCTCCACAGAGGCCGGGTTGAAAGTCGTCCTGCCCAAAGTCAACGCGGCGCTTGCGCCGGTGCAGGTGTCGGTTGGGCAATGGTCGTTGGGGTGGCTCCGCGCGCCCGTGCTGAAACGGCTCCGCGTGGTCGATCCGGAACGGGGCGTGGAGTTCACCTCGGACGAGGTGGCCTTTGACCGGGGGCTCCTGCGCCTGCTGCCGGTGGGCTTTTTCGACGTGGGGCAGGTGACCTTCAAGCGCCCGGCCGCGACGATTACGCCCGCCCTGAAAACCCCGCAACCGAAAACCGGCAAGGCGAAAACGAAAAAAGGATTTTTCTTCCTGCCGGTTGTGGATATTGCGGCGGGGCTCGTCATCGCGGAAGGCCGCGTCACGGTGACCGGGTTCACCCCGGAGACCTTCGAGGCGCAGCAGGCGGCGGGAACGGTCACGCTGGAATCGTATAAAAAAC
>JAQVSS010000286.1 GCA_028700415.1 Kiritimatiellia bacterium
TCACCGTCGACTCCGACGAGGCCTACTCGGCGGTGAGCCAGGTGGCGGCGACGACCGTGCCGCGGCCCGCCGGCTTCCACGACCCGATGGACACGGCCGACAACTGGGACGTGACGGGCGCGTGGGGCGTCGATTCGAGCGTTTTCTGCGAAGGCACCGGCTCGATGGCGGACTCCCCGGGCGCGAACTATCCCCACAACCAGTCCTCATACATGACCACCTCGGTGAATCTGAGCGGCACGTCGTGGCCGGTGCTGCGCTTCCGCGACCGCTACGCGCTCGGGGCGGGCGACTGGCTCCGGGTCGAGATCTCGCCCAACGGATCGGGCTGGACGCGGCTCTACGGCGTGTACGGCCAGGGGGCGCGCGCGGACTGGCAGGAGCAGGAGATCGACCTCTCGCAGTGGAAGAACGAGGGCAACGTGCGGCTGCGCTTCATCTTCGCGGCGGACAACAACGTCGCGACGACCGAGGACGGCTGGTTCGTGGACGACGTCTCGGTCGTGGACCACGCGCCGGCGGCGATCCCGTACCCGCTCTACGAGGGCTTCGAGGAAGCGGGCTGGACGAACCGGTGGATCGCGGCCTCGTGGCTGGCGCTCACGAACAACCCCCGGGCGGGGGCGTCCGCGCTGGCGGACCGTCCGACGACCGCGACGCGGATGTCGCCCGACACCCAGCACTACCTCACGCTCGCGGGCGAGCTGGACCTGACGGGGACGGCCAACCCGCAGATCGTCTTCTGGGTCCGCGGGACGCTGCCCAGCTACAGCCAGCTGCGGCTGTTCGTGTCGCGCGACGGCGGCCTGAGCTGGCCCTACGAGTACGCGGACGCGCGGGTGGACAACGGCGCGAACCTGGGGTGGACGCGCCGGCAGGCGTCGCTCGCGGAGCACACGGGCCTGAAGGTGCGGCTGCGCTTCATGCTGGAGAGCTTCTACAGCGAGATTCCGGCGGGCGGGCTGACGATCGACGGCCTCGTGGTCAAAGACCGTCCGGCCGCAAGCCTGATGCTCTCGCCCGCGCCGCACTTGAAGAGCGTGGACTTGACGTGGACGGCGTCGACGCTGGGCGCGGGCTTCAAGCGCTACGAGCTGTACCGCTCGACCGACGCCACGCTCACCACGGCGGACACGCTGATCTGCAGTACGACGAACCTCGCGGATCTCGCGTTCACGGACTTCGGGCCGGACGGCGGCCTCAACCAGGGTTGGTTGTACTACTACGGCATCTTCACCGTCGACGCCGACGAGATGTACTCGGCCGTCTCCACCGCCTCCGCGTGGACGCAGGTGCAGTCCGTGGGATTCACGAACCCCATGGAGGACATGGCGCTGCTGGACCGCACGGCCGGGTCACGCTGGGGCGCCGAGTCCAACTACGCCAACAGCGGAAGCGCCTGCATCGCCGATTCGCCGGGGATCGACTACCCGGCAAGCCAGGGCACGACATACCTGCGCTTCTGCGTCGACCTCTCCACGGCATCGTGGCCGGTGCTGCGCTTCCACGACCGCTATGCTCTGGGCGCCGGCGACTGGGCGGCGGCGGAGGTGTCGGTCAACGAATCGGGGTGGTCGCGCGTCTACGGCGTCTACGGCGCCGGGACAAGGTCAGCCTGGAGGTTGCAGGAAATAGACCTCTCCCCGTGGAAGGGGCAGTCGAACGTCCGCATCCGGTTCGGCGTCGGCGTCGACAACAACCCGGCAACAGTCGCCGATGGCTGGGCGATCGACGACCTCTCCGTGACTGACCTCGGCGACGCGCGCAAGCCGTATCCATTCTACGACGGGTTCGAGGGCGAGATGTCCCAGTGGATTTCGTCGCTCTGGACGCCGGCGCAAGGGACGGCCTACCAGGGAGACGTGGAAGTTCGAAACGGCAACGGCGTGAATCTCATGAGCGACATGGTCTACACGTCGGCGCTGGGCGGCGCCATCGACCTGACGGCGGCCGTGAATCCGTCCGTGACGTTCTGGGCGAAGGGAACGCTGAACCACTACACGCAGGTCCGGCTCCAGGTCTCGTTGAACGGCGGCGTCAACTGGACGGAGTTGCCCACCTGCAACATCGACACCGGCACGACGCTGGCGAACTGGACGAAGCGCCAGGCCTCGCTCGCCGCGCATGTCGGCAAGACGATCCGGCTGCGGCTCTACACCGAGACGTTCTACGGCACGGCGCCGGTCGCCGCGCTGGCGGTCGACGCGTTCGGCGTGGGCGAAGAGGCGCCGGAGCCCCCGACCCTCATCTCCCCGGCGAATCTGGAGATCATGCCCGACTTGACGCCCACGCTCGTCATCTCGAACGCCTTCGACTGCCAGACCGACCCGCTTTCGTACCGCTTCGAGGTCTACAGCGACGCGGCACTCTCAAACCTCGTCGCCATCGTGCCAGTGCTCGCCTCCGGCGTGGACACCACCGCCTGGGTCGTCACGCCGGCACTGGCGGACGACGCACAGTACTGGTGGCGCTGCCGCTCGATCGACACGGGGAACAACGTGAGCGCCTGGAGCGAAACGGGCACGTTCTTCGTGGATCTTGTCAACCACCCGCCGACCGCGCCGCTGATCGTCTCGCCGTACGCCGACGCCACGATGCCCGACGCCAACGGCTACTTCATCTGGTTCGCGGGCGAGGACGGCGACCTCGGCGACTTCGTCACCGGCTATCAGCTCCAGATCGCGACCGACGATGCGTTCACGAACGCGCTGGTCGCAGCGGACGTCGACGCGCAGCCGACGGTCGTGCTAGCGCGGCTCAACGCGCTGCCGGGCTCCGCGGGGCTGGCGATCAACGCGCGCTACTTCTGGCGCGTCAGATCGCTCGACGTCTGGGGCGAGCCGTCGGTCTGGTCGGCGGCGTCCTTCATCTACGGCGAACTCCAACCGGAGACTCCGCCCGAACCGGTGACCCTTACCGGCATCCTGATCGCCAACGGCGTGGTCAGTCTGACGTGGACGGCATCCGATCAGCCCGTGCGCGTCGAACATACGCCAAGCCTGGTCAGCCCGCAGTGGGAAGCGGTGCCTGGCGCAACCGCGCTGCAGACGACGGCCCACAGCTTCAACGCGGTTTCCAACGCGCCGCAAGGCTTCTATCGCGTCGTCGTGGAATAGTGCCGACGAGAGGCGGACACGAGCTTGGAGAGGGCAGTCCTCCCAAGCTTAAGATCACGCTGGGGACTCCGCGTTCCCCGGAAGGAGGTTATTCGGCGGCGCCTTCGGCGGGTTTGGCCTTGCCGATCGCGAGGGCGGGCTCGGCCTTGATCTTGGCGATGATCTGCTCGACGATTTCAGGATGTGCGCGCAGGAACTCGGTGGAGGCGATCGAGCCTTGGCCGATCTGCTCCGTGCCGAAGCTCAGCCACGAGCCGCGCTTGGTCACGACGTTGCGCGCGAGGGCGGCGTCCAGCACCGAGCCTTCCCACGAGATGCCGCGGGCGTAGAGAATGTCGAACTCCGCTTCGGTGAAGGGCGGCGCGACCTTGTTTTTCACGACTTTGACGCGCGTCCGGTTGCCGATCACCGTGCCGGTGGGGTCTTTGATCGCGCCGATACGCTGGACATTGAGGCGCACCGAGGCGTAGAACTTGAGTGCCTTGCCGCCAGGTGTGGTCTCGGGGTTCCCGAACATCACGCCGATCTTGTCGCGCACCTGGTTGGTGAACAGGCAGAGCGTTTTGGTCTGGGAGATCGCGCTGGTGAGCTTGCGCATGGCCTGCGACATGAGGCGCGCCTGAAGGCCCATGTGCGAATCGCCCATGTTGCCGTCCAGCTCCGCCTGAGGGGCGAGAGCCGCCACGGAGTCCACGACCACCACGTCTAGCGCGCCGCTCTTGACGAGCTGCTCGGTAATGGTGAGCGCTTCCTCGCCGGAGTTGGGCTGCGAGACCAGCAGGTCGTCAAGGTTCACGCCGATGCGGCGGGCGTAGTTGGGGTCCATCGCGTGCTCGGCGTCCACGAAAGCGGCAAGCCCGCCCGTTTTCTGGGCGTTGGCGATGATGTGCAGGGCCAGCGTGGTTTTGCCGGAAGACTCTTGCCCGTAGACTTCAACCACGCGGCCGCGCGGCAACCCGCCCACGCCAAGGGCGAGATCGAGGGAGAACGCGCCCGTCGGGATGACCGGAATATTCTTCGAGGCTTCCGCATCTCCCATACGCATGATGGCCGAATCGCCGAATTCTTTGCGGATCTGGCTTAAAACAGCTTCCAGTTGTGTGTTGCTTGCTTTCTTCTCGGCCATACTCTCCTCCTCGTATTACGTGCTTGATAAAGTGAGAACAGGATACCAAAAAACCAGAGGCTAAAGGGAGTGTTTTCTTAACGCCCCGCTATTTCTCCACATGCCGCACGGCACGCAGGATCAGGAGCCCCAGCGCCGCCATCACCAGTACGGAGAGCAGCAGCATGCCGTGCTTGACGAGAAACTGCCGCACGCACACCGCTGCGCCGTACGTGACTGCGCCCTCGGGCGCGGGCGACAGCTTCCACATGAGCGTCTTCTGCCCCCTGTTCAGATAGGCCACGACTCCCTGTTCGTACACCGGAGGCGCCTGAACCTCAGGATTCCCGTAGGCGAGCCGATAGCGCTCGCCTTTCTCCGCGATGAACACCGCGCTGTAAACTTGCCGCACGAGTGTCACGCCGTCTGTCCCGAAGGTCAGCGGCGGGTTGTCGTCGTTGCGGATCCGCACGCGCAACCGCTCAGTCCGGGTCTCGTTAAACCCGACCTCAAAACGGTCACTCGGCTCGACTCCGGGCAGACGCGACCGCGAGAGCACGTCGTTAGCGAGAACGCGCCAGCCGCCGGGTCCGGGACATTCCACCGTCACCTTGCGCTCAAAATTCTGCTGCTCTGGCACCAGCGCGACCCCCACCACCGGATACCGCCCGGCAGGAAACGTCAAGGTCGTGGTTTTCCGGTCGGCCTCTTCTTTCACCTCGGGGTTCGCCGCCGCAACCCGTTCCTGTTTCGGTTTTGCCGCGGCGACCCGCTCGGTGTCGCGGAAAGTGACCGAGTCGATGCGGAACGGCCGCCGCTCCACCTGATAGCGCCGGAATTGACGCTGAACCTTTTGGCCGCCATCGGACTCCTCCGTTACCGACGTATAGGAAGAGAAAGCCTTGTCGTCTGCCTGGCCGATCACGAGTCTGAAAAGCCGGTTGGTCAGCAAGGGCAAGTCGACCGTCTCTTTCTTCACATCCGCAAACCGGCTGTAATCGAAGAGCGGCTCCGCCCCCTTGACCGGCTGCCATTTCCCCTTCCCGTCCTGTATGTACACGGTCACGGTCTGTTCGTAATTACGCAGCGGGGTGTGGAGGGTCACCTGCGAAAGCGACATCGCATTCGTCCGCCCGATCTCGCACACGACCGCCAGACCGCCTTCCGGCAACTGCTCAAGGCTTTTGAGCACGGCCCCGCGCGGCGTGTAACGCCGCTCGAACACGTAATCGCGTTCCGGCAGGATCACGCGCGGCACTTCGTGCCCCGCGCTGTCCAGCACCCGCACATCGGCCAGTTTGGGCTGACAGTTTTCAAACACATGCGCGTCGAGCGTCACAGCAACCACCGCCGTCGTTTCGGTCTGGCCCGCAATGTCGCGCGTGACGCGCCACTCCCCCGCCCCGACCGCGGCGGCCGCCCAAACACCCATTCCAAACAGCGTCTTCGTTCCTATCCTCATGGCTCTCCCCCGTCTCCTGTCCCTTTTCCTCCAGCCGCCGGCTCGAACAGGCTCTTGTACTTGAGATACACGAACGACCCCAGCACCAACA